>DASYZH010000418.1:0-1542 GCA_035946435.1 Puia sp. | reverse complement strand
AATCACGAATGCTGATCACGGGATTGTTGTTCTGGACATACAGGCTACACTCCACCATCCCGTTATTGGAGAATTTGATCGCATTGCGCAGGATATTGCCGATTGCGACAAACAAAAGATAGTTATTCGCCTGCACCGTGTATTTGCGGGTATCCTCCGGAAGCGTATAGCGCAATTCGATGCGGCTGTCGGGATAACGCGTGCTCCACTCGTCTTTTATCTGCCATAAAAGCTCGTCCAGCCGGAGCTCGCGGAACTCGGTGATACCGGTATTCGTCTGCGCCAGCTCGAAAAGATTATTGATGAGATCGCTTAATTTTTCCGCTTCGGCCAAAACGCCTTCCAGCGTACTTCGGTATTCGCCGGCCTCGCGGGGCTGGGCAAGCGTGACCTCCACATCGCCGATAATGGCCGTGACCGGTGTCCGCAACTCATGGGAAGCGTGCGCCACGAAGGAGCCCTGCGCCTCGAAGGCCTGCTCCAGGTGCTCCAGCAGATTATTGAAGGTGACGGCCAGCTCATTGATCTCATCCTTGCCGGTCTTGGTCTTGAGCCGTTTGTCCAGGCTGGTGGAGCGGATGAATTTCACGTCGTTCATCACCTTGATCATAGGGGAAAGCGCGATCTGTGCAAAGAGCCGGCCGGCAAAGAACAGGATAAAGACGCTGATAAAAAAGGCGACGAACATCACCCAAAACAGCTGCTGCATCTCCTGCTGTCCAAAGGTGTCGACGGCCGATGCCAGGATGGTGAAATTGCCGGAGTTGTCGACATAATAGAGCCCGCACGTAAACTTATCGCCTTCCTGCCAGCTCGTCAACCGGTTCCTGCGCGCCTGGTCGATGACCGGCCGCGGCCACTGGAACGACGCATTCTGAATGAAGACCGGCTTGTCACTGTCGTCATAGATGCGGACGACTTCCTGGGGCAACGACAACGGGTATTTCTTTTGAACGTCGCGGAATTTTTCCGCCGACATATTGTCCTGTGCAAGGAAAAGCTGGGCATGCGTGACCGCCCTGTCCAGCAGACGGGCCCGGAAATCGGTCCGCCGGTATTGCGCCGTGAGCACATAGATGCCCCCCAGCACCACGAAGAGCAGCAGGGCAGATAGCAGGGTGAACTGCAGGGAGAGTCGGTCGCGGATGGTCATTATTCTTCTTTTAATACATAGCCCATGCCGATAACCGTGTGGATAAGCGAAGAGTCGAAACCCTTGTCGATCTTCGAACGCAGATAGTTGATGTAAACGTCGATAAGATTGGTGCCGCGATCGTAGTTGATACCCCACACCGTTTCAGCGATAAAGGTCCGCGAAAGCACGCGGTTCTTGTTCACGATCAGCAATTCCAGCAGAGAGAATTCCTTGGCCGTCAGGGTGATCTCCTTACCCGCCCGGCGGGCCGTTTTCCGGTAGGCATCTACCTCCAGATCGCCGACACGATAAATGATGCCGGGGAGTACCAGCAGCTTACGCCGGCCTAATGCCTTGATCCTCGCCAGCAGCTCTTCAAAATGAAAAGGCTTCACGAGGTAATCGTC
>DASYZH010000417.1:0-10391 GCA_035946435.1 Puia sp. | reverse complement strand
GCCCATCAACGAGTCGAACAACCTCAAATCGCTGGTCGACGCGCTGAATCATTTCTATCAGCAAACCGGCAGTGAGATCACCTTCGAGTATATCCTCTTCAAGAACTTCAACGATAGCAGGCAGGACGCCGATGAGCTGGTGAAGATCTATCGACAGGTCCCCGCCGATCTCGTGAATATCATCGAATACAATCCGATCGACCAGGCGCTATTCGCCAAACCCGAAGAAAGCGCGATCCAGCAGTTCATGCAGCATCTGGAAAAGAACCGGGTCAATGCGCGGTTGCGGCGCAGCCGGGGGAAGGATATCGATGCGGCTTGCGGGCAGTTGGCGAATAAGGCGTAAACCTCCAAAAAAGAGACGCCGGCGTAAACCGGCGTCCGGGTTCGGGGGCCTACTTCTGCTTCTACCCTGTGTTTATTCTCTGACACTAATTTGATCGAAACCACAGCGCCCGGGGGAAACAGGGTGGGCGAATTTTTTTCGCGGGAAAAAGATCGTACCTTGGCAATCAAGCCGATATTCTGCTGATGGAAAAAGACAGAGAAATCTTGACCGGCCTCCAAACCGCCGGCCCCGGAGAACGGGCCTCCTGGGAACTCCAATTTTACCGCCGGTATGAATACTTCATCGGCCAGGGCTGCCGCAAATACCGCCTCTCGACCGAAGACAGCTTCAGCGCCTACAGTGACGCCCTCCTTAGTACCATCCAAAACATTGCCGCCGGGCGCTTCGACGGCTCCAGCAGCCTGAAAACCTACCTTTTTAAAATTTTTTCCAATAAATGTATTGACCAGATCCGGAAAAATGCGATGAATAAGGCAGCGGTGCACCATTCCGTGGCTTCGCCGGAGCTTCTGACCCACCTTTCGGACAAGGCCAGATCCGCCGTAGAAGGGCTTATCCACCGGAATAAGATCGCGACCCTGCGCGAATACATCGGGAAACTGGGAGAAAAATGCCGTGAGCTCCTCCTGCTTTTCGAAGATGGCTTCCCGGACAAGGACATCGCCCAAAAAATGGACTACAACAGCCCGGCTGTCGTCAAAACGACGCGTCTCCGTTGTATCGAAAGACTTCGTGAACTCATGAAAGAAGCGCTTAAAACCATCTGAAACCAACGAACGGGTAAATGCTCGACACGCTCGACTATATAGAATCCTATTTCGCCGGACGCTGCACCGACGCCGAAAAACAACAATTCGATGAACGCTGCGTCCGGGACGAAACCTTCGCCCAGGAAGTGGCCTTGTATATCCAGGCGCGGCAGCTATTGAAAGAAGAGCTCCTGGAAGCCAAAAAAGCCGTTTGGGCACCGGGCGGCCCCAGGCGCCAAAAAACCGGCCTCGTCCGCACCCTCTACCTGGCTTCGGCGGCCGCGGCCGTCTTGTTGCTCTTCTCCTTATACCTACTTACCCGGAGCGCCACACCGGCGGAGCTCGCGGGCGACTATATCGGCACTCATTATGATCATCTCAGCCAGACCCTCGACGGAACCCGTGACAGTCTCGCGGAGGGTATCACGGCCTACAACAACCGGGCATTTACCCGCGCGCTCGACCTCTTCACCACCCTTGCACATGACCATGCCGGTAATACGGATGCCCGGCTTTACAGCGGCCTTGCTTATCTTCGCCTGAAGAACTACGATCAGGCCCTCCACGAGTTCGATACCCTCGCAAACCTATCTTCCCTCTACAGCAATCCCGGACCTTTCCTGAAAGCCGTTACCCTACTCGAGCGCAATGCCACCGGTGACCGTGAGACCGCCCGTGAGATACTGCAAGACGTCGTCCGCCGTAACCTGGACGGAAGCAGAGAAGCGGCTGTGTGGCTGCAAAAGTTTTAAACATTAATCTATGATAGCTTCTACCCGCTACGGCTGGCCGAAAACGGCCCTGAGCGCCTTTGCCATCTTATTGCTTGCGCTCTCCTGCCATTGCCGCCATGGCCGGCCGATCGATATCGGCTGGATCGGCAACCCCGGCTACCAGGCCCCCGACACCAATCGGTTCCCCCTCAAATACCAGGTCGTCGTCTGGAAAAATCCGGACAGCTCCAAAGAACAATACCAACGTTGGCTTTCCGACCTCAAGAAAGAAGTCCCCAATGTCCAGGCCCTCGCCGTCTGCTCGCATTGCGATTCGGATATGATCTTATTGTACGATTCCACGTTGCTGCCATACCTTCAGAACCAAACGGTCGGCGGTAGTGGCGGCACCGGCTCGCCTGGCCCCTCCGGCAACAACGGCCCCACCCTATATTGCTCCAACTATAGCGTGGGTACCCATGACTCCGCGCGCATCGATACGCTGCGACGCAGCCAGTTTCCGCCCCGGATAGCCACCAACTATACCTGGCCAAAACCCACTCCCGCCGGCGTGCTGACCATCGCCGTCTTCGACTCGGGGCTCGACTCGGTGGGCTCGTCGGTAGTCGCCACGGTGGGGTCCACCTGCTTTGAAACACCTTCGGGCACCAGCAGCTCTCACGGCTGGAATTTCGTCGACAATAACGCCAACACGCAAGACGATATGCCGGATAAACACGGTACCAAGGTCACCAAGATCATCCTGAACCAGGTGCAGCAATATGGCGGCGGCAACGTCGATATCCTTCCCGTGAAGATCTTCAACAGCAACGGCCAGGGAACGCTCTTCGGCATGCTCTGCGGTTTCGCCTATGCCTCTGGTGCCGGCGCCAGGATCGTCAACGCAAGTTGGGGCTTTTATCACTATGCCCAAACCGACACGGCGGGTACCCTCAAAGTGGAAAATATGCTGGGCGCGTTCATGAATAAATATCTCAATGCGACAGGTATGCTGCTTGTCGCCGCCGCGGGCAACGACGACCCCGCCGAAGACGCGATCTTCGGGTCGATGGATCATACGAGCGACTATCGGTACCTGGATAGCAACCGGTTCTATCCCGCCTCCTTTGCGAAGACCTTTCCCAATATCGTTACCGTCACCACGGTATCCCAAAGGACGCAGAAACCGAGCCCCCTCGAGAACGCTTCCGGCAATCTTGTGGATGTCGGTGCGCAATGCGACACCATCACGCCCGATGGATCCTATGTGTTCTATGATCCCATAAATCCCCCAAAGAATGTCGGCGGCGGTTATATCGTGTACACGATCACCGGTTCTTCGTTCGCTGCACCTGTGGTCACCGGAAGGATCGCCGCGCTCTATAGCCATCTCACGAGTAAAACCGACAAGCACGTCATCATCCCTGCCATGAACACCACCGCGAACGGCAGGACCGTGCTGACCATCGACAAGGCCCTCACCGATTCCATAGTACACGGAGAACTGGCGCCCTAACCTCTATGGTCAAGCGATCGATCGCCATACTATTCCTTTTCGGGGGGCTGCTTACCTTTAGCGGTCCCCCCATTTCTTCCCTTACGCCCATCGCGATCTGGGATAGCCTGCTGCATATCGAACAGGCTCCGGGGCTGAGTCAGTACCAAAAGCTTGCGCTCGTCATTCCCTTACGGGAGGCTTTTGAAAAAGCGGGATATTCCCGGGATTCGGTTTATGCCCGGCTGTTGCATCGGATCGCCGTGTTCCAATATTATACCACGAAGGCTTATGACAGCTGTATCGCCAACAATCTCGAGGCGATCCGGATCAACACGTCGGGTCGTAAAGGTGCCTGCCTGTCCTTTGCTGTCGGCAGCTACCGGAATATGGGCTATTATTACAAAGGTCTTTCTATTTACGATCAGGCGCTAGCTTATTTCGACAGTTCCATCCAGCTTGCCAACCGCTTCCCGGGTCAGGAGGCTGCCGTCAAAACGTGCCGGCAGGAGCGCAGTAATATCTTTGCGCTAAAGGGCGACTATGAGAGAAGTATCGAAGAGGCCACCCTGGGCATCCTGCTTGGACAGGATACCCATGATACGGCATACAGCATCAACATGCTGACCCAGCGCGCCCTGGCCGAAACCAAGGCCGGCGATATTGCCGCGGCGACGGGTGATGCAGAGCTCGACCGGCAGCTGGCTATCTTCACAAAAGACACCGTGGTGCTCGCAGGCAGCTTCGGCATCAAGGCACTCATCGACGCTACCACCGGTCATACGGAAGAGGCGCTGCGGGAATACCGTGAGGCTATCCGGTTGCAGGTGACCAGGCCGGTATCCATCGAATTGGCCGACTACTATCTGGATCAAGGCATTCTGCTCATGGAAAAAATGAATCGCCTGGCCGAAGCCGAGACGAGCTATCGCAAAGCCTATGGGCTCGCGCAGCAGCTGCACAATCCCATCGAAGCTGCCTCAGCTTGTATCGATCTCGACGCACTTCATTACAACAAAAAGGACTACCGCGAGGCCATCCTCGACCTGCATCAGGCCTTGCAACAGCTTCGTATCACCCCGGCGAAAGACATCCTCCGCAATCCCGCCTTCTCCGCACTTGTCGCGCAACAAAACAAATCGCTGCTGGTCCTGACCTTCGGCAACAAAACAAGCGATCTGCTGGCCTTTTGCAAGTCGACACAAGACCCTTTGGTGCTCACCGCCTGCCTGCATACCGCGTTGCTCGCCGACTCGCTCGTCACCGCGTTGCGCCAGGAGCAAACGGATGAGCCTTCCAAGCTCGTTTGGCGAACCGCTACCCGCGAGTTCTACTCGAATGCGCTGGAAGCCTGCTGGCTAGCGCACGATGCGAATGCCGCCTTTTTCTTCATGGAGAAAAGCCGGGCGGTCTTGCTTAATGACCGGCTCAATGAACTGGGCGCGTCCGCCTTTTTGCCACCTGATGAGCTCGCCCGCCAGCAACAGCTCCAGCTCAGGTTGATCCAGCAGGAACGCCATCTCGCCGATCTTCCCGACTCGAGTTCCGACTATCGGCAGGAGGAGCTCGCCTTTTTGCAAGCCAAGGACTCCCTCGAACGCTATACCCGATCCCTGGAACAAACCGCTCCGGCCTACTATCAATACAAATATGCCGATGCCGTGCCGACTCTCGGGTCGTTGCAGCACCTGCTTGCTGCGGGCGACCGGCGTTTCGTGCATTATTTCGTCAACGACAGCGTGATCTACATGCTGGGCATTACGCCTTCGGATACCCGAATGATCCGAATACCTTATTTTAATCTCGGACGGGAGATCAATAGCTTTATGCGGCTTTGTGCCGACCGTCAGGCGGAGAATGGTGATTTCCCTGCTTTCGGTAGGCTAGCGCATCATTTGTACGGTATTTTGCTGGAGCCGCTCGGCTGGACGGCGGGCCGCGTGTTCGTGAGTCCCGACAATTTCTTCATCCCCTTCGAGGCGCTTGCTGCCGATAGTTTAGGCAGTCATTTTTTAATCAATGATTTTTCCTTCGATTATGTCTATTCGGCGCGTTACCTGCTCGAGCCTTCACGTGGGCAGCCTGGTGAGGCCAGCTTCCTTGGCGTTGCGCCGGCGTTCTTTGCGCCTGGCCTGGACGTGCCGGATCTGCCCCAATCGCTGGATGCCTGCCGTGAAGCCGCTGCCTGTTATCCATCGGCGGATGTGCTTACGGAGCGGCGAGCCACCAAAAAGGAGTTTTTGCAAAAGGCCGCGCATTACTCCGTCGTCACCGTTTATGCACATGCGCGTTCCGATAGTGTACAAAAGGAGCCGTTGCTGTTTCTCGCGGATTCCGTCATCCGTCTATCCGAGCTGCCGCTGCTGCAGCGGCCGGCGGCCCAGCTCGTCGTGCTGAGTGCGTGCCAGACCAATGCCGGCCGCAACGCGGAGGGGGAGGGCATCTATTCGTTGGCCCGGGGTTTTGCTGCCGCCGGTATTCCCGCCGTCGCTGCCACCCTCTGGCAGGCCGATGAGGAGAGTATTTACGCGATTACCGCCGCCTTTCACAAGAGGCTTGCGCAGGGGATGGATAAGGATCTCGCGCTGCGTGAAAGTAAACTGGAGTTTATCCGCGGCGGCGACCGTTCCCGCTCGCTGCCCTACTATTGGGCGAACATGATCCTGGTCGGGAACCCGCAGGCGCTGGTGCTCCCGCGGGGGGGTCGCTTTCAATTGTGGTGGCTAGCCGGTCTGGCGGTTGTGGTTGTGGGGGCCTTTTCGTTTTGGGTGAAGGTGCGGAGGCGGTCTGGTTAGTGGGCTCCTGCGCGGCGACCTGGCCGAGGCGGCGGTCTGGTCAAAATGGACTATCTTAGTATGCTAAAATCAACCCACTGAGTAGTCCGCCATGTTACCTTGGAAGAGCATCATCTTGTTACAGAAGGAGGCCAGCTGCCCCGTGTATCTCCAGATCGCCAATGCCATCAGCCTCGAGATCAAAAAAGGCCATTTGGGACCGGGGGTAAAGTTGCCGGGTACCCGTCAGCTATCCGAGTTGCTGGATGTCCACCGCATCACTGTCGTCCGGGCCTACGAGGAACTGGATGCCCAGGGGTGGATCGAGCTGCGGCCATCGCAGGGTTCGTTCACGAGTAGCAAGCTGCCCGAGATCAGCCCCCGCGAGCTGAACGGCAAACAGCGCCCGCATACTTTCGCCGCCGCTACGGGCTATGAGGTGCCGGTGAATACCATCATAAAAAATCCGGCGACACCTAACCGGCATATTCCCGGCTTCCACGATGGACCCGATCCCCGGCTGGTTCCCGTCAACGAGATCGCCAAGGCTTTCCGCGGCGTGCTGCTGAAGAAGGTGAATTTAAAATACACCTCGTATGTAGATACCGCCGGCGTCACCCGGTTCCGTAATTTCCTGTCGAACTATCTCAACGACACCCGCGGCCTCCAAACGACCTTCGAAAACATTCTCATTACCCGTGGGAGTACCATGGGGCTATATCTGCTTACGCGGGTGCTTTTCGGCGCGGGCGATGCCATTATTGTCGGCGACACCAATTACTACTATGCGGACAGGACCTTTCTCAGCGCCGGCATGGAGCTGCACCGTGTGCCCGTGGATGACAGTGGCATCGACGTCAATGCTGTCGAGGCGCTGTGCAAGCAGAAAAAGATCAAGGCGATCTATATCACCTCGCACCATCATTACCCCACGACCGTGACGTTTAGCGCCCCGCGGCGGATCCGGCTTCTTGCGCTTGCCGAGCAATATGGGTTCATTATCCTCGAGGATGACTACGACTACGATTATCATTATCTCAGCAGCCCCATCCTGCCGCTGGTGAGTTCCGACACGCGAGGGATGGTCGTGTATATCGGGACGCTGAGCAAGACCATCTCCCCGGCTATGCGTACGGGTTATATCATCGCGCCCCCCAACCTGATCCTCGAGCTGGCACGGCTTCGGCAGATCGTCGATGCGCAGGGTGATCCGATCCTCGAGCTGGCCCTTTGCGATCTCTTCGAAGACGGCACCGTGAAGCGGCTTATGAAGAAGGCCCTCCACGAATACCGCCTCCGCCGCGACTTTCTCTGTGAGAACCTTCTTTCGCGGTTTGCCGGGCTTATCAACTTTCGGGTTCCGGATGGTGGTCTTGCCGTATGGGCGAAATTCCATTCTTCCTATCCCCTGCCGCAGCTCTCCGAGCGGATGAAGGGGCAGGGATTTATTCTTCCTAACGGGCTCATCCACAATACGGGGCCTACCTCCCTTAATGCGACCCGCCTGGGTTTTGGGTTTATGACTATCGAGGAGTGCGGTAAGGCGCTTAATGTGCTGGAGAAGATAATGAAGGGGTGATGGACTGGACTATCTTCCTTCTCGAAACTGGACCTATCAGATAGTCCGAGTCCGGCTTATTTTTACAGTACAAAAACATTAGAATATGAAAAAGTTCATTTTCGCGGCCTTTGTCCTGTTGATCGGCTTCCATTCCTTCGCCTGGAACGGCCCGGACGTCCAGAAGCTCCTCGAGCAATCCTTTGAACAAAGCTTCCCCAACGCCGAGCACGTCACCTGGAGTAACGACGCCGACGGCTATACGGTGTGTTTCACTGTCAAAAGCATCCTCACCCGCATCAGCTATGATAAAAAGGGCAATTTCACCAGCTCGCTCCGCAACTATACCGGTCAGATGCTACCGTTCTTCATTACTAACCTGTTGAAACAGAGGTATCCCAAGGATCAGATCTATGGCGTCACCGAGATCACCTCGCCCGCGGCGCTCAACTATTTCGTCAAGCTGGAAAGCGCCAAAAACTGGATCACGGTCCAGGTGGACAACGAAGGCAACAGCATGGTGGTGGAAAAATATAGGAAGCAGAAGTAAATTCGGTAAAACCCTCGAATTTCCAGGTGTTTACGTCTTCTGCCGTTTAAACGAAAAGGGATTGGTGCTATCTTAAGGATAACTAAATATGTTAAACCATGGATCGACAAATCAACACCCTGCTCAAGAAGGCCGGCTTCCTGGCAGGAGCCCTTTTTCTGGGTTGGACGGCTCAGGCGCAGAGCGCAACAAACAATCCTACCGACTCGACTCACCATCAATATGATATCCACCACGGTTGGGGTCACCGCCCCGGCAGCGATAGTCTTGCGAATGCTCACCGCGGCTTCTACAGCCCTGAACAGCGTAAACAGCTGATGGCCATCAACAAGGAGTACCGCCAGAAATCAGCGGATCTCTTCAAACAGGACAACATCACGCTCAAGGAATACAAGGCCGGTCTCGTCGCTTTGCAAAAGGAGAAGAAAGACAAAATGGCCGCCTTGCTTACCCCGCAACAGAAGGAACAGGTGGCAACGCGGCGCGAACGAATGGACGAGAACAGACAGGTTATGGAAGCTGCCCGCCTGGAACGCCTGAAGCTCCGACTGAATCTCACGGATGACCAGGTCGCCAGGATCAAGACGGGTACCGAAAACCTGCACAACCAGGTCAAGGCCATTCATGAGAATGACAACCTCCTGCCGCAGCAGAAGCGTGAGCAGATGAAAGCGTTGTTGGCAAAACGTAACGACACGTTCAAGTCCGTGCTTACCCCCGAACAATATTCGCAGTTCGAAAAAATGCACAACGGCTTTAGAGGGCGGGACGGTTTCGGTCCCGGAGGGCATCGCGGACCCGGTGTCCCCCAGGGCCCTAGTGATGGGGATGCGATCTAGCGACCATGAAGCGACAATGCAGTGGACGGAGAGGGTATTAAAAAAGGACATTACTGGAGTGAAATAAGAGTGCAGAGACATCAGGGTAATTGTATAAAAAATATAAATAGATTACCCGATGTTTGGAGATTTTTTATTTAGGGGGTTACATTTATGTACAAACCTTAAACATGAAACACTTATCCATTGAAATGGGCGCCATTGCCGCCCTGGCACTCTCTCTGTGCACTTCTTTTTCTCCTGCAAAAAGCGAATTTGCGACGACGCCCGGCTCCTCCGGCGTATCCGGAAAGTTTGACAAGCCTGAAAAGAAAGCCCTGCTCATGTCGCGTTCGGAGTATTACTATTGGTATTCGTACCCGGGTAATGTATATGAGGGGTATATGCCTACGAGCCTGGAGGTCTACGATCTCGAGGTGGAATTACAGACAGATGTCGACACCGACCCCAGTGGAGGCGTTCAGATAGCCAACGGGTTTATCGTCTATGGGCTCCCCCACATTATATGGCCAAGCGTGATCTTGTTCGCGCATTACTGATCAGATGCCGACGCTAAGGCCTGCTTCGATGATCCGCAATGGCGGTAGGATGTTTGCATTTTGGATCTCCGGGTCGACGTTTTTGTACGGCGTGAATGTGAGGAGATCCTGTCCCGCGATATAGAGGGTCAGGTTGGACAGATGCAGGTGTTTTAGCATATTATCGGCTACACAGTACGAGAGCTTGATGATCTTCAGCCGGATGAAGGAGGCGTTCGTGAGCCGGGCACTCGAAGCCGTATAGAGCGGGATCTCGCGGCCGGCGGGCGTATTGAGATCGGTAGTGACCTGCTGGTAAGGTGCGTGCTGGCCAGGTGCTTCCCAACGTTGGGTGAGTGCGGCGGGAGCGTTGGACATAAGTCCGTAGAGAGTGGAGCCGGGGGGATTGGTGAGGTATAGGGTCGTGAGATAATTATTACCCATGGCGTGTCTGGCGTCTACGGTGGCGAGCATGCCGATGCGTTTGTACCGGAGCTCGGTATGCAGACCGCCGAAGCCGGTGGCGTCGAAGTGACCCACCATGGAGTCGCCGAATGTGAAGAGTCCTTTTGCCGCGTCGACTCCGGTGAAGCGCCGGACCTGTACGACGCTCAGGGGTTGGCCGACCATAAGTATCTGGGCAAACTGCGTTTGTGCAAGGCCGGGGAAGGACTTCAGTGTGTTGACCGGTAGGGTCCAGTTCACACCCATGGACCAGCTGAAGTCTTTTTCATCGACTATCCGGGCGGTAAAATTGAATTCCCAGCCTTTGTTCTGCAGGACGGCGGGCCAGTTACGAAAGACATCGGGAACGCCGGACCCGGGATAGGAGACCGGCAGGAGCTG
>DASYZH010000416.1:0-11864 GCA_035946435.1 Puia sp. | reverse complement strand
ATCTGGCTGAGTTTTGTTGGATAAAATTAGTTAGGAATTGTTTTTTCACGTTACCGTTTATACAGTTTCCGGGCAGTGGTTTAACATAGGACGTGGATGATTGAAAAATGTTGCAGCTGGACTACTGTAAAATTTGCATCTGGACCATTGGTCAGAAGCGAAGAATCGGCAATTTTACAATGAAAGATTCGAAATTATTTTCAACCAGGATATTGCGTTTGGTGAGGAGCTTGTAGCGGTTGTCGAGGTTGCTCAATCCTATTTTGGAGGTAGGCTGCGGATTGGTACGGCGGTTCATGGCATTGCGGACGATGACGTAATCAGCCGAGATGGAGACATCGATGGTCAGGGGTTTTTTGTCGCTGAATTCGTTGTGCTTGATGGCGTTTTCAACCAGGGCCTGGAGGGAGATGGGGGGGATCAGGAAGTTCTCGGCCGAGAGATCGGTGATCTCGATGACCATGCTGACGGCGTCGGCGAAGCGGATCTTGAGCAGGTAGAAATAGTTGGAGATGAATTCGATCTCTTCGCGGAGGAGGACCAGGTCCCGCTCCTTATTGGACAGGATATAGCGGTAGACCCGGGCAAGGGTATCGTTATAGAGCCGGGCGCTCAGGGGGTCGCGGGTGATGAGGAAAGAGAGGGTGTTGAGGGAGTTGAAGATGAAGTGGGGGTCGATCTGGTTTTTGAGGGCTTCGAGTTCGGCCTGGGCCTTGGCGACGTTGAGCTGCTCGACCCTGGATTCGTTGTACTCTTTTTCCAGATTCAGGAATATGATCTCGTAGATATTGGTAATGAAGCAGGCGGCAATGATGATCACCAGGACGGTATTGACGAGGTGGTCGGGGTCCTGCAGGGATTCGTGAGCGGTGAGTATCCACAGGCGGAGAAGGGCGGCGGCGAGGACGCCCGAGTAGACGATGTTGGCGAAGAAGAGGGCGATGATGACCCGGTAATACGACCGGCGGGACCAGGGGGTTTTGGCCCTGATGTAATACATCAGCCGGACGTTTCCCTCCCAGACCAAAAAGGCGACTACTATGAAATAGAGATAGGAGGCTATCAGTTCGGAAATGGTATAGCGATGATTGTCTATCAAACCGGTGAGGTTTGGGACCAAGAGGCCGAGGGCGGGGATACCTACCAGCTTGACTACCCTGTCGTTTACAACCAGTTGTTTGTTCATAGCAGTTGGGGTTAGGCGGTGGACCTAAACGCGCAATAGTTTAAAATGTTTGGGAAGACTCAGGTGTAGTAGCAGCTCGATAACGTGAAATAATTTATTTGTGCTGTGATAGAAAAGTTAATTAATTGCAAAAGGATTCGGCGAATGTTTAGCGGTTGGGAGGCCTTGCCTTTTAAACAGCCAAATGGACCATTGGACACGAAAATTTCCCGTTTGGGTCAGTTTACCCAGTTGCAGTTATAAAATGTGATTACCTTTCAGCCGCCGATCTCCTACACTTTTTATGCAATTTAGATGCCCCATAAGCGGGCCTGTTCATAAACTTATTCCGGGGAAATAGTATTTAGTCTAACGGGCAACTTCCCCGGATCTTAAAACACGTTGTCCTTAGAAGTTTTCTCATGTGACCCGCAGGTGGTTTCTACCACCTGCTCTTTTTTTATGTCGCCGGTAATACCCACTTCCCGGTGGAAGCGGCGAAGAGAACACAAGTTGGTACAAGTTGGTTCAAGATGGTTCAAGAAACTTGTACGGCTGCGTGGCCATCTTGTACGCCATCCGGCAATTTCAGTTCTGATATAGCGCCTTTTGGTCGACTATTTTCCCGATTGGGTAACTCTCCCGCCTTTTCGTGCGTCGGTGGAATCATTTTCTGTGTCTTTTTTGAAATCTACTTTTTAAACCATTATCAAACTAACACAAAAAATGAGAAAGCTTATTCTAACTCTTATGATAGGGTTGGTGGCATCCATCGTGGTGCAGGCCCAGACAAGGGAGGTAACGGGAACGGTCACTGATTCTTCGGGTAATCCCCTGGTGGGGGCGTCCATAAATGTGAGGGGTACGAGGGGCGGCACCAGCG
Organism: Puia sp.; assembly: GCA_035946435.1. Taxonomy (GTDB): domain Bacteria; phylum Bacteroidota; class Bacteroidia; order Chitinophagales; family Chitinophagaceae; genus Puia. The sequence continues at coordinate 9,816 of DASYZH010000416.1, read as the reverse complement.
CAGGGCCGGATGGAAGGTTCCGGCTTGCCGTTCCGGCAAATGCGACCTTGATGGTGAGTGCGGTGGGATTCCTGCCTCAGGAGATCCCGGTGGGAGAGCAGGCCAACTTTGCCGTCAGGCTGACGCGGGATAACAGGAATCTGAACGAGGTAGTTGTTACGGCGTTGGGGATACGCAGGGAGAAGCGGTCGCTTACCAATGCCACGCAGACCATTTCGGCCGACGAGCTGAATAAGTCAGGCACCGGCAATCCCCTTGGCGAACTGGAGGGTAAGGCCTCCGGTCTCACGGTCATCCAGAGTACGGGTGATCCCGGAGGGGGGACCTATATCCGGCTGCGGGGTTCTACTTCAATAACGGGGAATAACCAGCCATTGCTGGTTGTCGACGGGGTACCGATCGATAACTCGATCAATAATTTCGATGCGACGGCGCCGTCGGGCAATAATGCGAGCGGTGCGTCCGGGAATGTGCCCGGGGGGCAGCAGGCAACAAACCGGGGGAACGATATCAATCCTAACGATATCGAGTCCATCAGCGTGCTGAAGGGGCCGGCGGCCACGGCCTTGTACGGGATCCAGGCCGCCAGCGGGGCCATCATCATTACCACCAAGAAAGGGGGAGCAGGCCGCCGGACTGCGGTAAATTTCAATTCTTCGGTGACGTTTGACAAGGTAGGGCTGCTGCCGAAGCTGCAGGACCAATGGTCACAGGGGTCGGGCGGGCAGTATTCGCCGCCCGAAGCCGGGGGGTCGACTTCCTGGGGGGCGAAGATCGATACGCTATTCTGGGATGGAGCGACGGATTATAATTTTGACAAGCATGGCCATATCGTTGGCAAGTCGAGTCCGAATGCCAAGATCCCCGTTACGCCTTATGACCGGTACAATTTCTTCAAAACCGGGGTCACGTATGACAATAATATCGCCTTATCGGGGGGCAATGAGAGCTCCGGCTACCGGTTATCGCTGGGCAATCTGTCCCAGACCGGCATCATTCCGCGAGCCAAGTATGTCCGAACTACGTTAAGCCTGAGCGGTCAGTCGAAGATCAGCAGCCGGCTTAGTACTTCGGCCGGGATCAATTATATCAATTCCACCAACTATAAGGTGCAGCAGGGGTCGAACCTTTCCGGGGTGATGCTGGGGCTTACCCGCACGCCGGCTACTTTCGACAATTCCAACGGGTATGGGTCGGATGGGGCCAATCATAAGGATGCGTACGAATTTCCGGACGGGACCGAGCGGGATTATCGCGGCGGACCCGGTTATGACAATCCTTTTTGGGTGGTGAACAATAACCCGACGCATTCGAATGTGGATCGCGTGTTCGGGTATGGCCAGGCGGACTTTGTTGCCGCGCCCTGGATCTCGCTTACCTACCGGCTGGGCGGGGACGTGTATTCCCAAAACGATAAGACCGTTTATGATCTGAATTCCAATGCCAATCCGGCGGGAGCAATCTACCTGATCAATTATACCAACCGGCAGTTCAATTCCGATTTCATCGTGAATCTGCACCATTCGTTTACCGACGATCTGAAGGGATCGCTGATATTAGGCCAGAACTATTTCACGTTGGAGCAGGATAATACCTTCACGAATGGTAAGGGTTTCAACGTAAGTGGTTTCTATGATATGTCGAATGCCCAATCCGTGATCGCTTCCGAGACGGAAGTGCATAAGCGGACGATGGCGGTTTATGCGGATGCCGAGCTGAATTATAAGGAGATGCTGTTCCTTTCGATCACGGCCCGGGACGAGACCTCGTCCACGCTGCCGGCGGCCAATGATAACTTCTGGTATCCTAGCGTGGGCCTCGGCTGGGTGTTCACGGAGCTGCCGGGCATGAAGGAGCAGAACTGGCTTTCCCTTGGCAAGGTGCGGGCTTCTTTTGCCCAGGTGGGCAAGGATGCGCCGGTGTATGGACTGTCGACGCCTTTTACCAGTGCGGTCTTTGCGGACGGGTTTACCAGCGGGATCACGTTCCCTGCCAACGGGTCTTCGGGCTACCAGATCAGCTCCGCGATCGCCGTGATCGGGAATGACCAGCTGAAGCCGGAGAACACCAATTCCTACGAGGGCGGCCTGGATCTGGGCTTCCTGAAGAATCGCCTGACGTTCAACGCAACGGGTTATTATAGCAAATCGACGAATGTGATCTTCCCGGTGTCGCTTCCATTCAGCACCGGTTTTGCCGGCAAACTGCTGAATGCGGCCACGATCACGAACAAGGGGCTCGAGCTGACCCTGGATGGTACGCCGGTGCAGACGAGCTATGGGTTGAAGTGGAACCTGATCGTGAACTGGAGCCGGAATGTGAGCAAGGTTGTGACCTTGTATCCGGGCATCCAGACCTTTTTCATGGGTGGCTTTGGTGCGGGCGAGGCCGGCATCTTTGCGGTGCAGGGGCAGCCTTATGGGGTGATCTATGGTTCGACGACGCCGCACTCCAATTTGAACGACCTGAAGAGTCCGCTCCTGATCGATGACCGGACGGGTTCTTCCAGCTATGGGCAGCCGCTGCCCGGCGGGGTGGGACCGAACCTGGTGATCGGCAATCCTGCTCCGGATTGGATCGGCAGTGTGATCAGTACTGTTACGTATAAGGGCTTTGACCTGGGTCTCCAGGTCGATGTACGGCATGGCGGTGCGCTTTGGAACGGCACGCGCGGGGCGCTGGCCAATAAGGGTACGGCATTCGAAACGTCGAACCGCGGGCAGGCGACGGTCTTCAAGGGGCTGTTGGGTCACCTGGATGACGCCGGGAATGTGGTGCACGATGAGAATGGGGTCGATAAGCCGGGACCTGGTGCGGTGAATACCATCCAGTCCAGCTACAGCCAGTCTTACTGGCAGAATACGGGCAACAGCTTCGGCGGCGGCCAGGAGACGGATATCGAGAATGGCGGGTTTACCCGGATCCGGCAGCTGAGCCTCGGCTATGAGCTACCGCGGACGATGTTGAAGAAAGGACCCTTCACGAGCCTTTCCCTGACGGTCTTTGCCAATAACCTGCATGTGTGGACGAAATACGACGGTGTGGATCCGGAGACGAGTCTCGGCGGGCCGAATAACAGCCAGGGTTTGGATTATTTCAACAACCCCAATACCAAGAGCTATGGTGTTCGCCTGAATGTCGGGCTTTAACGAATCTTAACCTAAAAAACGAGTAAAAATGAGACTACAACATAAATCGGTGCTGCTGGCGATGTTTCTCGGGCTCTTTATCGCCTCTTCCTGTAAAAAGAGTTTTTATACCGACGAGAATGTCAATCCAAATGCGTTGCCGAGCGTGACGCCCGACCTGTTGCTGCCCACGGTAGAGGCCGCGTTGGGCTATACGCAGGGCGGGGATCTTTCGAGGTATTCCGCTTTGCTGATGCAGCAGATGTACGGGGCTAACTCGCAGTCGCAGCAATATTATCAATACAATTTCAACCCCGGGAATTTCGACAATGTCTGGCCCGACCTGTATACATCGACGTTAGAGAATGATTATACGCTGATCCAGGTGAGCGATGCGGGGGGATACAATGCGTATGGCGGCATCGGCAGGATATTGATGGCTTATTCGTTGCAGGTAATGGTGGACATCTGGGGCGACCTGCCGTATTCCGAGGCCTTCAAGGGCAATGCGCAGACCGCGAACCTTCATCCTGCCTATGACAAGTCGTCGGCGTTGTATGATACGATCACCTCGCTGATCAATGTGGGTACTGCCCTATTGCAGAACCCGGATGCGGGAACGCTGGTGCCCACGACGCAGGACGTGATGTATAACGGAAAGGCGGCGGAATGGATCAAGTTCGGGCATGCGATAAAGGCGCGGCTGGCATTGCACCAGAGCAAGGGCAATGCGCAGATGGCTGCTACAGCGCTCACGGAGATAGGACAGTCGTTTGCGAGTAATGCGGACAATGCGCAATATACGTTCGGGAGCACGCAGACTTCCGCCAATTCCTGGTATCAATTCTACCGGGATCGCCCGGGAGATGAGAATTTTACGCAGAGTACGCTTGCGGGAAACTTGCTGGCTTCGGGTGATCCGCGGTATCTTGCGTTCGACCTGGACAGTTCGCTGAGCTATTATAACCAGATCAATTCGCCGACGGAGTTCATTACTTATGATGAGCTATTGTTCGCGAGCGCCGAGGCCACGTTGCGTAACGGCGGCACCATTGCCGCTGCGCAGACCCTTTATCAGGCGGCGATAACCGCCAATATGAAGAAGCTGGGGGTTGCTCAGACGGATATCGATGCCTACCTGGTGACGAATGGGGTGTTGCCTGCGACCTCAGATGCGGCGATAGCGCAGATCGCGTCGCAGGAGTATATCGCTTTGTTCCTGAATCCCGAGGCCTGGGTGTTATGGCGCAGGACGGGCAGCCCTGTGCTGACGAGTGTCACGGGTAATCCGATTCCCAGGCGGCTGTTGTATCCGCAGACCGAGATCAATTTCAATGCGGCGAATGTGCCGCAGAATGTGACCTTGTACTCGCCCAGGCTATTTTGGGACAATTGATGATCTTTCTCGTTCCGGTGGGGTGAGACCGGACAGGGTTATTTTTTTGGGAAAACCTGGCCGCGCTCACTATCTTTAGGCATGAGCCAAAACACTGCATTATCCCGCACCTTAGGTCCCTGGATGTTATGGGGCCTGGGTGTGGGATATGTTATTTCCGGGATGTATTTCGGCTGGAATCTGGGTCTTGCTGCCGGGGGAACGGCCGGGCTGGCCATTGCTACGGCGGGGGCGATCCTGCTGTACATCACCTTCACCTTTTCGTATACCGAGCTTGCCTGTGCCATTCCCCGTGCCGGGGGTGTCTTTGATTATGCCACCCGGGGGCTTAACCAGGACTGGGGGTTTGTAGCCGGGGTGGCGCAGCTCATCGAATTCGTCTTTGCGCCGCCGGCCATCGCGGCGGCCATCGGGGCCTATTTCAACATCTTTTTCCCGGCGATACCGGTGACGGTGATCGCGGTGACCGCCTATATTATCTTTACGGCGCTGAATATTTATGGTGTCAGGGCAGCGGCGGGTTTCGAGCTGGTGATCACGATCCTGGCGGTGCTGGAGCTGCTGATCTTTTCCGGTGTGACCCTGCCGCATTTCCATTGGCGGAATCTAGAGCAGAATGCGTTTCCGCATGGCTGGAACGGGGTGTGGTCGGCGATCCCTTTTGCGATCTGGTTCTTTCTGGGACTCGAGGGAGTGGCCAATGTGGCCGAGGAGGCGGTGCGGCCGCAGCGGAATGTGCTGCTGGGTTTCGGCTTTGCGCTGGCCACGCTGATCCTGCTTTGTGTGCTGGTGTTCGTTTCATCGGTGGGCGTGGCGGGCTGGGAGGCCATCGTTTATCCATCGCCGGGAGCGGCGGCTTCGGACAAGCCGTTGCCGCTGGCTTTGTCTAAGATCACGGGCGCCGGCGGATGGGCGTATCATCTGCTGATCACCATAGGGTTGATGGGGTTGGTGGCTTCGTTCCACGGGCTGATCCTGGCGGCGGGGCGGGCGACATTGGAGTTTGGGCGGGTGCGGTATCTGCCGGCGGCTTTGGGGCGGACGCTGGTGAGGCGGGGAACACCGGCCATGGCGCTCCTGGCCAATATGGGGGTGGGCATTGTCGCCTTGCTCACGGGGCATACTGACGATATCATCACGATCTCGGTGTTAGGGGCGTTGACGTTGTATGTGATCTCGATGGTGACTTGTATTGTGCTACGGCGTCGCGAGCCGGGGCTGGAGCGGCCGTTCCGCGTACCGTTCTATCCGGTGTTTCCCGTGGTGGCGTTGGTGATCGCGCTGGTGTGTCTCGTGGCGCTGGTGACCTTGTATGTTAAATTATCTATCATCTATTTTTCCATTTTACTCCTGAGCTATATTGCGTTTCGTTTGACGGCCAGGGGCCGGGATGCCCGTTAGGTATTTGTGAGGGCAAGCAGGGGCTGTCGCGCCCGTTAGGGCGATCATTGGCCTTGGCGGCTAAAGGCTGTCGCGCCCGTTAGGGCAATCATTGGTGGTTAGCAGCAAATGCGCTATTTTGCTTTGCAGCGCATTTGCCGCACATATATTTATGCAAAAAAAACTAACACTCCCTGAACTTTTGCAGCAACTGGCTGCGGAGCATACCGAGAAGGTCAAATTGGCCATCGTGGATGTGGATGGGGTCTTGCGGGGGAAGATAATGGCTTTTGACAAGTTTGTGTCCATTGCCGAGAAGGGGTTTGGTTTTTGTGATGTGGTGTTTGGCTGGGATGCGGAGGACCGGGCCTATGACAATGGGACATTTACCGGTTGGCATACGGGGTATCCGGATGCGGTGGCGGTGATCGACGCCGGGACGTTCCGGCGGGTGCCGTGGGAGGGGGATATGCCTTTCTTCCTGGCGGATTTCAGGGGGGGCCTTGGCGGGGTTTCCCCGGCGGAGGCGGTGGGGGTGGCGGGAGCTGGGGTTTCGGCGGGTGGCTATTCTATGGCGGGGGCTGGGGCTTCGGCGGGCGGCCATTCTATGACGGGGGCTGGGGCGGCGGAGCCAGCGGGCGGGACGCGAGCTGAGGGCGCGGTGGGAGCCGATGGTGCGGTGGGAGCTGATGGTGCGGCGGGCGGCCATTCTATGGCGGGCGCTGGGGCTACCGGGGATGCCTTTTCTGCCGAGTGGTCGGGGTCTTCCGGTGACGCCTTGCGGGTGTGTCCGCGGGGGCTTTTGAAGCGGGTGATCGCGCAGGCGGCGGCCGCGGGATATTCGGCGGTGTTCTCGCAGGAATTCGAGTGGTTCAATTTCCTTGCGCCGGCGGCGGGCGAGCCCTTATCGCAAGCGACGCTGAAGCCGATGACGCAGGGGATGTTCGGTTACTCCATCCTGCGAGCCTCGCAGGGGAGCGCTTATTTTCACGCGCTTTTCGATGAGCTTAAACGTTATGGCGTGCCCCTGGAAGGCCTGCATACGGAGACGGGACCGGGTGTGTATGAAGCCGCCATCATATATGCCGATGTGCTGGAAGCCGCGGACCGCGCGGTGCTTTTCAAGGCCGGGGTCAAAGAGATTGCACACCGGCATGGGGTTGTGCCGACTTTCATGGCAAAGATCAGCGCCGATCTGCCGGGATGCAGCGGTCATGTACATCAGAGTCTGTGGACGGCGGATGGCAGCCGCAACCTGTTTTATGATGGTGCGGCGCCGACCGGGATGAGTGCGGTGATGGAGAGCTATATCGCGGGGCAGCTGTATTGCCTCCCGCATATCCTGCCTATGGTAGCGCCCACGGTGAATAGTTATAAACGACTGGTGGAAGGAGCCTGGGCGCCTACCACCCTGACCTGGGGGATCGACAACCGGACTGTCGCGCTGCGGGCCTTGCCGGGCAGCGACAGATCCATACGGCTGGAAACGCGGGTAGTGGGTTCGGATTCGAATCCTTATCTGGCAATGGCGGCGTGTCTCGCAGCCGGCTTGTATGGTGTGCGGCAGGGGCTGATGCTGACAACGCCGGCCACTCGCGGGAACGGGTATGCCGACAAGCGCCATGGTGTCCTGCCGCGAAATCTCTGGGAGGCTACGGAGAACATGCGGCATAGCGCCCTGGCCAAAGAACTTTTCGGGGAAGGATTTGTAGATCATTTTGTGCGGACGCGGGAGTGGGAGTGGCGGCAGTTCGGGCAGGCCGTGACGGACTGGGAATGGAAAAGGTATTTTGAAATCATTTAAAATACCCGCGGCTCCGCCGCGGGCCTGAAGATTATGGATTTTAACACGATCAGACAGTATAATTTTCCTACGGTGATCCGGTTTGGGGCCGGCGCGGTGGCGGAACTGCCGGACCATCTGGCGGCGGCAGGTTTGAAGAAACCTTTGTTAGTCACCGACCCCATGGTTGCGCAGTTGGATTTTTTTGCCGGCATTGTGGCGGCGTTGCGGGCCAGGGGACTTTCGGTTGAGGTCTTTTCGGATATCCACAAGAACCCGGTAAAATCGGATGTGCTGAAGGGCGGGGACGTCTTTGCAGGAACGGATCGCGACGGCATCGTGGGTATCGGCGGCGGCGCGGCCATGGATGTCGCGCGGGCCATTGCGTTGCGCATCCATCACCGGCGGGACCTGTTCGACTATGACGATCTCATCGGCGGTGACGTATATGTTACGGAGGATGTCCCTTATTTTATCACGGTGCCCACTACCAGCGGCACGGGCAGTGAGGTAGGCCGGAGCGCGATCATCTCCGAGGATGACACGCATCGAAAGCGGATATTGTTCTCACCCAAGTTGCTGGCCAGGATCGTATTTGCCGATCCGTTGCTGACGATGGAATTACCACCTTTCGTCACGGCGGCGACGGGTATGGATGCGTTGACGCATAACCTGGAGGCCTATCTTGCGAAGAACTGGCATCCGATGTGCGAGGGCATCGCCTTACAGGGGGTGGAGCTGATCAACGGTTCGATCGCGCAGGCGGTGCTGAAACCCGATCTCGAATCGCGGAGCAGGATGATGATCGCTTCGCTGATGGGTGCGGTGGCTTTTCAAAAAGGACTTGGTGTCGTGCATTCGCTGGCGCATCCGATGTCGTCCCTGCTGGATACCCATCACGGGCTGGCAAATGCGGTGAACTTGCCTTATGGGATGCGGTTCAATATTGCGGGTTTTGAAGATAAGTTCCGGCGGATCGCGCGGGCGATGGAGCTTACGGAGGAAAGCGGCGAAGCGGTGGTGCAGCGGTTGTTTGCCTTGAACCAGGAGCTTCGGCTGCCGGTGCGGTTGCGGGATACGGGTGTGAAGAAGGAGCATATCGAGACGCTGGCGGACCTGGCCATTGCCGATTTTGCGCATCCGAACAATCCAAAGCCAGTGAGTCGCGAGGATTTCAAAAATCTTTATCTGGAGGCGCTGTGACGGCACGGCCGTCACGGCCGAAGGCCAAACATTAGCGAGGCGCGTAAACTTCAACACAATAGCGATCATGACCAAGGAGACGACTTTAAATCGACAGCGACTTAGGATCGGATTGACGTATACGGGATCGGACAAGAAGCATGACAACTATGCCCGGTGGATCCAGGATGGCGACGGTTCCATCGAGGTGATCAAGATCGAGGCCGGTGGGGAGGACAGCGGAGATCTGGACGCGCTGGTGCTGTCCGGCGGGGTGGATATTGCCCCGGAATTCTATTCCGGTAGTAACGTCTATGCACATGCGCCAGCTGGTTGGGAGCGGGCGCGGGATCTTTTCGAGCTGGAAGCCCTGGAACGGGCGCTGAAGCAGCGACTACCGGTGTTCGGTGTATGCCGGGGTTTGCAGTTGATCAATGTCGCGTTGGGTGGGAGTCTTGTCCAGGATCTGGGTGAAGGCGGGGACGCGGTGCATGAAGGGACGGCCGGGGCCGACAAGCAACATGAGGTGCGAGTCGAGCAGGGAAGTTTGTTGGCGTCGGTCGTGGGAGCCTCGGGCGCGGGCCCCGCATCGGGTGGGCATCTCGCGGGCCACGCATCGGGCGGGCATCTCGCGGACCCTGCATCCGATGGGCATCTCGCGGACCACGCATCCGATGGGCGTCTCGCGGGCCTCGCATCGGGCGGGAATCCTGGGGGGACCATCCGCGGGCTGGTCAATAGCGCGCATCACCAGGCCATTGCGCGGCTGGCGGAAGGGCTGCGCGTCAACTGCCGGGCCGAAGATGGGACGATAGAAGGTGTGGAGTGGACCCAGCCGGAGGGGCGGAGCTTTTTGCTGGCGGTGCAGTGGCATCCGGAGCGAATGTATGTAAATGGGTTTGCCGATGCGGCGTTCTATAAGGTGTTAAGGGATCGATTCATAAAAG
>DASYZH010000415.1:0-3614 GCA_035946435.1 Puia sp. | reverse complement strand
ATTCCGTCCCCTTTTCTCCCGGCTCGAAGCGACCACCTGTACCGAAGTGGCAAACGAATGCAATTGATTATTCACAAAGACTACCCGTTCCGCCACGGGTTTCCATCCCGCATCGAACAGCGTGTATCGCAGCACGCCGGTGGGCAGGTCCGCCGTGGGAACGGTGACCGCGATCTCCGGCTTGTCTTCCAGCGAAATCTGCACAGCATAGACCACCCGCTGGCCCATATGCGCGAGTAAATAAACGGACCGCCGGCCGGGCTGTGGAGCATCAGCCGACTGCCCACCGGTCGCCACCGCATCCGGGGTCCGCACTCCATCAGCCGACTGCCCCTCCGTCCGGCGGATGATGACCATACACTGGCCGCTCCGCGGCTGCACCTGCATGGCAAAGCCGCCGGCGGCAGCCGGCGGCAGCCCTGTAGAAAAGGTCTTTCCTGAGCCATCGGTCCACGAGGCCGTATACCGCACTCCCGGCAGAGGCTTGATCATGAAGCTGCCCATCCCGTCGTGCTCCGTTATGAGCGAGTCGACAAAACTCCCGTCACTCCCCTGGACCACGCCGCTCACCGCCACCGGCCTCCCCCACTGGTCATTGGCCTTGAACGCTACCTTGCAGACCAGCCCCGTCACCAGGTCACCGCCTTCGGGGAAGAGACCCAGGGTGGTCCGCGCGGCCTCCGGCCTGCTGGCCCCCCGCGCAGCCTCCGGCTGCGCACGGCCTGGCTCACGTGCACCACGGCTCATAGCCGTCGCCATCCGCACGGCGGCACCCACCGGTCGCGCCACCGGTATAATCTTATCATACAAAAAAGCCGTATCGAAATTCAACATCCACTGCGTATACGCCCGCACCTGCAGCGCTCCGCCGCTATACCCTGCCGGAACATCGAACTGCCCCTTCGCCGACGCTTCGAACACCGGCGCCGCCATATGCCTGAGTAACCTGCCCGCGCCATCATACCAATCGAAATAGATATTCCGGCTGATCGTGCTGGGGGCGAAACCCGCCAGCAGATAGGCCTTGAACCAAATGGTCTCCCCGGGGTTATACACTGCCCGGTCGAATTGCAGATAGATCTTCTCCTGCGGGTACCGGTCGCTGTATTCCGTCAACACACTATCGATCCGCTGCGCCACCGTTGTAGCAAAACCCGGCTGCGCAATCGACTGCGTCACCGCGCGCTGAGCCCAGCCGGCCAGCAGCACCAAAAATAAAATTCGCATTTTTTTCATAGCTACTGTTTTTATTCACCTGCCTGGGCCGATGGCCCCATACCCGTCGAGGCCGCAGGCCCCGCATCCATCGTCGCCGGCTCGACACCCCAGCTTTTATTCGGCCGCGGCCCCATCTCCAGCTCCAGCCGCCCCCCGGCCATAAGCTGCGCATGCGAGAACCAGGGCGTGTTGAGCGGCGCACCGTTGAACGAAGCCCGCTGGATATACTTATTCACCCGCGAACAACCATGCGCGACCACGGTGAACAACCGTCCATTGGGCAAGTCGATGGTCACTTTCGAGAACACGGGGCTGCCGATGGCATACCGGGGGATACCCGGCGTCACCGGATAAAAACCCATCGAAGAGAACACCACGAAGGCGCTCATGCCACCCCCATCCTCATCCCCGGGAATGCCAAAGACATTGTCCTTGAACCAAAGGTCCAGCAACAGCCGCACCCGCTCCTGCGTCTTCCACGGCGACCGCGTATAGTCGTAGAGGTAAGGAATATGGAAACTGGGCTCGTTGCCCATGGAATACTGCCCTACCAGCCCCGTGGCATCCGGGAACTTATACCAGAAATCGGATCTGCTCCGGCCCAGCCCCTCGCGGAAGAGCTGGTCCAGCCGCGCTTCAAAGGCCTTCCTGCCGCCCATGAGCCCGATGAGCCCCGGGACGTCCTCCTGCACCTGCCAGAGATAGGTCCAGCCGTTGTTCTCGTCATAATAGTCGCGGCCGCCGGACCCGCCGTCGAATTTGGGATCGATCATGATCCACTGGCCCTGCTCATCCTTCGGCAGGAAAAACCGTTGCTGCGGGTTCCAGAGATTCCGGTAGTTCTCCGAACGGCGTAGAAAAAAATGATAGTCGGAGTCCTTGCCCAACTCATGGGCCATCTGCGCCACGGCCCAGTCGTCATAACTGCCCCCCAGCGTCACCGCGACGGCTTGCCGCCGCTCACCGGGACTGACCTCGGGAAAACGTTCCTTCTCCCCTACCCGCAGCGCCGGGAAATAACCATGTGTATAATAAAAACTATCCAGTCCCGTCGCCGGCCCGTTGCGCCATGGCAGCATCGTCGCCTCCATGGCATTCTTGCGCATCCCCGCATACGCGACGGCAGGATCATCGGGCCGGATACCTTTACGATAATCATCCAGGATCATGATCGACGAATGAAATCCATTCATACACGCATGATCGCCAAACAGCACCGGAAAAGTGGGCATCCACCCCAGCTGCCGGTACATCTGCACATACGAGTCGAGCATATCCCGTTCCATCCCGGGGTCGAGGATCGCCCTCAGCGGATGCAAAGCCAGGTAAGTATCCCAGACCCAATCGTCGACATAGAACGGCCGCGTAGCGCCGGTATGGATCTTTTTGTCGAATCCGCTATAATAGGAGCCATCTTCGGTGATGTTCACCATCCGCTCATTACACCGGTAAAGCGCGGAATAGAACGAACGCCGCTGCGCCTCCGTGCCGCCCTCCACCTTGATCTGTCCCACGACCTTACCCCAGGCGGCCTCGCCCGCCTGCTTCAACGCGGCAAACGAACGGCCATCCAATTCCTCATGAAAATTCTTCTTCGCCTGGTCCGGCCCGATATACGAGATCGCGTACCGGAACTCGATGGTGTCGCCCGTCGCCGCGGAAAAATTCAACCGCAACGGTGCAGCCCCGGCCGGGTCCGGCTCCGCGGCGCCCGAAGCTACAGTCCCCACCGCACCTGACTCCGGCGTCCCCACCGCACTAAACTTCCCATAGACATACACCGGGATGTCCCCGTGATAGACCTCTACGCCGGTCACGGCGCCATCACCCAAAAACTCCCACTTCGCACCGCCGGCATTATATCCCCCCAACACCACGCTTCGCGGCCGCCCGCCGCCAAAGGCCAGCCGGAAGATACCCGTCTTCTTCCCCGCTGTAAACTCCACCGCCACCTCTTCGTCGAGCAGATACGTGTAATAATACCAGGGGCGGGTGATCTCGGCGCCCTGGTCACAAGCCATCCCTTTTGGTTTCTCCGTCCCGCCTGGCGTCCACCGGCTCGGCCTGATAGAAAAAGCCTGCCCCAGCCGGTGCGAAACGATGATCAGCGGAAAATCCATGATCTCATCATCGGTATAATCTTTCCGCGTGGGGTACATCCGGATCATCTGGTGCGGCATCTGTACCGTAGGCCGTGTAGGCTGCAGCAATGCCGCAACATTCCCGATCGTAGGGTCGATATATTGTAAGTTTCCCGGGCCGCGATCATCACCGGTGGGCTGCGCCGCCACACCCGAACCAACCAACAAGCATATAAATACGATCACAAACGTTTTCATCATGTTACGGTGTTTTAAATTCTTTACGGACGATGTTCAAATACGATTCGCCATAAG
>DASYZH010000414.1:0-51252 GCA_035946435.1 Puia sp. | reverse complement strand
GGGCAGGGGGGGGGGGGAATTGTTGGGGACGGGGGGGGCGGCGCGGGGCGGGCTGGGGGGGGCGGCGAGGGATGGCGAGACCGCGTCTACGATTGTACCTTGACTGCCTGACGGGCGAGGAGGCGCCATTGGCCTTTTTGTTTGACCCAGATCAGCAATACCGAGAGATGGGCGGTGCCGGGTTTGCCACCGTCGTTGGTGGTCGCCGAGAGGATGTGACGAACCCAGGCGGTGTTGCCGACAACTTTGATAGTCTGGTTGGTAAGATCGATGGTCACGAAATCGGAGGACTTATTGAGCAGGGCTTCTTCGAAGGTGGCCTTGTCCTGGATATTGCCGTTGGAGTGGCCATAGGTAAGTTCGTCGAGGACGAGGGCGTCGAGGTTGGCCTTGGTAGGGTCTATGAGGGCCTTGCGGAGGGATTCGACGGCGGCGCCGACGGCCTGTTCATCTTTGGATTGGGCGAAAACGGGAACTGTGGCGGCAGCGAGGAGGGCGGAAAAGAGTAGCATTTTCATATTTTGATGATTTAACTGTTGAGGTTGGAATACGTCATGAGATGCCCAGGTCTTTTTGGATCTCTTCGAGGGTGCGGCCCTTGGTTTCGGGCATAGCGCGCCAGATGAAGATGAGTTGGAGGAGCATCATAACCGTAAAGAATATGAAGGAAAAGAAGATCCCCTTACTATAGCTTTCAAAGATGACGGGAAATACCCAGGCAATGATGGCAGCCATGGTCCAATGTGTGGTACTACCCAAAGAACCGCCTTGAGAACGCACAGAGTTTGGAAATATTTCGGAGATGAATACCCAGATAACGGCTCCCTGAGAAAATGCAAAAAAGGCGATAAAGCCGATCAAATAAAAGAGTAAATGACTGTTACCGTTGTGTTCACCGGCAAATGCCGATGCCGTAAGGCCCAGGAAAATCATCGTACCGATGGAGCCGATGATCAATAGTGTTTTACGGCCAAATTTGTCAATGATGGTCATCGCCAGCAGGGTGAAAATAAGGTTGGCAGCTCCAATGTAAATGGGTTGGATAAAGGAATCGCTTTTGCTAAAGCCTGCCAATTCAAAAATATGTGGGGCATAGTAGAGAATAGCGTTAATTCCGGACAGTTGATTGAACATTGCCAACAGCATTGCGTAAATGATGGGTTTGGAATAACGTCGTTGAAAAAGGGATTCGCGGTGTTCTTTGACCGAATCCCTTATCGCACTGATGGCGGCAGCAGGGTTCATTTCACCGAGGCGCTGAAGGATGGGTAGCGCGATGGATTCCTTGCCATTTAGGATCAGCCAACGGGGACTTTCGGGAATACCGAACAGCAAAATGGCGAAAATAGCAGAAGGCACCACCATAACGCCCAACATCCAGCGCCAGGCATCAGCAAGCTGAAGGTGAATGAAAATATAATTGGTGAGATATGCCACCATTATACCCAGGACTATATTGACCTGGAAAGAGCCGGCTAAACGCCCCCTCATGGTTGCAGGGGAAATCTCCGATATATACATTGGCGCTATGACGGATGAGGCACCTACTGCGATTCCGCCGATGATACGAAATATTATAAATATTCCCCATTCGGAAACCAGGGCACAACCGAGAGCAGCGACGATGAACAGGACAGAGATCACTTGCAAGGTCTTTTTACGGCCGTAACGTTTGGCTGGAAAACCTGCTACGAGCGCACCGAGAACGGTGCCGAGCAGACTAGATGCGACGGTGAACCCGTGGGCAAACTTGTCTAAGCTCCATAGATGTTGCAGGGTTTCTTCCGCGCCGGAAATGACGACGGTCTCAAAGCCGAAAAGAAAACCTCCGAGTGCGGCGATCAAAGCTATGCGAACGGGGTAAGAGAGCATGGCAGACAATTTATTAATTGTTCGAAAATAGCATTAATTTAGATTCTTCAAGGAATGAAGTACGAAGCGATCACGATAAAAGATATAGCAAAAGCGCTCGGTCTTTCCACGTCAACCGTGTCCCGGGCGTTGAGGGGGAGCTATGAGATCAGCGCCGAAACACGGAAACTGGTGCTCGAATACGCCGAAAAGCTCAATTACCGGCCTAACCCCATCGCTCAAAGCCTGAAGGAGAAGCGAAGCCGGTCGATAGGCATCGTCGTTTGCGAGATCGCCAACAACTTCTTTAGCCAGGTGATCAACGGCATCGAATCGGTGGCCTATAAAAAAGGCTATTATGTCATCATTTCCCAAAGTCATGAGTCATTCGAGCGGGAGGTCGCCAACACCCAATACCTGGCATCCCGGAGCGTGGATGGGCTATTGATCTCATTATCCACGGAAACTACCGACTTGTCGCATTTGAGCAAGCTGCACGACAAAGGGCTGCCGATCGTGTTTTTTGACCGGATCACGGAGGAAATGCCCACCCATAAGGTCATCGCCAATAATTTCAACGGGGCCTACCAGGCCACGGAGCACCTTATCCGAAATGGTTTCAAGCGGATCGCGCATCTGACCATTTCGCCGCACCTGTCGATCACCAAGGAGCGGCTGGCAGGCTATAAAGCCGCCCTCGCCGACAATAGGATCTCCTTTGACGAATCACTGGTCAAGTATTGCAAATACGGCGGACTCATCGAAGAAGAAACGGACGAAGCAGTGGAAAGCCTGCTGACCCAGCCGAACAAGCCCGACGCCATCGTTGCGGCCAGCGACAAGCTTTCGACGGGTTGTCTGGCGGCGCTCGCGAAAAAGAAGGTGCGTGTACCGGAAGACATCGGGCTCGTAGGTTTCACCAATTCGCTCCTCACCGATATCTTTCATCCTGCGCTGACCAGTGTCCGGCAACCTGCTTTCGAGATGGGTCAGGTAGCCATGGAGATGCTGATCCAGATCATCGAGAGCAAACATCCTGTGGCCAAATTCGAGACCCGCGTACTGAATACGGAGCTCACGGTACGGTCTTCGAGCCTGAAACCGGGTTGAGGCGGCCGTGACTGCGGATGAGTCTTGGGGTGGCGGATGGCCTGGCGCGAGCCACGGACGCTGGGCGTCAATCCAGCTGAACGCGGGTCTGTTTGGGTGCGAAGAGGTGCATGATCACCCATGCTAACAGGTAAGCCGATCCGCAGATCAGAAAAATGATCGTATACCCCAACGTCTTATTGCCGTGTTTGCTGAAATAGTCCAGCAACAGCCCTACGGAAGGCTGGAAGATGATCCCGCCGATGGAGCCGGCCATCCCACCTATACCGGTGATAGAGCTCACCGCTTTTTTCGGGAACATGTCGGACGCAGTCGTAAAGATATTGGCGCTCCAAGCCTGGTGGGCGGCGGCGGCAAGGGCGATGACGGCGGTGATTGCCCACATATTCGTCAGATAGCCCGCAGCCACCACGGGGATCACCAGCAGGGCAAAGATGAACATCACCGTTTTTCGCGCTTTGTAGACCGGCCAGCCTTTCCGGATCAGGTAACCGGAGAGATATCCCCCGCCGATGCTGCCTACGGTGGTGCAGGAATAGATGATCACCAGTGGCCAGGTGATCTTTTTTGTATCCAGGTGGAAGACGTCGTGAAAATAGCCGTTGAGCCAGAAGAGATAGAACCACCACACCGGGTCGGTGAAGAATTTTCCAAATACGAATGCCCAGGTCTGTCTTACGGCCAATAGCCGCTTCCAGGAGACCTTGCTTTTTGCAACGACTTCGATGTCTGCGTCGTCGCTGTGGATATGATCGAACTCTGCTTTGCTCAGTTTCGCTTTGCGGGCGGGGATCTCATAAATGAACCACCAGAAGACCAGCCAGATCAACCCAAGGACGCCGGTGGCGACGAAGGCCATCTGCCAGCCATAGGCTGCCAGGATCAGCGGAACCATGATCGGCGCTACGACGGCCCCGATATTGGCGCCGGAATTGAAGATACCCGTAGCCAGCGCCCGCTCCTTTTTGGGGAACCATTCCGCCACGGCTTTGATCGCCGAGGGAAAGTTCCCGGCTTCGCTGGCGCCCAGGGCGGAACGGGCAACCGTGAAGCCCAGGGTTGTCTTTGCCAGGGCATGGCCCATGGCGGAGAGGCTCCAGCCGATGATCGAGATCGCATAGCCGATCTTGGTCCCTACCCTATCGATGATCGCGCCGAAGACCAGGAGGCCAGCCGCATAGAAAAATTGAAAGAGGCCATTAATGGCACCAAACGTCGTATCATCCCAGCCGAAAGCATCTTTTAGGGTCGGTTCCAGAATACCGATGACCTGCCGGTCCATATAGTTGATGGTAGTCGCTACGAAAAGGAGTGAGCAGATGGTCCAGCGGAACCGGCCAACACCGGAACGCCCGACGGCATCGGCAGCAAGCGTGGGAGGATTAGACATAATGATGCGTAATTAAGGAGGGCACAAGATAGCTATGTTTAACTAATTATCGTAAATCGGGGATATTGGCCATATCCATGTCCGTATAATTATAGTTCTCACCGGCCAGTCCCCAGATAAAGGAATAGTTGCTGGTGCCGCAGCCCGAGTGGATGGACCAGGGCGGCGAGATGATGCCCTGGCTGTCCGCTACAAGCAGATGGCGGGTCTCCTGCGGCTGACCCATAAAATGAAAGACGCGCTGTCCTTCAGGGACATCGAAATAAAAATAGGCTTCCATCCTTCGGCTGTGCGTATGTGCGGGCATCGTGTTCCATACGCTGCCGGTCTCGAGGATGGTGAGTCCCATGACGAGCTGACAGCTGCGGATGCCGTCCGCATGGATGTATTTATAGATCGTGCGATGATTGGACGTTTCCACAGAACCCGTGCGTACCGGCAGGGCTTTTTCCTTGGGCAGGAATTGAACCGGATGCGCGGCATGCGCCGGTGCGGAAAGAAGGAAGAAGCGAGCAGGTTCCCCGGCGTCCTCACTTTCAAAGATGACCTTTTTTACTCCCTTACCGATATAGAGACAATCGAATTTGTTCAGCTCGTGGGCGGCGTCGTCGGCATAGACCTTGCCTTTGCCGCCTACGTTAATGATCCCCAGTTCCCGCCGTTGCAGGAAGAAATCGGCGCGTAATTCGGAATGGGTTTCGAGGGTCAGCTTTTTACGCACGGGACAGGCGCCACCAAGGATCACCCTATCATAATGCGTGTAAACAAGGCGTACGGTATCGGGCTGCATAAGAGGGTCCGTGAGGAAAGCATTGCGCAGCTCTTCCGTTGTCATTCCCTTTACCTCCTTTGGACTGTGTTCGTATCTAACTTCCATATCTGCTAATTTGCATTTGTTTTGATGAACTATCTCCCCATCCAGCCACCGTCGACAGTGAGGATGGTACCATGGACATAATCCGCAGCGGGCGAAGACAGGAAAACAGCCGGCCCTTTAAAATCATCGGCCTCACCCCACCGGCCAGCAGGAATCCTATCGAGGATCGACTTGCTGCGGACGGGATCGTTGCGAAGGGCTTCCGTATTGTCCGTGCTGATATACCCGGGAGCAATGCCGTTGACATTCACGCCTTGCGCAGCCCATTCGTTGGCCAGGGCTTTTACGAGGCTGGCGAGTGCACCCTTGCTGGCGGCGTAACCAGGGACATTGACACCGCCCTGAAAGCTAAGCAGGCTGCAGGTGAAGATGATCTTGCCGCTTTTACGCGTCAGCATTTCTCTACCGAATTCACGGGCGAGGATGAAAGCCGCGTCGAGATTAATGGATAACACCTTGTCCCAATATTCATCCGAGTGCTGTGCCGCAGGCTGGCGCAGGATCATGCCGGCATTATTGATGAGAATGTCCACTTTGGAATGTTGGGCCTTGACCTGTTTCAGAAGAGCGTAGAGCGACCCGCGATCCGTGAGATCGGCCTGATAGCCATAAAAATTGCGTCCTAAGGCGCGGACTTCTTGTTCTACGGGGCCATCTTTTAACGGCATCGAAGAAGAGACGCCGATGATATCCGCTCCTGCCTCTGCCAATCCCAATGCCATGCTGCGGCCAATACCCTTATTGCTTCCGGTGACCAGGGCTATCTTGCCGCCGAGATCGAAAATATGCCGGGAGGCCTCCTCCGGAGGCTTTTGGATCTTACTCATAAAAAATTACTAAAGAGTTTCGCTATATTTGACAAGTGTACACTGTAATTCAATAAGATCGGGGGATTTTGTCCAATTTTTTTACGAAAACGTTTGCGGCGGGGCGGACTATAAAATGAAGTTTGAAGCCATTACCATAAAAGATATTGCGAAGGCGCTTAACTTGTCCGTTTCGACCGTGTCGAAAGCCTTACGTGGCAGCCATGAGATCAGTGAAGTGACAAAAAAGCAGGTCCTGGCTTATGCGCGCGAGCACAACTATAGGCCCAATCCCATTGCGCAAAGCCTGAAGCGCGGGCGGAGCAAATCCATTGGGATCATCGTGTGCAACATCGACAACAACTTCTTTTCCCAGGCGATCAACGGCATCGAGTCTGTAGCCCGGCAAAAGGATTATAATGTCATTATCACCCAGAGCCAGGAAAGTTATGAGCGGGAGATGGCCAATAGCGAACATCTTAGCTCCCGAAGCGTCGACGGCCTGATCATTTCGCTTTCCGCGGAAACGAAAAAGGTAGACCACCTGATCAAACTTCATCAGAAAGGTCTACCTATGGTTTTTTTCGACAGGGTCACCGATGAGATTGCCACGCACAAAGTGATCGCCAACAATTTCAAGGGTGCCTACGATGCCACACGGCATCTGCTAGACCAGGGGTTCCGCCGATTAGCACAAATCACGTCATCCAATAGTCTCAGCATTACTTTCGAACGGCTGGAAGGCTATAAGAAAGCGCTGGAAGATGCCGGGTTGAAGCCGGACCCCAAGTACATCAAATTCGTTCAGCACGGCGGCATGATCCCTGAGGAAACGCGGCAGGCGCTCACCGAACTGCTGCAGCTCAAGAACAGACCCGATGCCATCTTCACGGCCAGCGACCGGCTGAGCACGACGACGCTTAGCCTGCTGCGGAAGATGCAGATCGCGGTACCGCAAGAGGTCGCGCTCGTGGGTTTTACCAATTCCATATCGGCGGATATCTTTCATCCTTCGCTTACCTCGGTGGTGCAGCCGGCCCTGGAGATGGGGCAGCAGGCGACCGAGCTCCTGATCCAGCTCATCGAGGCCAAACGACCCGTGACAGAGTTCAAGAAACGCGTTCTCGATACGGAGCTGAAGATCCGGGATTCGAGTTTGCGGGGGGCATAGGTGCGCCTGCGCCGGGGCTACGGGGCGATGGCGGCAAAGCCGGGGCCGCGGGTGGCGATGGCGGTGTGCCTAGTACCCCGCCGTGAAGCGTTTCCGGATGTGGCGGGCATTTTCAACTTCATCGACGATCACCATCGCCAGGTCCTCCACCGACAGCACGCTTTTTCCTTCCGCATCAAAGACGGGATTGTCGAGTCCGAGACGATAATGTCCTTTACGCACACCCGAATTCTCGTGGTTCATCAGGATGGCGGGGCTGAAGAAGGTCCAGTCCAGCTGATTCTCGTGGCGGAGCTCGTCGAGATAGTCCCGGGCTGCGCTGGCGCCACGCTTGTATTCTGCCGGGAACTGAGGGGTATCGATAAGCTGAAGGCCCGGCTTGATCTCGAGACTGCCGGCACCGCCAATGACGATGAGTCTTTTAACGCCGGCCGCTTTGACACCGGCCTGGATGGCGCGTGAGCCTGCGACAAAGTCTTCGTAGATCCTGGGGTTGGTCCAACCCGAATTGTAGGCGCTGATAACGACATCGCTCGCTTTTACCGCTTTTGCAACCTGGTCTTTGTCCATCACATCTGCTGCAATGGGATGGATAAGCGGGCTTTTTATCGCCAGCTTTTCCGGATGGCGGGCGATGGCAATGACCTGATGTCCGCGGTCCGTGAGTTCTTTCAGGAGGGCTGTTCCTACGAAGCCGGTGGCTCCAATAACTGCTACTTTCATAATTTCGGTAATTAAGTTACTTTTGGAGAGTAAAGGTAGCTGGAATCAAGACCCGGGCCAAGAAGGCACGTGGTGGGAACCCAGTAACTCCAAAGAAACTAATGTTGTCAATCAATTTACTGGCATGCAAAATAAATCGGGAAAAATTATCGACATCGGCGAGGGGCGGACGATCGATACGGCAAACTGCCCTGTGCGGCAGGTCCTGGACCGGATCGGGGACAAGTGGTCTACGCTGATCATCCTGATCCTGGGAGAAAGCGGAGTGATGCGGTTCAATGGGATCGGCGCCGCCATCGGCGATATTTCGCAGAAGATGCTGACCACCACATTGCGGAACCTGGAGGGGGATGGGCTGGTTTCGAGGAAGATGTACCAGGAGATCCCGCCGCGGGTCGAGTATGAGCTGACCGAGCTGGGGCGAAGCCTGGTGCCATTGATCCGGCAGCTGGAGGTTTGGGCCGATGAAAATTTTGAGACGATCAAACGCAACCGGAAGCGATACGCGGGGAAGACGCCCGTGCGGTGAGGGGGCGGAAGCGGGACCTTGCGCAACTCAAGGGGGGCGGGGCGCGGCGCGAGCCGAGGGCAGCTGCAGGCAGCGGGCTAGAACTCCAACCGCAGCAGCGACACGGCCTGACGGGGAAGATGGAGTGGCAGGGTCAGCGTGCCGTTGTAGGTGGTGAGGGTTTGCGGGGGTCCTGATCGTTGCAGCTGGCCGGCGGCTTCCAATCGTTGAACCTGCGTGACGGAAGGTGATTGGGGAGAACCCATTTTTTTCCAGACTTCGTAGGCGTTGCTATGGTCGCCGTCGATGCGATATTCGGTGAGCTTTATTTTTCCCCCGGGGAGGTTTTTTATCATCACGCGCGGGCTTGAGGATGGGCCGGGGAGGTCGTCGTCGGCATAGTTCCAGGTCATGATAGACAGTGAATGGGCATCGGCGGCGACGTAAGCGTTAGCCGTGGGAATGCGGTTGCCGCGCATGAGGCCGTACATGCGAAAGACATTCAGCACGGGTTTGTCGACGCCGTTGGTCGCCAGATCGCGGAAGCCGTCGAACCAGCGTTGTCCCTCGAATTCGAATGACCAGCTGACGGCACCGGCCAGGTTGATGCCGAAACTATCGGCCAGTTCCGCGATCCGGGCAAAGGAGGCTGCGGTGTAACTGGAATACATCGTCCCGTTGCGATAGGCGTTCTCCGGGTTGGTCGTCATGCCGCAGGCGGCGCAACCTTCGGGGTCGCATTCGGTGATATAGATAGGGAGCGTATTGTAATGCGAGGCTTCGACGATGCTGAAGCCTTGTGCCACATCGTTCAGCTGCGGCACCATATTCATCCGGACATGGCCGTCTACTATTTTGGGGCTTCCTTTGGCATGATAGCTGATAAAATCCAGCGGGATGCTGTTTTCAGCGCAATGTGCCAGGAATTCGCGAAGCCACCGGGCAGCAGTGGACCAGCCGGGCCCCGTGGTTGCCGGACCGCCGACACGCGCCGTGGGGAGGGCTTTTTTCACGGCGAACGCGGTAGAATCATAGAGCTTGAAATACTCCTGTTCCGTTCCCTTCCAATAGCTGATATTGGGTTCGTTCCACACTTCCCAGAGCCATGATGACACTTCTTTTTCGCCATAGCGGGCGACGCAGTGCCGAACCCAAGCGGTCACCAGCGCGCTCCATTTTCCATAGTCGGCAGGCGGCCAGGCCCAACCGGTATAGATGCTGTCGTAGCGCACGCCGGGATGCCAGTGGTGCCGATACGGTTCGGGATGTGTGGACAGAGCCTCGGGCATGAAGCCGATCTCCGCCAGGGGTTTCATGCCACGGGAGACATAGGTGTCGAAGATGCTGTCTACCAGATGCCAATCGTAAACGGGACGGCCCTGAGCGTCTTCGGTATAGGCGTTAGTAGAGCCCCATTTGAAGGCCGCGGCGCCATCGCCGGTGGTGAGGAGGTTGTGACAGCGGACATAAACGGGAACGGGACTCAATGCGGCCAGCTCGCTGAGCAGCTTGCGGCCGTCGCGCATGTAGGTATAGTTGGGCTCGTCATAACCAAAGTAGGCCCAGAAGGTGGAAAGCGGATGAGTTTGATTGGTGTAATCAATGCTGATCGTGTCTTGCGCGAGGGCAGCGTTAGTCAGCGCTATCAGGCAAAGGAACAGGAGCTTTATTTTTCGTGACACCATAGTAGATAGGTATTCCCAGTAACACGATACCGAGGCCCGGCCAGGTGAATTTGGGTTTGTAGATAAATAACAGGATACAGATGGCGCCGGCCAAAATAATATATAGCAACGGGAGTACGGGGTAGCCGAAGGCTTTGTAGGGACGGGGCAGGTCGGGTTTTGTTCGCCGGAGCCGGAAGATACCTAAAATCGTGAGAATATAGAAGATCAGCACGACAAAGATCACGTAGTCCAATAGATCGCCATATCGGCCGCTGAGACAAAGAACTGAGGCCCAGATGCATTGGCTCCAGAGGGCTCTTTCGGGGACGCCGTTACGGTTGAGGACGCCCACGGAGCGGAAGAAGACGCCGTCGCGTGCCATGGTATAATATACGCGTGCACCGGAGAGGATCAGTCCGTTGTCGCAGCCAAAGGTGGAGATCATCAACAGCACGGCCATCACCGTAGTGCCGCTGGCGCCAAAAATGTGGAGGGAAGCGGTTACCCCTACGCGATCGTTCTCGGCGTTAGCAATCTCCTGCAAAGGCAGTACGCTTACATACATGAGGTTTGTCGCCACATAGATGGCTGTCACGATGAGGGTCCCGAGGAAGAGGCTGAGGCCGATGTTGCGTTCCGGCCTTTTGATCTCGCCGGCGATGAAGGTCACGTTGTTCCAGGAGTCGCTGCTGAAGAGGCTGCCGACCATGCTGCCGGCGATGGCCCCGAGGCCGGCCATACCGATATAGGGTAGGATGCTATTTGCTTCGCGATGCCCCAGGGCGAACCCGGTGCTCATATTAGCTTTCAGGACGTCATAATGTGCACCGAGTAAAAAGCCAAAGATCACGAGGCCGGCCAGCGCGATGATCTTGGCCAGGGTAAAGATGGTCTGGATCCATTTCCCTTCTTTGACACCGAGTGTATTGATATAGGTGAGGACGACGATGAGCAGGATCGACGTCAGCTGTGCCGCCGAGATATGAAGGAAGCCCAGGTCGAGCAGGATATGCCGGTCGCTGAGGCCCGGAAATATATAGGCCGCAAATTTGGAAAACGCGACACCCACGGCGGCGATGGAGCCGGCCTGGATCACGGCGAAGAAGCTCCAGCCATAGAGAAAGCTCGTGAGCGGGTTGAAGGCTTCCTTGAGATAGACATATTGTCCACCGGCCCGGGGGTACATGCCGCTAAGCTCGCCGTAGCTGAGCGCGGCGGTGATGGTGAGGATGCCGGTGAAGATCCATACGAGGATCAGCCAGCCTGCCGAGCCTACGCTGCGGGTGATATCGGCGCTAACGATAAAGATGCCCGAGCCGATCATGCTGCCGACCACGATCATGGTAGCATCGAGCAGGCCCAGGGATTGTTGGAAAGAGTGCTTCTTCTCGGTCATCAGGCGGAGGGAGGTTTATCAAGCCAGGGTCTTCGCCAGAGGGATGGACAGGTAATCGGGTAAGGCAGGCCGTGAGGCGACGCTTTCGCCGATGACTTTGAGGATCCTTTCGCGTTCCTGGCCTACGAGCGGCAGCCGGGGTGCGCGAACGTATTCGCTGCCGATGCCGGTGTGTACTTCGGCCAGCTTGATGTATTGTACGAGTTTGCTATGGATGTCGAGTTCGAGAACGGGCAGAAACCAGCGGTAGATGGCGAGCGCTTCTTCGACGCGGCCCGCAGCGACCAGGCGGTATACGGCGACTGTCTCGGCGGGGAAGGCGCATACGAGGCCCGCGACCCAGCCGTCCGCCCCCATGAGGAGTTCTTCCATCGCCAGGGTATCGACGCCGCAAAGGAGCCTATACCGCGAGCCAAAGCGATTGATCATCCGGGTGACATTCGACACGTCACGGGTTGATTCTTTGACGGCCTGGATATTCGGGCAATCGGCAAGCTCTTCGAACATATCGAGGGTCACCAGTGTCTTATAGTCCACCGGGTTGTTGTAGATCATGATGGGGAGGTCGGTGGAATCGGCGAGGGTCTTGAACCAGGCCACGGTTTCGCGGTGGTCGGCGGAATACCGCATCGGCGGCAAGGCCATGAGCCCCTGGGCGCCCCATTTTTTGGCGTAGGCGGCCTGCGCGAGCGCCTCCTTCGTAGAGCCTTCCGCGATATTGAGGACAACGGGGACCTTACCTTCTACTGCGTCCACTGCGTATTTTACCAGCTTTTCTTTTTCTTCGAGGGTCAGCACACTTGCCTCACCGAGGCTGCCGCCGAGGATGATCCCATCTACACCGGAAGCCAGCTGAAAATCGAGATTTTTTCCGAACATTTTCAGGTCGAGCTCGTCTTTTGCCGTGAATTTCGTTGTAAGCGCGGGGAACACTCCTTTCCAATCTATTGCCATAAGGTTTTTTTTCAAATGTATTTATAAGAGATGGTGTATGTATGTTGATTTTTAATCAATCCTTGTCAAATTTTAACCGGTTATTAATCTGCTAGAGCTCCTGCTGGTTACGGTGCGGCGGTTCGACCCCCAGCAGGTGACGGACAAAGAAATCGCGCCGCTGGATCCGGCCGTACGGACCGCCGTCGGTGTGGTCCGAGCCCGGAAGGGGCAGGAATTCGAAGGTCTTACCGGCTTTGATGAGCGCGTCGGCTACCCGGTAGGTTGACTCGGGTGGGACGTTGTTATCGGCTTCGCCGACCATCAGCAGCAAGTCGCCGTGCAATTTCCAGGCGTTGGTTACATTGGACTGTTCTTCATAGTGTTTTCCAACGGGGTAGCCCATCCACTGTTCGTTCCACCATTGTTTGTCGATGCGGTTGTCGTGACAGCCGCAGGAAGAGACGGCAGCCTTGTAAAAGTCGCCATGGAAAAGGAGGCCGCCCAGAGAGTTCTGACCGCCGGCGGAAGTGCCGTAGAGCCCTACTCTAGCTGTGTCTGCGTATTGATAGCGGGCAGCCATGGCCTTGATCCAGAGGATACGATCCGGGAAGCCGGCGTCGGCGATGTTCTTCCAGCAGACGTCATGAAAGGCCTTGGAGCGGTTAGCGGTGCCCATCCCATCGATCTGTACGACGATAAAGCCCAGCTGGGCGATACTTTGCATTTCGCCATAGCGGCCGGTGAAGTCTTTGGGCACGAATGCGTCCTGGGGACCGGCGTAGATATTCTCGATGATGGGGTAACGTTTAGTGGAGTCGTAGTCGTTAGGGCGGACGATGATACCCCAGATATCGGTAACCCCGTCCCTACCCTTGGCATGGAAGGGTTCCGGAAAGTGAAAGCCGGCGGCCAGGTAGAGCGAAGCATCGGCGTGTTCCACCTCGAGCAATTTTTTGCCGTCTGAGGTACGGTGGGTACGTCGATCTCGGAATACGCGTCAAGATAATACTTCCGGTCCGGCGAAAAGGTGACGATATGGTTCGCTTTTACGGGCGTGAGGTTTACGAGGTTCTTTCCGTCAAAATCGATCCGGTAGTAGTGGACATAGTAAGGGTCTTCATCCGGGTTCATGCCGCTGGCAGAGAACCAGATCGTGCGCTTTTTAGTATCGATGGAATCCACACCACGAACGACCCAGGGACCGCGGGTGATCTCTTGTTTCTGGGCACCGGTAACCGCATCGAATAGATACAGGTGTTGCCAGCCGTCCTTTTCGGAGGTCATCAGCAGCTCGCTTGTCTCCGGAAGGTAGTAGGTAAAGAGCCGGGATTCATAGATGAAGGTGCTGGTCTTTTCGTCATAGACGGTGCGGGTCTGCGCCGTTTCCGCGTCGACCTCCACAATGCGAAAACGCTGGTGGCCGCGTTCGACGCGTTCGAAGGTGAAATAGCGGTTATCGTGATAGCGCCAGTGCAGTTCGGGCGCGCCGAAGAAGTCGACCAGGGGCGTGTTTACCTTCAGCGTTCTTTTATCCCGGGGGCGGAAGATGAACATCTCATAGGTGGTAAAGGGGTCACCGGGCTGTTTATAGGGATGCATCTTTAGCTGTCCGCGGGTGGTGCCGTGGACCGAAGAGAGTACATAGTATACGGCGGAGTCTTTGACGGGGTTGATATGATACCCGACGACGTATTTGCTGTCCGGGGACCAGGCCAGGTTGCCGTAGGGTTTAGCCGTGTCGCCGTCGGTGGTAAGGGCTGTGACATTGTCGTCCTTAGCGGACTTTATGCAGACGTTGCCGTTGCGGATGCAGGCTATCCATTGCTTGTCAGGGGAAACAGAGTCCGTAGAGAAAGACGCCCAGCGTCTGCCGGTATAGCGTTGGAAACCGGTGTGGCGGGTGATGGTGTCGGCGGGTTCGGCGTCGAGGATCGTGCGTGTTTTTTTGACGGCGTCTACGAGGACGTATTGTTTGATGCTGTCTTTGCCGTAATTCCGGTACCAGAATGATCTCCCGTCGGCAGACCAATGCGGACGGACGGTGGCTTTGAAAATGGAACGGGTGGCGATGCTATCGAGGTAATGAGCTTTCCGATAGCGGTCCATGATCCCGGCGCGGGTAGGCTGGTAGGCCGAGACCGTTGGGGAGCCGGCTTGAGCCGGCATGAGGGGCTGGGCGACCGCCTGCAAAAGAGCACAAAGGAGCACGCCGTGCAGCAGTATTATTTTTTTCATATTCATGTCAATCGAATCTTTCCACTGCAAAGGGTGTGAGATCGATGCTTGTGGGTCGTTCGTCCACCAGCTCGCTCACCAGTTTACCGGTACCCGCGCCGAGGCTAAGCCCCAGCATCGAATGGCCGGTGGCGACGACGACGTTGTTGTACCGTTTTATCCGGCCGATATAGGGCAAGCCATCGGCTGAACAGGGCCGGTAGCCGTACCAGATCTTTTCGCGGGGAGGCATGGGCACGTCGAAGTCGGGGAAGAAGCGTTTTACGGCGTTGAGAATACCTTGTACACGTGCATAGCGGGGAGGTGTATTCGTAGACGTGATCTCCATGGTCCCGCCGAAACGGATCTTATTGCCGTCCATGGGGGTGATGGCCGCGCGTCCTTCCACGAGGATGGCCGGGTAGTTTACCCGATAAGGGGAGTCTTCGAGGGTGACCGAATAGCCGCGGCCGGGCACCAGGGGGAGGCGGGTATCGAGCAGCGCGGCCATTTCGCGGCTCCAGGAGCCGGTAGCCACTACAATGGCATCGGCTTCGAAAGTCTCCTGCGAGGTGATCAGCTTTTTGACGGCGCCGTTGCCGGTCTCGAAACGCAGGACCTCACGGTTGGGCAGCAATTCCACGCCGGCGGAGCGGAGAAGGTCCAGGAGGCCATGCATCAATTTATTCGGATACAGATGGGCGTCACAACGGAAGAAGATGGCGCCGAGCCCATTGACGCGAGTATGCGGTTCTTTTTCCTGTAATGCCTTTTGGTCGAGTAATTCGGTATCCGTGAGTCCTATAGCATGCGCCTTTTCGACGGTGTGGTGGGCGTGCTCTGCGGCTGCCGGGGTTTGAAAGATCTCCAGCAAACCTTTGTGTTCGTAGGCGAATCCAAAGTGCGGCAGAGGGCGCCAGGTATTTTCGTATTCAAACTGGCTGAGGACGGCGATATCCTTGAGGGGAAGGGCCGAGTGCCCGACATGTTCGGGAGTTGCGCTCTTTATGAATTTCAGGCCCCAGTCGATGAGTGAGCGGCTGAGCCGGGGTTGTACATAAAAAGGGCTTTGGGAGTTCAGCATCCATTTTAGTCCCTGGCGGACGATTCCCGGGGTTGCCAGGGGGATGAAATGGCTGGGACAGACGTAACCACAGTTGCCATAGGAGCAGTTATCCATGAAATCCGCCTTGTCCAAAACGGTAACCCTATGTCCGGCCTTTTGAAGATAATACGCAGAGCTTAAACCGATTATGCCGCCACCGATGACGACTACATTTTTTCCCATGGAGCAAAAATAAGGTGAAAAGATCAGGGGCATTTTAGCGATCCTAACCGCTATTGACCGTATTTTAACCAGTTTTTACCCGATTTTGATATTTGGATGGTAATATCTGAGAAAAGAGGTAAATTCAATATTATGAAAGTTCTCCAATTCACGATACCGGTGCCGCACGACAAAACAGTGATCGTCCAAAAGGATGAGCTTCCTCATTTCTATCCCCATCTGCACCGGCACCAGGAGATCCAGCTGACCTGGATCCAGCAGGGCGAGGGGACACTGGTAGCCGAGAACAACATGCACGCCTTCCGGAGCGGAGACATCTACTGGCTGGGCGTGAATATGCCGCATGTCTTTAAGAGTGACCCTTCTTATTTCGCCCCGTCCAGCAGGAAGAAGGTCCTGACCCTGAATATTTTTTTTAACGTCAAGGGGCAGCTGGATAGCTTTTTCGAGCTGCCGGAGATCAAGAACCTGAAAAATTTCCTGATGAACAGGCAAACGGGTTTCAAGGTACCGCCCCAGCATGCCGCGAAGATCTCGACCAAGATGCTGCAGATGCAAAACAGTTCGGGCGTCGACCAGCTGGTGCATTTTATCGAACTGTTGAAGCTTTTATCGTCTTTCCAGGAACTGGAGCCTTTATCGAGTTGTACACAACCCGCGGCCTATAGTGAGCATGAAGGCATAAGGATCGGCGCCATCTATAATTTTATCATGCAAATGTATGACAAGCCGATAACATTAGAAGACGTTGCCAGACAGGCGCATATGACGCCGCAGGCTTTCTGCCGGTACTTCAAGAAACATACGCTGCATACTTTTGTATCTTTCCTCAATGAAGTGCGGATCAATGAAGCCTGTAAAAAGCTGACGGATGGCCATTACGACAGTATTGCCACGGTGGCCTACAATTGCGGGTTCAACAGCATCACCAATTTCAATCGCGTCTTTAAAACCGTCACGCGCAAATCCCCGAGCGAGTATCTCGAGAGTTATATGACGAATGTGGCCGTGGCGGAGTGATGCGTAGCCGCGGGCCCCGGGGCCGGGGCCAGAAGTGCGTCGCGGGCCTGGGCCTAGTTCCTGATCATGCGGATGGTTCCCGACACGGGGCCTACGCTGGTGTGGGGTGAATGGGCGGTGAATTTGACGGTTACGGTTTGTTTTCCTTTTACCAGTTCCTGCGGTATGGGGTAGGTTATTTCGTAAAATTTGCTTTGCTTAAAGGGAGAGAGGTTTTGGGTGGCGATCGTTTGACCGTCGACCCGGATGTCGAAGATGCGGCCGCGGTGATCGTCGCCCCAATAGTCACAGTACAAGGTGTTGCCGGCGGTGGAATCGACTTTCATCGTAAATGAAAAGTAGCCACCTTCCCCGGTGGAGCGCCATTTTTTGCCGTGGTCGTCGCCGGTGAGAAGGCCCTGACCAGTAAACGAATGATCACGTTCGGGTTGCATTTCGCCCAGTCTCAAGCGATCGATGGTATGGTCTTCGAGTTCCTGCTCGCGTTTTCTTTCCGCCGCGTATTTTTCCTTTTGCAGGGCCCAGGTGGCCGGGGTGAAATAGTCCCAATAGACGCTGTAGTATTCGTTCTCCGTGGTATTGAGGGGGATCAGGGTGACATCGCCGGGCTGGCCTACTTTGGATGTCTGGAAGACCAGCCTGTTCGGATCGGTGCGACGTATCCATTTGTTAGGGTCTTCGGTCTGGGAGACCAGCACGGGGATGCCTTTCACCGGGTCGGGTTCCGTGTTGCCCAGCTCGCCTGACAGCAATACCGGGCCATAGAAGATCGCGATGCGGGCGGGGTTATCGGGGATCGCCCGGGTATAGAAATCTTCAGCGAAATGGACCTGGACCTTATCGCCGTTCTTCCAGTTGCGGCGGATAAAGAGATAGCCATGGGCGTCGATAGGCGTCGTTTGCGGAACGCCGTTGACGAGCAGGCGGACGTCGCCGGACCAGCCGGGTTTACGGATGCGCAGGGAGAGGTCTGTCGGACGGGCGGTCAATATGGTCAGCGTAGTGAAGTCGTTAACGGGGAGGGTTGTGCGTTGTTCGATGGTGACGCCTTTTTCCCGCCAGGTGAGCCGCGATGGGATGAAGAGGTTTACGTAGAGGCTGCCGTCCGCGCCGCGGGAATAAATGGTCTCGCCGTATTTCACATGGTTTTCCATGCCTGTGCCGACGCAACAGGTAAAGGTGTTGAACTCGTCGCTATATTCCTTGCGGCCGCCCATGCGCAGGGGAAGGAAATAGGTCATCATGCCCGTCGCGTGGTTCTGCGAGGCGAGGATATGGTTATAGAGCGCGCGTTCGTAATAATCCATGAGCGTGGCCGAAGGATGCCAGGCAAAGAGATGCCTGGTGAGCTTGAGCATATTGTAGGTATTGCAGGTCTCGGTGGTATTGTCCGTGAGCTCGTCGTTCAGGGCCTTCGCCTTGCCGAGGTATTCGTAGTCGCTGTTGCCGCCGGTGGCATAGGTATGGTCGTCGACGATGATGGACCAGAAGGACTGGGCGATGCTGCTATCCCGTTTGTCGGCTGTAAGCTCATAGCGGCGGGCACAGCCGATGATTTTGGGGATCTGGGTATTGGAATGTTTTCCGGCGAGATCGTCGAGGCCGCGGGAAAGCGAGTCGAGGATACGTTTATCGTGAAATTTGTAGGAGAGGTCGAGGTATTTCTTTTCGCCCGTGATGGCATAGGTGTTGGCGAGGACATCGTTCATGCCGCCATATTCGCAGAGGAGCATTTTTTGCAGGGTCGAGTCGGACAGGTTATCGACGACGGTAGCGGTCCAGTCCGCCATGCCGCGTTCTATTTTTAATGCTTTGGCATTGTTGCAATAGAGCCAGGCATCGAGCAGGCCGGCCATGATCTTGTGGACGGTATACCAGGGCGACCAGGCGCCGTTGAGATCGAAGCCATGTGAGCGGATCTGGCCTTCGGCCACTTCGGTCCAAAGGGTATCTTCGCGGGGGATAGCGCCGACGTAGCCGTTCATGCTGAGCATGCCGGGTGTTGTTTTTCTGGCGGCCTGGCAGGCCGCCAGCTCGTCGACGATATAGTTGACGCGATGGAGGAAGGCGGTATCACCGGTGGAGGCATATTCCATGGAGCAGGCCGAGAGATAGTGACCGAGGGTATGACCGGCGAGACCGGAGGACTCCCAGCCGCCGTATTTCGGTGCTTTGGGTCCGAGGCCGGCGTGGGCCCGGAATTCCGACAGCAGGCGATCCGGCTGGATCTCGAGCAGGTAGTGGGCATCGGCTTCCATGGCGTCTTTGAAGGGGCCGTCGAGGAGGCGGACGTCGCGGAGATCGAAGGGATAGGCATGAATGGCGATAGCCGGCCGCTCTTTGACGGCAGTGTTGGCGAATTCGGGGACGTAGGATTGCGCGGTCACGCCGGCCCCCGGGATCAGCGCCGATGCAGCGATAAGCCATGCTGCCACGAGTAATGATGGTTTCATATTCACGGTTTCCTTGCTGTTTGACTACCGGCCACCGCCGGGACAGTGTTCACGAAGATAGTCCGTAAACAGATGCGAAAGATGCAGGGAAGTCCCTTCGCCTTCGTTAATGGCATGTGTCCGGTTAGGATACACCATGACCTGGAAGGGCCGGTCGTATCTCACCAGCTCGTTGATCAGCTCTTCGGTGCCTTTGTAGTGGACGTTATCGTCGCCCGTGCCGTGGACGATGAGCAGGTGGCCTTTGAGGTTTTTGGCATAATGCAAGGGTGAATTGTTGACAAAATCCTCTCTATTTTCCTGGGGCAGGCCCATATAGCGTTCCTGGTAGATGTTATCGTAAAGCAGTTCGTCGGCCACGGGAGCGATGGCGATGCCCGTTTTATAGATATCGGGGTATTGGAACATAAGGTTCAGGGTTGCCGAGCCGCCGCCGCTCCAGCCGTGGACAGCGATGCGGCTGCTGTCGACGAAGGGCCATTGGAGGATCTTTTTGGCTGCCATAGCCTGGTCGCGGATATTGATGTCGCCGATCCTGCGGTAGATACATTTCCGCCAGGCGGCGCCCTTGGGCGCCGGAGTACCGCGGCCGTCGAGGCTGATCTGGATATAGCCGTCGGCGGCAAGATCGCCGGCATAGAGCGGGTTGCCGGCCGAGCCGATGGCGTCTTTTACCGTACAGGCAGCGGGTTCGGTATAGACTTTAAAGAGTACGGGGTATTTTTTTGTGCTGTCGAAATCCTTCGGCAGGATCATCCATCCGTCCATGGTGACACCGTCGTCGGTGGTGATCCGGAACATTTTCACCGGATACCGGGGTGTATTGCGCCGCGGCGCTGGCTGCTCATTGGTTTTTATGATGGTGTGTTTGGGCAGGCTTATCCAATCCGATGCATAGTCATAGAGATGGTTGGAAAAGTTGTGGGTGGCGTAGGCTGCGCCGGGGGCAATGTTGTAGTTATGGGTACCTTTTTCGTTGGCGGGCGAGATCAGCTCGAGCTTTCCCTTGCCATCGAGGTTTACGCGATATAAATATTGCTGGGTGGCATTATCGGGGGAGGCGAGAAAATAGGCGTAGTGATTTTTTTCGTCGATGGCTTTTAAGGAGATGAGATCGTACGCGCCATTGGTAAGCAGGGTCTCCTTTTTTCCATCCCGGCTGATCCGGAAGAGGTGACGCCAGCCATCTTTTTCGGACACCCAGAGGAAGTCTTTGCCGCCGTCGATCCATTCCCAGCCGGTGGGGTCGTCGCTATAGCGGTGTTTGACGTCGATCCAGGCTTTGTCCGTTTCCTCATAGATCTGGGTTGCGACGCCCGTGGCCGCGTTGCAGATAAAGACCCTGGCATCGTTTTGTTTGCGGTTGAGCTGTTCGAGCACGAGTTCGGTACTGTTGTCGGCCCATTCCATGCGGGGGATGTACGCTGATGATTGTCCTTGCGGACGAGCCGCCCCGGGCGGCTCAGGCTGGCGGCTATCCCCCGGGACGTCCATCCAGGTGGTCTTGCCGGTGGCCAGGCTGATGACACCTACGCGACAGGGCGACGGGTCTTCGCCTGCTACGGGATATTCGACGGGAATGGTGAAAGGATATAAGGAGTCCGTGTTGTCGATCATCAGGAAGCTCTTGACTTTTGTCGCGTCGAGCTGCCAGTAGGCGATGCTTTTGCTATCGGGGCTCCAGCGGAAGCCGTCGCGGCAGCTAAACTCTTCTTCATAGGCCCAGTCGAAGGTACCGTTGATCAGCCGGAAGGTGCCGTCGGTGGTGAGTTTTGTGACAGCGCCCGTGGCAAGGTCTTCCACATAAACGTTGTGTTCGCTGGTATAGGCCGCTTTTGTGCCATCGGGAGAGATCTTGGCAAACATCAGCGACGAGGGCGGACGGCCGGCCCCCAGCTGTTTGAGCGTATGCGTTTCCAGGTCGAGCACCCAATAGTCGCCACGGGTCTTCTGCCGCCAGACCTTTTTACTATTGGTATAGACGAGAAGCTTTTTGTCGTCGTCGCTAAACGTAAAGCCTTCGATGGCCAGGGGGCCGGCGGCATTGGAAGGTACCAGCAAGGATGCGTCGACGGCGATGGAACGCTGGAATGCGGGCAAGGTATACCGGACAATGGCGTTGTTTTCCACTGCGTAATAGCTTTTGCCGTCGGTGGCCCATTTAACGCCGGCGCCGCCCCGTTGGGCGGCGAGCGTGTTCGTTAAAAACAGGCCTATAAGTATAGGGAAAAAACTTCGGGTAAGTATTCTCATGATCTGGGTTTGACTCCAATGTAATACATTTTGTCGATAGCGGCCGAATCGAACAGTGCCGCTTCGTCCCCTTTGAGCGCGGTGCTCTTCCATTCCTGGGTGGGATAGATCCGCAGTTTCGCCTGGTCGTTCTTCAGGGTCAACGGGAAATTGAAGCCCTTGATACAATTCGACCAGCGGTAGGTCACTTTCTTGTGATCCGGGCTGAAATAGTATTCGAAGTCGGGGATCTGTGTGGTGCGCAGGTATTGATCGAAGAGCCTGGTGAGATCGATGCCGGCGTGTACGGTAACGTAATGTTCCACCTGGGCCGAGGTCACGGTTTGATGATAGAAGGTGCTTTGCAGGCCACGCAGGATCTGGCGCCATTTCTCGTCGTCATCGAGCGTATGGCGGATGGCCTGGAGCATGTTGCCGGCTTTGGGGTACATATCGCCGCTGCCCTGCTCGTTGACGTTATACCGGGCGATGATGGGCCGGTCGTTGCGGATGCTGCGGCGGGTATCGTAGTTGTATTGCTCGCCCGCAGCCTTTCCCCACATATAATCGACGAAGAGCGTTTCGCTGTAGTTCGTAAACCCTTCGTGCACCCACATATCGGCGAGGTCTTTTGTGGTGAGGTTGTTACCGAACCATTCGTGTCCGCTTTCGTGGATGATGATGAAGTCGAATAGCATGCCGTATTTGTCTCCCCGGCCGCGATAGCCGAAGGCGTAATGGTTGCCATAGGCCACGGCGCTTTGGTGTTCCATGCCGGTGTGTTGTACGTCGACGAGCTTATAGCTATCCTCGTAGAAGGGATAGGGTCCCATCCAGTGTTCGTGCGCGTGGAGCATGTTGTGCACCTGGGTCGGCAGGTAATCTTTGGCGCGTGGCAGGTTGTAGTCGAGCACCCAGTAGTCGAGGTCGAGGTGTCCTTTTTCCCCCTGGAAGTCCTCGTGAAAGGTCACGTATTTCCCGATATAGGGGATGAGGCAATAGTTGCTGATGGGGTTGACCACGGCCCATTTGTATGTCGTAGTACCGTCACCGTTGTCTTTTTTGAGCTGCAGGCGACCGTTCGACACGCCGACGAGGGTATCGGGCACGATCATGGTCATCGAGGCGCCCTTATCCGGTTCGTCGCCCTGGTAGTCTTTGCAGGGATACCATACCGAGGCGCCCAAACCCTGGCAGGTGACCGTCATCCAGGGGCGGCCCAGGGAGTCTTTGGCCCAGGTCCAGCCGCCGTTCCATGGGGGGCGGATGGCTTCGGTGGGTGTTCCGGAGAAGAACACCTGCACCTTACCCGTCGAGCCGGGTTTTTGTTTTGGGGTATGAACGTGCCAGGCGTTGCCTTCCTGCGTGAAGGCCAGGTGTTTGTTGCCGTCGTAGACGATGCTGTCGATGTGCAGCGGCGCCTGCAGGTCGAGCTGCATGGCCGGCTGTTTCTCGCTCACGACCTTATAGGTGATCAAGTCGTTGCCGATAGTGGTCTTGGTGGGAAAGTCCGGTTTCACCGTGATATCGTAGCGTTGGATATCCCACCAGCTGCGTTCGGGGCCATTGGAGCCGCGAAGGGTATCGGCGTGGGTGAACTTCTTGTTGTAATAGGCGGCGCGAATGCTGTCGATATTAGGCCGCCGCCTGTTCTGCGCGAAGGCGCCCAGGGGCAGTATAAGGCCCAGCAGGCAAGCGATGTGGGTTAATTTACATGTGCTCATATTGAAAGATACATTATGCTAGGGCATCCAGAAAAGCTTGGTCGTCACCAGGTCCGGTCCCATG
Source organism: Puia sp. (assembly GCA_035946435.1). GTDB lineage: Bacteria > Bacteroidota > Bacteroidia > Chitinophagales > Chitinophagaceae > Puia. The sequence goes on along the minus strand of DASYZH010000414.1, from coordinate 27,822 downwards.
GCGCCGACGGCGGCGGCGTAGTTGGAGGGATTTGCGGATTGTTCAGAGAGCGGATACCAAAACCGCAGCGGCAGGGGCGTGATGGCGCCCACCGGCGGGTTGATGACATTGATATCCGGCTGGCCAAGACGGCGGATCTCGGTCCAGGCATCCCAGGCGCGGTTCCAGAGGGCGATCCATTTCTGGTAGCCGATCTTCTGTTTATAATCGCCGGCGGCGGTAGAATAGGCTACACTGGGCTGAGCGAGGTAGGTGGCAGCATCTCCGCTGCTGCCGCCCCAATATTCGATGGAGGCGGTGACGGCGTTGTCATAGTGCTGTTCCGCAGTTCCGCCGACATTGAAGCCGCGTTCTACGGCTTCGGCCAGCAGGAATTCCGTCTCCGAATAATCGAGCAGATCGCCGGGAAGCGTTGCAGCTATCACTCGATTGGAGAAGGTAGACAGCGTGGGATAGGAATTACCGGTGCCAGGCACGCCGCCTTTATAGGTATTGTCCGGCGCCAAGGTGAAATAGAGCGGGAGGCGGGGGTCGTTCCAGGAGACCATTTGGTTGACGAGGGTGCTGGCCGGGCAGTTGTCGTGCCGGCCGCTGTTGACTGCTGCCTGCCAGATGGGATTGGAATTGGTAACGTTCGAGCCGTCATACGGGAATTGTGCATTGTCGGCATTCGCAGTAAAGACACCGGTTGCCACTGCCTCCTGCGCTTTTGTTCCCGCAGTCGAGGGGTCGATATCGGCGAGCAGCATGGCCATCTTGAGCTTGAGGGTAGCGGCAAATTTTTTCCAGGCCTTGCAATTGCCTTTATAGATCACATCCTCTTTGCCCATCGCTCCGACAGTGGAATCGGTATTGATATCGGCAATGCAGGTATCGAGACGGGTCAGCAGATCGGTATAGATCGTTTTCGCGTCGTCGTATTTCGGGAAGGGGATCGACCGGCTTTCGGCCTGGGTATAGGGGATATTACCGTAGGTGTTGACGAGCAGGTAGTAGGTATAGATCTCCATGATATCGGTGATGATGAGATCGTTCTTCAGGATATCCGCGGAGCCGGCGTAGGTGGGGAAGAGGCTTTTGGCGTTATAAAAATTACTGAGCACGCCCAGCTGGTTAGCCGCGCCATAGAGATAGTTCCACCAGTTGTCCGGCGCATCATAGGCCGTAAGGATATAGCGGGCTTCGGTGATATAGGTACATTCCGTCCAGGTCTGCGCGAAATTGCGGAAGGGATCCAGGCCGCCGCCGGGGGACGTCGTATTGTCGGAAAGATTCTTCTCGCCGGCAAGAAACAGGCTGGCGGCGGGGACAGTGACGGGGGCCTTGGGATTGGTGTCGAGCTGATCGATATTCTTGGTACAGGCGCTGGCCAGCAGCAGAACGGCGGCGCCAAAATAGATTGCTGTTAATTTTCGCATCGTAGTCGTTTTTAAAGTTTCGGTTTAGAATCTCGCTTTGAGGTTAAATCCGAAGGTTCTGAATACCGGATAGCTGCCTGACTGATAGCCCATGGAGGCGTTGGCGCCGTAGGAACCACTGGAGGGCACCCCCTGTTCGGGGTCGGCATAGGGCAGGTTCTTATGGATGATCCAGAGATTCCGGCCGGTGAGCGAAAAATCCAGGCCTTTGACGAAATGCAGGTTGCTGATGACCTTAGCCGGCAGCGAGTAGGTGATAGCGGCTTCGCGCAGCTTTACGTATCCGGCGTCGTAGACATAGGACCTGGCCACTTCCTGGTTATCCGAGGAGAAGGGGAAGTTGCCCTGGTTGATATCGGAGGCGTCCACATAGGTGGTGTTGGGCTTGCCGTCGACGTTCACGCCCGGAAACAGATAGCCGCCGTTTTGCGAAAGCGGAGCGCGTACGGGTGTACCCTTTTTGTTGTAGCCGGCGGTATGCGGGGTAAGACCCGCGCTGGCGCCGTAGTCCATATCGAGGGAATAGATGTCGCCGCCTTTTTTTACATCGATGAGGAAGCTGAGGCTCCAATCCTTATATCTGAACGTATTGTTGATGCCACCCAGCCATTGGGGGCTGATATTGCCGATGTCGGAGAGGGCATTGGTTGCTCTAACCGGGTAGCCCAGGGAATCCTTGATCTGGCCGTTGAGATAGGTATAGTCGCTGCCGCGAATGACGCCATAGGGTTTTCCTTTTTCGGCTACCAATTGAACGGCGTTCTGGTATTTGGCAATAACAAAGGAGGCCTGGTTATTATAGAGTGACAGCACCGTGCTGTTGTTCTTTGCCCAGTTGATATTCATATCCCAGCTGAAGGTGTGGGTTTTGATGGGTGTGATGTTGATCGTCAGTTCCACGCCGGCGTTCTGCACCGATCCGCCGTTGACATAGAATTGAGAGAAGCCGCTGGCGCCGGATACGATAATAGGCATGATCTCGTGGAGCTGTTGCGCATGGTAGTAGGTGACATCAAAACCCAGCCTGTTCTGGAGGAACTGCATCTCCGCCCCTATTTCGTAGGTATGGTTCATTTCCGGAACGAGGTTGGGGTTATTGTTTGTCGTGGGCGAGTTGAAGATGGTCTGGCCGTCTATGGGACTGGTAGAGACATAGGTATTTTGCAGCGCATAGTAGCCGGCGTCTCCGCCTACGGCCGCGTAGTTGACCCGAAGTTTGCCATAGGAAAGCCAGGGCGTCGCGGGCAATAGTTTAGAAAACACCCAGTTAGCCGACACGGCGGGATAATAATAGGCCGCGTTGGCTTTCGGCAGGGTGGAAGATTTGTCGCGACGCAGGGTTGCATCCAGGGTGACCATGTCTTTCCAGCTAAGGGTAGCGCCGGCGAAGATACCATCGACCTCTTTGCGGTAAAAGCTTTCGGAAGGTGCGCTTGGGGTGTTTACCGAGTTAGCGAGGGCGAAGAAGCCGGGTACAACCAGCCCACCGTTAGTGATGGCATATGTCGAGGAGAGGTTATCCTGGCGGATGTTGCCCCCCAGCAGGGCCTTGAGGTTGAAATCCTCGCCGATGTTCTTGTCGAGGTTGGCCAGGAAGTCATAGTTCGTCTCATCGTAGGACGAGAGCGTTTTAGAATAACTGGGGGTACCGGCACTGCCGACGTCATAACGGGTCTCTACGATCTCGTTCCAGTCGTCTTTCGACACGCGGCCGAGGAGGTTGATGAGGGTGCCGATCTTATAGTTAACGAAGGCGTTACCGAAATAGCGGTTGCGGCCGTCGCTTTCGAAGTTCTTGTAGCGTACCCAATAGGGATTATCATGGTAGGCGGGCTTTACGATATTCCCGGGAGCGTTTGTGAGATAACCGCCGAGCCAGTTCCAGGTGGCGTTGGTCTGGGTACGGAAGAAGTCGGCTCTTTGTTCCGGCAGGTCGATGCCTGTTTCCCACCATTGGCGGAAGTCCGTCATCGGGTTGATTTGGGTGCCGTTGCCGCCATAATACCCGTAACCATAGCGACCGATGGCGTTCACGTCGGAGTAGTTGAACTCGCCGCCGACGGTGAGCTGGGGAACCGGGTTATAGGTGATGCCCATGTTGAGCAGGTCTTTCGACTGGTTGCTGTTGGGAAGATAGCCTTTGTCGTTGCTACGGGTATAGCCCATCTTGAAGGTGCTTTTGTCGCTGCCGCCGTCGACGAAGACGCTGGTGCTGGTGGAGACGGGGGTGACGAAATAGTCGGTAGGCCTATAATGCGCCGCGGGTTTCCAGGGGGTCGCCTTGCCGTAGTTGGGATTGCCGGGTGAAAAAGCATCCCATTGATAGACGAGGAGATTGGGATCGTAGGCGGGGCCGGTCATCTGGTCGATATCGGTTTGTACGATCTGCACGGATTGTCCGTTGCTGTTGAAGATCGGCTGGTAATAAAAGAAAGGGTTGGGGTTGCCGGGGGTGGTGCTGGCCTGGCTGCCGTAGCCTTCGCCGTACATCGTTTGGTATTGGGGCAAGGTGCTGTTATCGGGTGTGCCGACGTTGATCCCGAAATTCACGGAGACGCCGAGTCCTTTATTGAGGCGGGAGCCGCGTTTGGTGGTGATGAGGATCACGCCGTTCGAACCACGGGAGCCATAGAGTGCGGAGGCTGCGGCGCCTTTAAGGACGCTGACCGATTCGATGTCGTTGGGGTTGATGTCAGATGCAGCGTTACCGAGGTCATAATAACCCTGGGCGGACTGGGTGGTGCTCTGGTTAGTATTGTCGTAAGGGACGCCGTCGACCACGAAAAGGGCCTGATTGTTTTGGGTCAGCGATTTCATCCCGCGGAGGATGACGTTGTTCGATCCGCCCATGGTATTACTGGAGGTGATCTGGAGGCCGGCCACCTTTCCCGACATGTTGTCGATAAAATTGGTGTTCATTGTTTTAGTGATCTGGTCGCCGCCGATCTGTTGCGTCGCATATGGCAGCGAATTCTTTGTTCTGCGGATGCCAAGTGCGGTGACGACAACTTCGTTGAGGGCCTGGCCTCTCCTGTGGAGGACGATGGTGAGGTCCCCGCCATCGCCAACCCGCAGTTCCTGTGCATCGTAGCCGATGGCGGATAAGATCAGCACGTCGGAAGGTGTTGCGGAGAGATGGAACGTACCATTCTCTGCGGTGGAGACACCTCCTCTGCCGGCTTTCAGCCGGACGGTGACATTGGGGATCGGAGAGCCGGTAGAGTCGACGACTTTCCCGGTAACGACCCTTTTCTGGGCGTTGGTGTTTATGCTTAGTAATGCAGCCACGAACAGGCATAGCACACTGATGAGGAGTCTTCTCATAGCGACTTTAATTTTGGTGGAAACCAAATTTAAATTTAGTCGCTTGCAGGCGATTCCTGATTTTTGATCTGTTGTAGACGAATATTAGCTTATTGTAAAATCTTACATGGGGCTAATGGTAAACTCCTTTCTCAACTTGATGTCCGTAGAGCTGCTGCCGATGAGCGCATCGAATTTTCCGGGCTCTACGCGCCAGACCATGTTCTTATCCAGCAGCGAGAGGTCGTCCGGGTGCAGGGTAAAGGTGATGGTCTTACGTTCGCCGGGGGCGAGGGAGACGCGTTCGAAACCGCGGAGCTGCTCTTCGTAGATGGTGACGCTGCTGACCTGCTGGTGCACGTAGAGCTGTACGATCTCGTCGCCACTGCGGTTACCCGTGTTCGTGATATCTACTGAAACGGTGATATTTCCCTGCGGGTGTTGCTGCCCGGGTGTGATGGTAAGATTGCTGTATTCGAATGTGGTATAGCTGAGGCCGTAGCCGAAGGGGTAGAGCGGGCCGAAGACACTGGTATGATTATCCGGTTTGGAAGGTTGTGATCCGGGTTTGTAGGGGAAGTTCCACTCGATCTCGCCGGTGGTTTTGGGGAAGGTGATCGTGAGTTTTCCGCCGGGGTTGTTGTCGCCGAAGAGGGTTTCGGCGATGGCCTGGCCGCCATAGCTATTGGGGAACCAGGCTTCGAGGATGGCAGGGATATAGCGGTTGGCCCAGTTGATCGTCAGGGGCTGGCCATTGATGAGTACGAGGACCACGGGGCGGCCGGTAGCCTGGAGGGCTTCGAGGAGTTTTTCCTGGCGGCCGGGGAGGTCGAGACTGGTACGGGACATGCCCTCTCCTACCCTTTTTTCGTCTTCGCCCAGGACGGCTATGATGAGGTCGGCGTTTTTTGCTTTGTTGACGGCATCGTCGATGCCGGCTTGTTCGGTAGCGTTGAGGGGCGTGGGGATGAGCTCGCTTTCGGGCCAGGCGCTGTCAACCATTTCGCAGCCTTTGGTGTAGTCGACGGTGGTGGTATTGCCGAGATAGTCGCGAAGACCTTGTTCAACGGAGATGACATCGAGATGCGAGGGGCCATAGCGGCTGATGGCATAAGAGGTCGCTTGAGCCAGGGGGCCGGTGACGAGGATATGGTGGTATTTCTGTTTATCGAGGGGGAGCAGACCACCTTGGTTCTTGAGCAAGACCAGGGACTCGCGGGCCATCCGGAGCATGAAGGGGGTCGTGCGGCCGGGTTTCAGGATGTCGTCGGCTGCCTTGGGATCTTTTACGTAGGGTTGATCGAAGAGGCCGAGGCGGAATTTCACGCGGAGGACGTCGGCGACGCGTTTGTCGAGGGTCTGCATGGACAGGTCGCCGTCTCTGACGAGTTCGCGCAGCGGTTCGATAAAGGTTTTGGGTGGGGTGAAATTGGTGCGGACGTTGAGGCCGGCTTCGATCGCCTGGCGGACGGCATCTTTATAGGTAGCCGCCACGTGGTGTTTGGTGAAGAGGTATTCCACGGCATCGCTGTCCGAGACGACGTAGCCGTCGAAGCCAAATTTTTGGCGCAGCAGCTCGGTGAGGAAATAGTAGCTGCCGGTGATGGGGACGCCGTCCCAATCGTTATAGCTGCTCATAACGCCGAGCGGGTGTGCTTCCTGGATGACGCGGCGGAAAGCGTAGAGATAAAGCTCGTAAAGCTCGCGTGGTGCGACATGCGGATCCGTACGAACACTTCCATCCCGGCCGCCTTTGGGGACGCTGTAGACGGCGAAGTGTTTTAGCGTCGAAGCAACGCCCTGGCCCTGGATGCCGAGGGTCATTTGTTTTCCGAGTTCTGCTACGACAAAGGGATCTTCGCCGTAGCATTCGAGGGTGCGGCCCCAGCGGGGGTCGCGGGCGAGGTCGAGGATGGGGGCATAGACGTTGGTGTAGCCGAGGGCTTTTGCTTCGCGACCTACGATCTCGCCGGCTTCGCGGACGAGGGCTTTATCCCAGGTCGAGCCGATGGCGATGGGCGCCGGCAGGGAGGTGGCGCGGTCGTGGTTGAGGCCATGGATACCTTCGTTAGTGAAGTCCACGGGGATGCCGAGGCGGGTTTGTTCGACGAACCAGTGTTGGATGGTATTGATCGCTTCGGCGTGGCGGCTGAAGGGATAGGAATATTTGGTATTGGCGCTAGGGGTGCGCGCGACACCGTTGAGGTCTTCGTCGATATTGGCGATACCGTCTTTCCAGATCTCCTGTTTCCATTCCGGGGTGGGCAGCTCATCTTTGAGCACGCGGCCGTAGCCGTACAGGGTTGCCGTCTGGCAGGTCTTTTCTTCCAGCGTCATTTGGGCCAGGAGGTCGGCGATACGAAGGTCTACGGGCTGGGTAGGGTCTTCGAAGATGTCTTTTTTGCCGTTCTTGTTGAAATCGATCCAGCCGTCGTGGTAGATACTTTTATACTGGGCGGCGGCGGACAGGGCGATACAGGTACAGGCGATAGCGAGAATGAGCGTGCGCATGCTTAAAGGTAAGGATTGCGCTTAAACGGCTATGTCGGGACCCGGAGATTCTACGCAAACGATTTCGAAGCTTTGCCGTCACCAGGCTTCATTTTTCTGAAAGGCGAGGATCAAGATAATGCCGCTGAGCAGGCCGGAGAAGCCGATGAATTGCTGGCTCTCGATGGGGAGGGCGCTGTTCATAAAGAGGATCTGGCCGAGGATCAGCAAGAGCGAGGTACAGATGATCACGTAGCGACGGATGGTGGTTTTGGAAGCGCCTTTGAAGAAACCGAGGATGGAGATAAAGGAGAAGAAGAGGCCGACGAGGGTTGTCATAGAATAACGTTTTTTCATAGAATAGGATTACTAATTTTCAATATACGACCGAAACCGGCTCAAAACAATAGGTGTTTTCACCGTAAGTCTACGTCGGGAAGTCGAGGAATTGGTCGGCGGTGATCCCGAAGGCCTTGGCCAGCAGGAAGATGGTGGTAATGGGGATATCGATGTGGCCGGCCTCGATGGCGGTGAGTTGGGATGGGTCGAGCCCGGTGCGGGCCGCCAGGGTGTCGAGGGTCATTTGTTGCTGTTCCCGTAATTGGGTAATGCGGCGGCCGAGCAGGCGCAAAGCATCTCCTTGTCTATCCATAGACTTTTTGTGTTATACATTAACAATCTATTGATTGGAACAAAGGAGGACACAAAGGAAGGAAAACTCTTCCACTACGAACCCAACGGGTTTTTAACCACCGGTCAGGGCGGTTTATTCCGCCGGTTCGTAGGCCAGCAGGACGGTGGGAGGGGCTTCCAGGGCTACAGCCAGCTGCAAGAGCGTGGTAAAGGTGATGTTGATCATCCCCTTTTCGATCTTGGCGATCTTGCTGTTGTCGATGCTACAGGCATAAGACATCTCGCGGAGGCTAAGACCTTTCTCCTTGCGGAGCTTTCGCAGGTTCTCGCCGAACCTTTTTAGTACCTTTTTGTCTGCGGGCGTAATCATTATTTGCGCTTGTGATGAGGGCCCAAGGTGGTCGATTTTTTGAAAATGTTTGAGGTCTAATAAGTCCGCAAATAAAATTTAATAATTCGTTCATCACGCATGGGGGATAAAAAAAATCCGCGGCCTGATGGGCCGCGGATACGGGAAGAATTCAGCGCCTATTCGTAATAGTCATAAATGTGGTTCCCGATAATGTCCACCATGATGGCACATTTTGGGGAATCGGTTTCCCAACTCGTTCCTTTGCGTCGGACGAGGCCGCAGTAGGCGTTATTGAGGACGACCTGGAAGGTCGTAGGGATGCGGTGTTGGAGACCGGTGTGGAGGGGTTTGATCTCACCGCGATAGCTGATGCCATCGTAGGTAAAATGGATGGGGAATTTATTAAACATAAAGAGATTTTTATCCGGTGATCGATCGATCAGCCAGTAAAATTATCGTGCCAGCTTGTGGCAGGTTCTAGCGAATTTGCGGGAAGGCCATGCCGGTGATCTTGCGGTAGAGGTCGACCGCATAGAGGTCGGTCATTCCGGCAAGAAAATCGACGACCGATTGGGTGTCGTTGTACAATTTACCGGGCGCCCCCGTGATAGCGAATTGCCGCGGGATGAGCTGCAGCAGCTTCTCCGATTTTACGGAACGCGGGTTGAGGACGGCCGTGTAGAACTCACGGAGCATTCCGCCGATGACGTTGTAGCCGGCGATCTCGATCTCGACCACGGAGCGGTGGTTATAGAGATGTTGGACAGAGTAGGCGTCGATGGCTTTCACCAGGGCGAGCTCTTTGGCAGGAAGATAGTCGATGAGAGATCTCGTCACTGTTCCTGCGAGGAGGTCCGGTTCTTTTTCCATGAAGATATCGCGGACGCGCGTGATGAGGAGGTTGATCAATTTGGCCCGGAGGAACTGGACCTTTTGGTTGTCGTCGTTGATCTCGCTAAAGACTTTTTCTACCCTGGCGCGGGCGTCGTAGCCGGTTTCATCGTCGAAAAAAGAGAGGAAGTATTCGCGGATGGTTTCGATAGAGATGATGCCCAGGCGATGGGCGTCTTCGAAATCGATGATGCGATAACAGATATCGTCGGCCGCCTCGACGAGATAGACGAAGGGGTGACGGGCGTAGATATATTTTCCGGGGACGATTTGGGGGATGCCGAGTTCTTCCGCGATCTTTTGCCAGGTGGCGATCTCCGAGTCGAAGAAACCGGATTTCTTTGTAGCGAGTGTGCGTTTGTCGAAACCGTTGAGGGAGTCGGAGGGGTATTTTACGATCGAGGCCAGGGTGGCATAGGTGAGCCCGAAGCCGCCGAGGGTGCGTTCGTTGAAATTATGGGTCAGCGTGCGAAAGGCATTGGCGTTGCCTTCGAAGAAGAGGAAGTCGCGTTGTTGATTGGGTGAAAGCTCCTGTTCGAAGCGGTTTTTTTCTTCTTTGGGCAGTTCCCGGAAGAAGTTACGGATGGCGTCTTCCCCGGAATGGCCGAAGGGTGGGTTGCCGATGTCGTGGGCGAGGCAGCCGGCGGCTATTACCGATGGCAGCTCGTATTTGTAGAATTCGTGGAAGTCTTCGCCAATGCCGGCATATTTATGGCCCAACGCGTCGCCGACGGCTTTGCCCAGTGAGCGGCCTACGGAAGCGACCTCCAGGCTATGGGTAAGCCGGTTGTGGACGAAGACGGGGCCGGGCAGTGGGAAGACCTGGGTCTTGTTCTGCAGCCGGCGAAAAGCCGAAGAAAAGATGATGCGATCGTAATCCCGTAAGAACGAGGTACGGGCAGGGTCGGCGGAGACGGATGAAGGTGTGGTGGCACCGGTGCGTAAAGGACTGTATAGCTGTTGCCAGTTCATTAGTAGCTGGGTTTATAACGGACGGTGTTGGTCAGGGTGCCGATGCCATCGATCGAAATATCTACTTTATCCCCTTCGGCCAGGGTGAATTCATTGCCGGGGACCAGGCAGGTTCCCGTCATTAAGAAACTTCCGTAGGGAAAATCCATGTCGCGGTACAGCCAGGAGGCCAGATCGGAGAGTTTCCTTTTGATCTGGCTGATGGCCACTTCGCCGGTGTAAACGTTTTTGTCACCGCGGTGGATCACCATGCTGATCTTCGTAAGCGGGGAGATAGGCGTTGGTGGGATAAAGAGACAGGGGCCCAGTGCTGCGCTGCGCTGATAAACTTTCGCCTGTGGCAGGTAGAGCGGGTTCTCTCCTTCTATGCTGCGGGAGCTCATGTCGTTGCCGATGGTATACGCTTCGATCCCGCCTTTGGAGTCGATGAACAGGGTTAGCTCGGGCTCAGGGACATTCCAGGAGGAGTCGCGGCGGATGTAGACATCCTCGCTATGTGCAGCTACGCGATGCGGATGGGCCTTGAAGAACAGCTCGGGGCGTTCGGCTTCATAGACCTTGTCGTAGAAGGAGGCGCCACCGGAGTCTTTGGATTCTTCCATACGGGCGTCGCGGCTGCGGAGATAGGTGACGCCTGCCGCCCAGACCTCCTGAGCCCCGATGGGCGCCAGGAGCTGGCTGTTGAGCAGGGCATCGGCCTGGACGGGAGAAAGCAGCTCCGCGTGCTGCAAATGGGTTTGCAGAAAGTGATGCAGGCCGCTGCGGTTGACGAGTTCATCCCAGGGCAGATCGATGCGGTAGTATTGGTTGTTGTGTTCGACAATGTTGCCTTGACGGGTCTTAAACAGCTTCATAAAGTCAAATATAAGATTAAGAGAATTTTAATGCCGGCAATTTCTTAATTTCAATAGTTTTTTATACTTTATTTAGCCTCTTTTCCCTGTCGCTTACCAATGCCAATGAAACGCAACACTTCTATCCGCCGACAACTACCGGTATTGATCTGCCTGTTACTTCTGGTAATGATCCTCTTATTCGGTACTATCTCTTATATGGCTATCCGCAAGGCTTCCCTGGCAATAGGGCAGCAGCGGCTGCAAAGCATTACGGAACAGCTTTCCGGCATGTTACAGCAGTCCGGACATAACCTGACCAGGGGCACGGGGGCAGTAGCCAACAGTGCGGGTATAACCGATTATTTCGAGACCCAGCCATCGCCTTTGCCCGGCAAGACCACGGAAGCTTTCCAGAAACTCCTGGCGGACACGCAAACCGTTTGGGTGGAGCTGCGTGATCTGCAGGGCAGACAGCTCATATGGCAGGGAAGGTCGGGGACAATGGCTGCCGGACAGGGTATTTCCGGCCGGGAGACAGGAAAGCAGCCTACGATACCGGATGCGACAAGAGATCTGATGGAGAAGACGGACAGTGATTTTGTAGGAAAACTGTATCGGGTTGGTGACAGTCTTTACTATCCTATTATAGCGATGGCAGTCAAAGACGGCAAAGAGCTTGGCTGGCTGCTACAGTGGCGGATCGTGCGGTCGTCATCCAAAGCCGCATCCGACTTGTCGAAGTTGTTGGGTTCGAAGGCCGCGCTTTATGTGGGGAACGCCGATGGATCGTTATGGACGGATCTGGCGCAGCCTGTTCCCGGTCCGCTGCTGGTGCGGGAGAACCCGCGCAAGATCATGCATTACGACCGGCCGGGTGGCGAGGTGATCGCCTATGCGCTACCGATACCGGGTTCCAAATGGATGGTTGCGGTCGAGCTTTCGCAGGCGCTGATCCTGGAGGCTGCCGGTAAATTCCTGAACTGGATGATCGGCATTGGAGCGTTTCTGATACTGTTGGGCAGTCTGATTGCGTGGCTCATCAGCCGGAACTTTACCCGGCCTTTGTACAGGCTGACGCGCGCGGCGGGTTCCATAGAGGCCGGCGACTATTCCGCGCTGGATGACATCGATATCGACCGCCGGGATGAGCTGGGGGAGCTGGCCATGTCCTTCAACTCCATGGCGGTAAGGGTTCATCATACGCAGGAGGAGCTGGAGAAGAAGGTACAAAGCCGAACGCAGGAATTGGAAGCTGTCAATAAGGAGCTGGAAGCCTTTTCCTATTCCGTTTCGCATGATCTGCGGGCCCCTTTAAGAGCGGTGAGTGGATATGCCATGATGCTCAAGGAAGACTATGAAGAAAGTTTCGACGCTGAAGCCAAGCGCATCACCGGGAATATTCTGGTCAATGTAAAAATGATGGGGCAGCTGATCGATGATCTGCTCGCCTTTTCCCGGCTGGGAAAAAGGGAGGTAAGAAAACAGATCACGAACATGAAGGAATTGGCGGCGGCCACTGTAGCCGAATTATCGCCGGGTGACAAATATCATATAGACATTGCCGAGATGCCCTGGTGTAAAGGGGATAGCGATCTGCTCAAACAGGTCTGGATAAACCTGATAGGCAATGCCGTGAAATATTCTTCCAAGCGCACCGATCCGCATATCTGCATCGGCTCGATGGAGGATGCCGCGGGTCCCATTTATTTTGTGCGTGACAATGGAGCGGGATTCGACAACAAGTATGCGGAAAAATTGTTCAAGGTCTTCCAGCGTCTGCATAGTCATGAGGAATTCGAGGGTACGGGCATTGGGCTGGCATTGGTGAAACGCATCCTCGACAAGCATAAAGGAGAGATATGGGCGGATTCAACGCCCGGCAACGGCGCCGTGTTCTATTTCCGATTACCCGTTTAAAGACTAGTATCTAAACCACTATCAATATGTCCTATCAAGTCGAAGTCCTGCTCGTAGAAGACAATATGCATGATGCAGAAATGACTATCCGTTCGTTGAAAAAGGTCAACCTGGCCAATAGTCTCGTGCATGTAAAAGACGGAGAAGAGGCCCTGGATTTTGTTTTCGCACGCGGCAAATTTGCCGACCGCGCGGCTGACGATCACCCAAAAGTAATTTTGCTGGATATCAAGATGCCGAAGGTTGACGGTATCGAAGTTTTGAAACAGCTGAAATCCCACGAGACCTGCAAAACGATCCCGGTGGTGATCATGACCTCTTCGAGGGAGGAACAGGATATCATCAACAGTTATCAATTGGGTGTGAACAGCTATGTCGTGAAACCGGTGGATTTCGAGGGTTTCGCCCGGGCGGTAAGCCAGCTGGGTATGTATTGGTTACTGACCAACCAGCCGCCAATTCCCGCCCATAACCAATAAATGGATCAGTATATGGACCGTCCTTTAAAAATATTGCACCTGGAAGATCTTACGGCCGACGCTGAAATTGTCGATCGCATACTGAGAAAGGCGAATTTTTACTTCGAAAAGAGGGTAGTGATCGACAAACCCGATTTCATCCGGGCATTGCATGAATTCCAGCCTGACATTATCCTTTCCGACCATTCGCTGCCGGCCTTCAATTCGCTGGAGGCGCTCCGGATCACGAGGGCCGAGGGCATTGCCGCACCGCTGATCCTCGTGACTGCTACGGTTTCGGAAGAGTATGCGGTAAATGTGATCAAGGAAGGGGCCAGCGATTATGTCTTAAAGGACCGGCTGGAGCGATTGCCCAATGCGATGTTGAATGCGCTGGACAAACGCCAAATGGAGATAGCGCGGCAGGTAGCCGACGAGGCGTTACGTTCTTCGGAACAAAAGTATAAGCTGCTGTTCCAGGCTAACCCGATGCCCATGTGGATGTTCTCTTTGGAAACCCTGCACATCATCGATGTGAACGAAGCCGCCGTTGCGCATTACGGCTATAGCAAGGAGGAGTTCCTATCGCTTAAGACCGCTGCGCTCTGGAACGACTGGAACCCGGGGCTGTACCGTTCCGGCATCTGGAAACACAAGAAAAAGAATGGAACGATCATCGATGTGGAGGTTATTGCGCACGACCTGGTACACGACGATGAAAAGGTAATTTTGATCCTGGCCATCGATATCACCGAGAAGCTGAGGGCGCAGGCGGCGCTGGCCCAGCAATCGGAGAACCAGCGGAAGCTGATCACCCAGACCAACATCCAGGTGCAGGAAAAGGAACGGGAGGAGATCGGCAAAGAATTGCATGATAACATCAACCAGATCCTGGCCGCCACGAAAATGTATCTCGACATCGCTATCAATGAGAGCAACGAGGAGGGGGTCTCGCAAATCCTGCTCAAAAGCCATCAGAATCTTAATAAAGCGATGGAGGAGATCCGGCAGCTTTCGCAGTCGCTTGTAGGCCCTTCGCTTGGCGATGTGAACCTGGACGAGGCTATAGCCGGGCTAGTCGACGGGCTGCCGAACACAGCCTCTTTCCATCTGAACGTCGATGCTACTGGCTATAAGGGGGATATCGCTGACGAGGGGATCAAGCTCACCTGTTACCGGATCGTACAGGTCCAGCTAAGCAATATCATCAAGCATGCGAAAGCAAAAAATGTGACCATCCGGCTCCGGAAAGCGAACAACCTCGAGTTGACCATCGTCGATGACGGGGTCGGCTTTCTCCCGGGAAAAAAGACTTCGGGCATCGGCTTGCGCAATATCCGGAACAGGGTCGACTTCTACAATGGCAACATGACCATTATTTCTGAACCGGGAAAAGGATGTACGCTTATCGCGACGATCCCTTTGCGGACTGGTGTTTGATGATCAGGAGCCAGCCCTTGCCTTTTTCGACGGGGATGGCGTCGCCGGGTGCAAAATGCCGGCCGGGTTGAAAATTCCTGATCTCCGGCGCTTCGATGGTCGCCTGCGCGGAATCGATGCCGAGAGCGGCCCAATCGATAGTTAATCTCACCGTGGTATCCTGGCTTGCCCAGGAAGCCAATGCTATTAAAGCGGCGCCGGGCTTTTTATATACCGTCGCAGGTATCTCGCGCGTGCCTGTGGTTACCGGGCAGTTGGGGCTCCAGTAGCCGATCATCTTTGTTCCCTCCATACCAAAGTCGTCCCAGGCTTTCCAGATCGGCCGGGGGTCCGCGTTATCGGACCAGGGCATGCGGTTCGTCATGCCATAGACCATGCCGCGCCAGGGGTTGCCGCCGCCCTGGAGCATTTCGCCCATGAGGCCAAAGGGGATGCCGCTGACCTCGGTGAGAAAGAAATCGGGGGTGTTCTTTTCATAGTCGAAATATTCGCCGAACCACAGCCTGTTGAGGTAGGGAAAATGTTCCATGTACAGGTTAGCGCTATTGTTGAACCCGTCGCGGGGGTTGTATTGGTTGGCACTGTGGAGATCGATGATCCCCGGGTGACCGTTTTGGGTGAGGACGCGTTTGATGCGCTTCATAGTCACTCGATCAAAGGCTACATCATCAAGATAGATGCCGTCGATGCCCACGTTGTTTACCAGCCAGTTCATGCCTTCGACGTAATAGTTATGCCACCTACTCATGCCGCTGTTGATTATAGCGGCGTCTTTGATCTCGGGTACGAACCAGGCGGGGATATAGTCGTCGCCGAGATGTTCCTGTAGCCAGGAGAAGCCGAGACCACGTCCGGGGGAATAGATCTCGGTGCCGAGGCTGCGGAGCGCGAAGATCTCGTAGGCATGGTCCGAAAGCTCGCGGACCGTATTATAGATCTTGACTTTGAGACCGAGGGTGTGGGCAGTGTCGATGAAACCCTTCATCGCCCGCCACGCGATAAACGGATAGTTGATATAGGGATTGATGGGCGTAGCATGGTGTATATTGACGACGGTGGCGCCGGTGGCCTTGATGGTTCGGGGGTTGTCGTATTTATGATAGAAGCGCATGGCCCATTGTGCGTCGGTGTTCAGGGTATGAAAGGGGGTGATCAGCAGGTTGAAATTATAATACAGCGTGTCGCCTTTTTTCATCCGGCGGGGGCCGCTGTAGTTACTCGCGAGCATGGATCTGCCTTTGATGCCGACGTCGATGCCGCCGTTGCCGTTATTTGCCCACGAGGAAGGTGCTATCAATGGTTTCTGCAGATAGAAGTTCGTATTCAACGGGCGCACATAGTGTTCGTCGCGCAGCGAATATTGCAGCCCGGCGTTGACGGTGCCGATCCAGGCGCCGTCCTGGTTCTTATGGGCGACATCCCATTTCCAGCGGTACATGCTGTCCGGCCGGTACCCGCCTTTGAGGCCCAGCCCCATCATATAGGTAGCCACCGTTTTTTCGAAGGGGATGTGCATGACGATGTCTTTGAGGTCAAGGTCCTGCAGCGCCGTGACTTTGACGGTATAGGACAGGAATCCGTCGAATTCCAGCGAGGCGTGGACCTCCATTTTCAACTCGTCCGCTGCGCTGGTGGCCTGCCAGGTGATAGTGCCGGGTGTTTTCTGCAGAAATTGCAAGCCTTGCGGTTTTAGCCGGATGTCTTTGCCGTCGGAGGTGCGGATGAAATGAAAATGGATGTTCTCGGCGAGGACGTTGTTGGGGGTGGTGGTGATCTCCGTGTTCTCCGGTGAGAAGAATGTCCCGATCTGCTGGGGAAAGCCGAAAGGATTGAGTAATACGGCCCTGCCGAGGAGGCTGATGGCGGTGTCGCCCTCAATGGTCAGCGGCGTATAGGGAGCGATGACGCTATTGTCCTGCGCCAACGTGGAGTTCAGCCATTGGAGCCGCGTCATCTTCGCCGGTTCGCCGACGCCGCCATCGGGTTTTTGCCGGTCGGTGACGACAAGATGGATGGCAATGGTTCTTTCGGTGCCGGCCTCGATGTGAACTACGCCGCTGTACGCGCCGGGGGTGGCTGTTATGGGAACGTCGATGACGCACCAGAGGGCCTGGACCTGGTCCGCGGGTACGTTCACTATTTTGGTGAAGGGGTGGCCGTCGTAGGTCACGCCGGTGGTATTGATGCATTCGATGGCGCCGGCTGGTATCGTGTGGCCGTTGTTGTCGCGAAGATCGCTGAACCCGAGGCGGACGTCGTTAAGCGGCTGCAGGGCGTAGAGCCCCAGCTGGAAGGCGTAGTACTCGCCGCGGTCGGCGGTGCCGGTAAAGGCCGATTGCGGGCCTTTTTTGATCCAGCGATAAGGCAGGTCATTGCGCATTCGGATGGAGTGGTCGCGGTCTTCGGGGAAGACGAGGTAGGGGCTGCCAGGATATTTTTGCCGCAGGGCCAGCGTTTCCTGTCTTGTCGCGATCACCTCCATGGGATAGAAGGTGTTGAAGGTATCGATGGATTGGATGGCCGTGACGGAGCAGTTGAACCTGGCGGGGACCCGGGTGTGAGTCCATTCCTCAGAGGCGGTGGTATCGGGTTTCCAATAAATGCCTTTGGGGTAGTTGCTTTTCCCTTCGTTGCGATAGGGCAGGTAATAGACGTAGTAGGTGCCTTTGCCCGAAGTGGGTCTGAAGGCGAGTTCACCTTCCTCCCGGGTGATCATAATGGCGGTGACGTCGTTTATGCGGGCGCCGGTTTTGGCATCCTGGACGATGATGCGGTGCCCTGCGGGGTCGGGGTCGCGGCGGCGCCAGGGGATGCGGACATGGGCGATGGAGCCGGGTCCGTCGAAGCGGACCCGGGCGCGGTGGTTGCCGAGGGAATCGGGATTCCAGCAGCCGGGGCAGGAACTATAGGGTATGTTTTGTGCACGGGCGGCGAAGGCCAGGGAAATCGACAGGAAAATTAACAGATGCCTCTTTTGCATGGACCGAAGATAGAAGTTTTTAGATTTGCCGGCCCCCGGGGGGGCTAAGAAATAGCGTAGATAAACGTTTTAGGTTATATTTGATCTATGTCACCTATTGCTATTTACCATGAACATCCCGACTGGTTCAAGCCCTTGTTCGGGGAGTTGGACGCACGGGGGATCCCCTATGTGCGGCTGAATCCTGCGGCGCATCATTTTGCTATCGAGGCGCCGGCGCCCGACTATTCATTGTTCTTTAACCGGATGAGCCCGAGCGCCTACTTGCGGGCGGGTACGCAAGGCATTTTCTATACGCTGAACTATCTCAAATACCTGGAGACGCATCATATTCCCACAGTCAACGGCTACAAGGCGTGGACGTATGAAACTTCCAAGGCTTTGCAGTTGGAGCTGATGCAGTCGTTGGGTATCCGGTATCCCAAGTCCAGGGTTGTGAATCATCCGTCACAATTGATAGACGGAGCACAGGGGTTGCGTTTCCCGGTGGTCGTGAAGGCCAATATCGGGGGCAGCGGCGCCGGCATCACCAAATATCAGACGCTGGAAGACCTGCGGGCTGCGGTTGCAGCGGGCGACATCTCGTTTGGGATCGATCACACCGCGTTGTTGCAGGAGTTCATTCCCGCCCGGGGTGGGCATATCACCCGGGTGGAAACACTGGGTGGCAAATATCTTTATGCCATCAAGGTCCATCTTACGGGAGATACCTTCAATCTTTGTCCGGCAGATATCTGCCAGACCAGTTCCGGCGTGGAGCTGGTGCGAAATGCCTGTGCCATCGAAGCTCCCAGGAACGGGTTGAAGGTGGAGGGGTATACGCCGCCGCCGGCCGTGATCAAGGCGGTGGAGACGATAGTACAGCAAACGGGCATCGACGTCGGGGGTATCGAGTACATCGTGGATGACCGGGATGGCGAGCTGCTGTATTACGATGTCAATGCGCTCTCTAATTTTGTAGCGGATGCGGTGAATGTGATCGGGTTCAACCCGCATGAGCGGCTGGTCGATTATTTGGAAAGCCGGGCCGGGACGCTATCGCTCAAGACTGCGGTTACGAATCAAAAAACCGTAACCGTATGAGGTATGGATACTGGATGCCTGTCTTCGGCGGCTGGCTGCGTAATGTAGATGACGAACATATGGAGGCCAGCTGGGACTATGTAAAGAAATTGGCTATTCGCAGTGAGGCCATTGGTTTCGATCTTTCCTTGATCGCCGAATTAAATCTGAATGACATAAAAGGGGAGCAGGCGCCTTCGCTGGATGCCTGGTCGACTGCTGCCGCGCTGGCGGCGGTGACGGAAAAGCAGGAGTTGATGGTGGCCGTGCGACCGACCTTTCACAACCCGGCCCTGCTGGCCAAGCAGGCGGCGAATATCGACCATATCAGCGGGGGGCGGCTGACGCTGAATGTCGTCTCATCGTGGTGGCGGGATGAAGCTACCAAATACGGTGTGGGTTTCGAGCAGCACGATGACCGCTATGCCCGGACGGCGGAGTGGCTGACGGTGCTCAATGGCGTGTGGCAAACCGATGGGTTCAGCTTCGATGGCAAATATTACAAAGTCGCTAATAATACGTTGCAACCGAAACCGATCTCCCGTCCACGACCTGCGTTGTACGCCGGTGGAGAATCCGAAGCCGCAAAGGACCTGATCGCCTCTACGTGCGATGGCTATGTGATGCATGGTGACGAGCCTGCTACAATCGGCAAACGGATCAGGGATATGAAAGAAAGAAGAGAAAGGAAAGGACTGCCTCCAATGCAGTATGGCGTGGCGGCCTATACCATTATCCGTCATGATGAGGGCGAGCTAAGAAAAGAGATGGCACGGATCACGGATGTCCGGCCGGGCAGCGCGGGTTATAGCAACTATCAGCAATGGTTGGCAGGCACACAGCTCGAACAAAAGGTATCGCTGGAGGACTATTCGGTCTCCAACCGGGGTTTGCGTTCGGGGCTGGTGGGCACGCCGGCGCAGGTCGAGGACAGGATCGGCGCATTTGAACGCGAAGGCGTAGACTTCTTTCTGCTCCAATGCAGTCCCCAATTAGAGGAGATGGAGCGGTTTGCCGATGCGATCATTCGTACCGCATACGCATAACCCGTGGCCCACAGGATGCGCAGGTCCAAAAGCATACTTCCATGCTGCACATACCAGGCATCGCAACGATATCTTTGTATAACGATCTCCCGATCGCAATAGACGTCGTGTAATCCGCGGGACTGTGCGAGGCCGGTGATACCGGGCCGGACGCGATACCGGAGATGCCCATCGGCTACGATCTTTTCGAAAGACCGGCAATCGACAGGCATGTAGGGTCGCGGGCCGACTATACTCATCGATCCCAACAAGACGTTGAAGAATTGCGGCAACTCATCCAGATGTGAACGTCGCAGCCAGCTACCCAAACGGGTGATACGGGCATCATCGCCGGCGGCCGGCCGGTGATCGGCCTGATCGTTGACGACCATCGTCCTCAGCTTGTAACAAGCGAAGAGCCTTGCATGTCTGCCTACTCTTTTTTGCACGAAAAACACCGGTCCTTTTGAATCCAACCGGATAAGCAGGGCCAGGACCGGCAATAGCCAGCTCAGGACGAAAATGAGTATGACCAGAGCGATCAGCAGGTCGAATATCCTTTTCATCTTGGTAAAGAACGGTAATTCCGTGTGTGCAGTTGCCCAGGCAACTGCACGCGGTTGGGCGCCGTTCTAATTCTTATGGAACTACGCTCAAGCATACTGAAAACGCTCGCTTATTTCGATCTCTTCAATTACCCACTTACATTGCGCGACATCCACTATTTTCTGGATACAGAGACCGGTGACGCGGCGATCGAAAAAGAGCTAAGCAGCTTACTGCGGCAGGGCCGGGTGTATCGTACGGGCGATTATTATTCGGTGCAGGATAATCCTGCATTGGCGGAGCGAAGACAAAAAGGGGAGATACATGCCGACGAGCTCTTGCTGATCGCGGCACGTAACGCCAGGCTGCTCTATCAGTTCCCATTTGTCCGGGGCATCTGTATCTCGGGTTCGTTGTCCAAGCGTTGTGCCGACGAGCGGGCAGATATCGATTATTTCATTATCACACAAGCTAACAGGTTGTGGATCGCCCGGACGCTCATGCATCTCTATAAAAAATTATCTTACCTGCGTGGGCATCAGCATCGTTTTTGCATGAACTACTATATCGACGAGGAGGCATTGGAGATCAAGGAGAAAAATATCTTCACCGCCACCGAGCTGTTGACGTTGATGCCGGTGTGTGGAAATGGCGCATTGGACCGGTTCTTCGAGGCCAACACGTGGACGACCCTGTATCTGCCGCATTATCGCGATCGTCATTGGGAGGGCAAGGGGCATCACCGGACCACCCTCGCGAAACGTATGCTGGAAGCACTTTTCAACAATTCGTTTGGAGAAAGTCTCGAACAAAGGCTACAGGCCATCACGGACCGGCGCTGGAAGAAAAAGACGGAACGAGGCGATGTCAATTCGAAGGGCGATCCTATGGCGCTTCAATGTTCGCCGCATTATAGCCGGCCGAACCCGGAGAATTTCCAGAAGAAGGTATTGATGAAATTTTACCGGCGGCTCAAAGAATTGGGAGCTTTTACAAAAGAGATGATATAGTAATCCCCGATGGCCCGCCAGGGCCATTTTTCTTTCCATTTGTCTTCGAGGCGGCGCAGGAAGCTATAGAGACGCGGATGGCGTTCGGGGAAATGTTCGATATAGGAAGGCGGGACGAGCGTGCAAAGTCCCTCATAGCCGAGGAACTCGAATCGCTCTTGTTCAAGCGTCCGCGTCACGAATGATGCGGGGTAATACCAACATCTGAAGTGAACACCTTCTACGTGCGCCGGGGCGCCTTTACGCCGGTACAGGAGCCGGCGGAAGGCCGTTTTAAAGTGACCACGGAAGAGCAGCATCGTCTCCCAAAGGCTGAAGGCGGGCAGGACTACGAGGGTCACCTGACCGCCGGGTTTCAGCAGTGGCGAGAAGCCCCGGAGGACTTTGGCCAATTCCCCGGTGCAGTTGAGACCGGCGAAATTGGAGAAGATGAGGTCGTAAGGACCTTTTTGTCTTAATGTATCCAGGGCGGTGAAGGAACATATCTCGGTGGTAATACGGTCGGTGAGGTTTTGCGCTTTGACCTTTTCGCGGAGCCGCCCCTGCATGCCTGCCGCGATGTCCGTGGCGTGGACGCTATGGCCCTGCTGGGCGAAGAACAACGCATCCTCGCCAGTGCCTGCATTCAACTCGAGGATAGAGCTATTTGGCGGCAGAAAACGAAGGACGTGCTCACGAACGCGTTTTCGTTTGTAGTGGATGATAGTATTACCTGCGTCATAGGCGTCGAAGACGAGGGCTTGCTTGCTGAAAGCGCTGGCGGCCTGTTTCTCGTTGAGCTGGTTCATGCGAGTTTTCCGAGTTTTTCAAGTTTTTTTAGTTTTTGTCTGGCGACGATCGCCACGGCGAAGTTTAGGATAGCGCTGGGCAGGCGCAATTTGCGCAGGGCGAAGTGCCAGCCATAGGTGCGGTGCACATACCGGTGCAATTGCTTATAGAAAGCGGGGGGATAGGTATTTCGGAACATCAGCCGGAGCTCATCGGAGTCAGTCCAGTTAGTCTTCTCGCCGAGATCCGCTTTTACCCGTTCGTAGAAGACGGTGCCGGGCAGCGGATAGGAAACGGAGATACCGAGCTCATCGGGAAGCAGGTGGTTGATCATTCGGATGGTCAGGTCGATGTCTTCCCTGGTTTCGCCGGGATAGCCGAACTGGATGAAGAAGCCGGGGCGGATATGATGTTCACGGAGGAGGCGGGTAGCTTCCGCGATCTGTGCGATGGTCGTGCCTTTGTCCATGGCATCGAGGATCTTTTGGGAGCCGCTTTCGGCACCCATCCAGCTGTTATCACAGCCGGCACGCGCCAATGCGCGGACATAGTCCGGCTGGACAAGGAGGTCTGCACGGGATTGGATCTTGAATTTGAATTGTAAACCGGCCTGTTCTACGAGGTCGGCAAATTCAGTCACCCAGCCCGGTTTCAAGCCGAAGATATCGTCGCACATCCAGATATGGTCGAATGCATAGTGGGTTTTCAGGTAGTGCAGTTCCCGGATCACCTGTTGCGGCGAGCGGGCATTGTAGCGATTGCCGTAGATGGGTTTAGCGCACCAGTTGCATTTGAACGGGCAGCCGCGGGTGGTGCTGATATTGAGTGAGAAATAGCCGTGGTGTTGCAGCCAAATTTCCCGGTAAGCCGGGATATCCACGAGGTCCCAGGCGGGAAGGGGAAGGCTGTCGAGATCCTTCATTACTTTCCGGGCGGCGGTGCGGACCGCGTGGCCGTTTTGGAGGAAGGCCAGGCCGGGGATCTGCATGTAGTCTTCTTTGCCATCGCTGATGGCGGTCACGATATCCAGCAGGGTTTGTTCCCCTTCGCCCAGCAGGATAAAATCCGCGCCGCGTTCGAGATATTCACGGTAGTGGTCGGTAGAATCGGAACTGGAGACGATGACAATGGCGCCCTGACGGCGGGCTAGCTGGATCATGCGATATGCGGCATCGCGCATATTCGTGAGGCACATCTTGGTGAGGTAGTTGAAGCCGTCGTCGTAGACGACGAAGAAATCCGGCCGCTCCGCCAGAAGCCGCGGAGTCAACTCCTCCGGGCTATCGACAAACATCGTATCGAAAAGCGAGACAGAGAATCCTTTTTCGCGCAGGAGAGCGGCGGCGCCGATGGTGGCCAGCGGCGGATATGGGGAACCGGTAGCCCATTGTTTGGGATCATACCGCATGAAATACGAATGGGAAAAAAAAACTTTGTTCATAGCCATCAATTGTTTCTGACACGGATCCAGTGACACAGACTCTTGTTTTTTACGAATCTGTAGCGGACCGCATCCGGGTCGTACAGAATAGAATAGTGAAAGGATTTAAGGTCGTTTAGAGTAAAGTGAAAATGCTGATCGGCCATCTCCGGATAACCGAACGAGCTGTAATAGGCCAGCGTCCTTTTCCTCGCCCATTCGATCTGGGTAACGCGATAGAAGCGGGTGTCGACGATATGGATCTCGCCGCCTGCGTTGAGGTATTCCATGCAGGTGAGCATGATCCTTTTGAGCGAAGGAAAATATTCGATGGAGGCCGCGAAGATGATGACATCGAAACGCCGGCCTGCGAGTATGCCGGAGCGGATGTCGCCGTGTACAAAACAGAGGTTGGGGTCGCCGCTGAAGACGCGGGCGGCCTGTTGCAGTTCGGTGAAGTTGATATCGAGGCCTGTGACCAGGGTTCCCGGTGTTTCGGCAAGGTGATGAGCCAGCCAGCCGTTGCCACAGCCGATCTCGAGGATCTCGGTGGCGCCGCGTCGTTTGCCCAGGTAGCGGCATAACTTGCGTAACATTCGTTTCCTGAGCTGCCATTCCTTGTAATGGGGGTGTTCAGCGGGCAGGTCGGGGAGCCTGGTGAGCTCCGCATCTGTGTAAAGCCTGTTCTCCAAATTACGGATCGTGATATATTTTTTTTCGAACAGGATATCACCGAGTCTGGTGTGTCCCTGTACCGTAATATTGGTTAGCAGGGAAGAATCCGGTAAATACATTTCTAACGATTTTAGGAGCAGTTTTGCATCCGATAGAACAAACGGCGCTTTTTTGGCAAAGGATGCCCGGAGACCAAAATTGCCGGGATGCTGCCCTACCTGTCCCATCCAGGCAACGCCTCGCATCTATTTATGCGTTATGACTAGGAGTATGATCATCAATAACATATATTATATTTGAATAATACATATAGTGTTACGGTTGTGATTCCAACCTGCAACAGGAAGGAGCGTCTTTTGTCCCTATTGGCCAACCTGGCTGTTTCTACCTATCCTATTGCAGCCGTGATTATCGTGGACTCCGGCGAAGACAGACTTACCGCGGAGGATCGTGCGGGCTTTCCTTCGTTAAAGATCAGTTATCTTGCCGCCGAGAAATCGGTGTGTGTCCAACGCAATATCGGCATTCGAAGAGCGGAAACGGAGTGGATATTTCTTTGCGATGACGATGTGGAAGTTCCCCCGAACTATCTGTATCAACTCATGGGACATGCGGCCGCGAGACCAGAAACAGGGGCCGTTTCGGGGTTGTTCCTGCAAAAAGAGGGTGAGGTTTGGCAGGGCAGCTATCCTGTGCGATCTTCCGGCTTGCTGCTTTGGAAATTTGTGTTTGGCCTGGGGTACTGGGGTGAGATCCAATATAGGGGGCGTAACGTTTTGGCAAACAGGATCCGGAAATACTATTTATCCAAGGGCAATCATATTGCCAGGTCGGGCTGGCCCGTCCTCACCGATTTTTCGGGCGAGAGTTGCGTCGTCCCGATATATACTCTCGGAGCCGCGTTGGTCAGGAGAGACTGGCTGTTGCAGTCCCCTTTCGATGAGCGGCTGGACCGGTATGGGATCGGGGATAATTATGGGGTTTGTCTCGGGTTTCCCGGGGGTGGTGTCCATATCCTTACAACCGCCTTTGTCTACCACCATAAGACGCCGGTCAACCGGATCCAACGGCCTGTTCAGTATCTGCGGCGGGCTTTGGCACTGGATCTTTTTATCGGCACCGTCAAGGCCCTTCGCCATTGCAGGCGGTCTCGGCTGCTTTGGTCGCTAACGGGTAACCTGCTGGGTTTTTTGATGGCGGGAGATTTCGTGATGGTGAAACCGGCATTCAAATCTTTGTGGGTGATCGGGCTCGGACGAAATCCCTATTATCATTATGATCATCATGCGGAATAATCGATTGCTCCTGGTCGTGTTCGCCGTCTACGCGGTGCTTTCAGCCTGGTCCATGCTGCATCATGTGCCCTGGAGCGACGAGGTGCATTCCTGGAATATCGCCAAAAGCAGTGGCAGCTTCGGCGATCTCCTGGCCCATTCCCGCTATGAGGGCCATCCGCCCGGATGGTATACCCTGCTATGGATCATCAGCAGGTTCACCCACCAGGTGGGCTGGATGCAGGCAGTCCAGTGGGTGATCGCCTGCACGGTGATCTACCTGGTCTTATTTTGTTCTCCGTTCCCGGTGATCCTAAAAGTATTGATCCCCTTTGGGTACTATTTTCTTTTCGAATATGCGGTTTTCAGCAGGAATTACGGCATCGGTGTTCTGCTTGTTTGCCTTCTATGCCTGATCATCCGGCGTCGTTTTCCTTTTCAGCGTGTCCTGTACCTGGTCCTGCTCTATCTGCTTTTCAATATCCATCTTATCGCGATGATACTGGCTTGTAGCCTGCACGTCTACCATCTTTTGCTGCAAAGGGAACGACGACAAAAAAATCTGTACCTGCTGTTCGATGTGCTCATCGGCCTGGTATTCGTAGTGCTGGCATTGCGATCCATCTACCCTCCACCAGATAGCGCCTTGAAGGTCGATTTCCAGGACAGTGCCCACGTGCTTGCCATCAAACCCTTTATCAATACCCCATTGCGTGCCTTTGTACCCCTCCCGGCCTGGTGGGATTACCACTTTTGGAACACCCAGTTCTTACTGGATGAGGAGGGGATGCATGGCGTGATCCGGTATTTCCAGCCTTTACTTTCCCTGGCGCTGATCGCGTCGATCTTCTGGCTGTTATGGCCCAATCGCAAATGCGTGGCGTTGTTCGGCGCGAACCTGCTCATAAGTTGCGTGGTCTCGATCACCAGCTTTACCCTGGGCAGCGCCCGGCATGCCGGTTTTCTCTTTATCGCATTTTTCGCAGCCGTATGGCTGTTTTGTTATGAAACCTCGCTGACGGCAGGGAAGACACGACTGATCATTGTCCTATTGAGCTTCCAGGTCGTAGCCGGTGTTTTTGTCTTCGTAGAAACCCTGCGATTTCCTTTCTCCAATCTCGATCAAATTAAAACACTCACAGGGGAAGTGCCCCCCGGCAGGCAATTGGTTACCGATTATTGGACCATGAATGCCTATGCCGCTTTTATGAATAAACCGATCTATTGTGTAGACCTGCAAAAGGAGAAATCGTTTGTCGTATGGAACAGTGAAATGGTAGCGCTCCTGAAAAACCCTTACCGGTATTCCAGTGGCCTGGCCGCGCTTTTCGCCAGGGAAGGAACAGATGCCGTATACATGGTCTCCATGCATAACCCGCAGATGTTAACCGGGATCGATCCCAACTTGTTTTCGGCCTATCATGTAGAGCTCTTCGACGAAAGAGAGGGGGCCATTGAAAAAGGAAGCAACTTATATCTTTACAAAATATCAGCCACCTATGCGGGAAACTAATCCGGCGAAAGCCTGGCGGGACAAAAGCGCTCCAAAGCGCATCCTGGCCATACGCACCCAGGCCATGGGCGATGTGATGATCACCCTACCCTATTTGCAGCATCTCCGTCGTTCGCTGCCCTCTTCGGTTAAGCTGGACCTGCTCACCCGGGTGGAAACGGACCCGATCCCCAGGAACATCGATCTGTTCGACAGGATCTATTCCATTGGCGGCGGCCGGCGTCAGAAGCTGATCTTTGTGCTGGCCTTGTTGAAGTTGCCCCGGCTGTTGCTGCGGCGGTATGATGTCGTCATCGATCTGCAAAACAACCGGTACAGCGAGATCATAAGAAGGGTGTTGAGACCAAAGGCCTGGTCCGTATTCGACAAGCGTTCACCCATCGCCGCGGGTGAAAGGACGAGGCTGACCATCGAGGCGGTAGGCCTGGGAAAATGTGTGCTGGATACGGCTTTCAGATTGAAGGGCGGAGATAAGGGACTCCGGTTGTTAAGGGAGGCCGGCTGGAACGGTTCGGATGAGCTGGTGGTGTTGAATCCGGCGGGGCTGAACGCCACCCGCAATTGGCCGATCCAAAACTATGTCGACTTTGCGTGGCGGTGGCTGGAGCGGAGGCCGGCAACGCGGTTCCTGGTGCTCGGCACTGCTTTTATCGATAAAAAAAGAGAACGCTTGAAGGAGGCGTTGGGCGAAAGCCTGTTCGACCTGGTGGGGCGGACCACTCCCGTGGAGGCATTCGAGATCCTGCAGCGGGCGACAATGGTCCTATCCGAGGATTCGGGTCTTATGCATATGGCCTGGGTTTCGGGTATCCCTACCCTCGCGCTGTTCGGCAGCAGCC
>DASYZH010000413.1:0-45804 GCA_035946435.1 Puia sp. | reverse complement strand
GCAAGACGGTAAATATCTATACGTATCCGGTCATGGCCCTCTCCGCGACGATACGACGCTGATCGTCGGTCGTGTCGGTGAATCGCTCGATGCCGAGCAGGGAAAGCTGGCGGCCCGCCAGGTTGGTCTGGCCATCCTCGCTACGGTGCGCGGGTATCTTGGCAGTCTCGACAAGGTGAAACGCGTGATCAAGACCCTGGGGATGGTGAATTGCACTCCCGAGTTCGAGCGTCATCCATATGTGATCAATGGCAGCAGTGAGCTGTTTGCGCAGATCTGGGGTCCGGACGACGGAATAGGCGTGCGCAGCGCAGTGGGGATGGGATCATTGCCTGGTAATATACCAGTTGAAATTGAAATGATCTTTGAATTACATTAATATGGCCCTCTGGTATACCATTGACAATATCGCACAGCTGGATACGCCTGCACTGGTGGTCTATCCCGATCGCGTACGCGAGAATATCCACAATGCTGTTGCCCTTGTGGGCGATCCGGCGCGGCTGCGGCCGCATGTGAAGACCCATAAATCACCGGCGGTGACGCGGATGCTGCTGGAAGCCGGCGTGAGACAGTTCAAATGTGCGACCATAGCGGAGGCAGAGATGCTGGCGATGGAGGGTGCGCCCGACGTGCTGCTGGCTTATCAGCCCATTGGCCCTAAGGCGGTCCGGCTGGTTGAGCTGATCCGCAGGTATCCGGGGACTAAATTTTCATGTTTGATCGATAATGAAGCAGCGACCCGTGCCATGGCGGAGGTCTATATAGCTGCGGGGGGCAATGTACCCGTGTGGCTGGACATTAACGTCGGGATGGATCGCACCGGTATTGCGCCTGGCGCAGTTGCGGAACGGCTATGGGAGTTGGCGGCGGGCCTGCAGGGGATCACTCCCGTAGGGTTGCATGCCTATGATGGCCATATCCGCGATGCCGACCCTGCGGCGATGGCGGCGAAAGTCGATGCGGCTTTTGCGGGGGTGTGGGCGTTGCGGGAGAACCTGGGTGGGCCGGCCGTGCCGGTGATTGCCGGTGGGTCACCTACATTCCCGGTCCATGCGCAGAACCCCGCCGTCCAATGTAGCCCGGGGACCTTTGTCTACTGGGACAAAGGGTATGCGGATCAATTTCCCGGCCAGCCGTTTAAGCCGGCGGCGCTGGTTGTCAGCCGGGTGATCTCGCTTCGGGGCGACAACCGGGTGTGTACCGACCTGGGGCATAAATCCATTGCTGCGGAGAACGAGATCGCGAAACGGGTAAGTTTTTTGAATGTCCAGGGGCTGCGCCCCGTGGGGCAAAGTGAGGAGCACCTGGTGCTGGACGCAGGTGCCGGGCAGGCCGTGCGGATCGGAGATATATTATATGGTGTTCCGTTTCACGTATGTCCGACCGTCGCCCTTTACGACCGGGCCTATACGGTCGAGGACGGGCGGGTCACGGGCGAGTGGAAGAACATCGCCCGTGACCGGAAGCTAACGGTTTAGCAAACTTAACCGGATTATCTGGCGGTTCATCCCCCAAAAAGCCCGGTTCACCGACTTTAACTATCTTCGCCGACCCCCGGGAGCTAAATTTGCCGCTGCAACCGACTGTGTGTCACCCGCCTGTGGCAAAGATTTAATTTTCGACCAATAAACAATTTTGTTCGAAAACTGTTTATTTTGATAATTTTGTTCATTCAACTCTTAGACAACTCTATACAACTCTGCATTTATTCAACACTTTAAAACATCATCGAACATGGAAGTAAAAGAAGCGTCAGGCAGGTTAGGAGTGCTCCTACCCGGCATGGGAGCTGTGGCTACGACACTTATAGCAGGAGTGGAAGCCATTAAGAAAGGAATTGCGCAGCCCATAGGCTCACTCACCCAGATGGGCAATATTCATTTGAACCGGAAGACGGGAGACAATTACCCCAAGATCAAGGATTTTGTTCCGCTTGCGAATTTACAGGACATAGTATTCGGCGGATGGGATGTATATGAAGAGAATGTATATGAAGCGGCCAGCCGTGCCAGGGTGCTGGAGGCGGGCATGCTGCAGGCTTTGCGGCCCGAGCTGGAGGCCATCAAGCCGATGAAGGCGGTTTTCGACAAGGCTTATATCAAGAATCTGGACGGCACGCATGTTAAAAGCGCTGCCAATAAATTCATGTTGGCAGAGGCGCTGATGGAAGATATCGCCCGGTTCCAGGACACCCGCGGTTGTGACCGGATCGTGCTGGTATGGTGCGGAAGTACCGAGAAGTATACGGAAGTTGCCGATGTGCATGAGAGCCTGCCTGCATTTGAAAAGGGCTTGAAGGAGAACGATCCCCGGATAGCGCCGTCTATGATCTACGCGTATGCGGCTGTCAGGATGGGTATTCCCTTCCTCAACGGAGCTCCTAACCTGACGGTGGATATTCCCGCGATCGTGGAGCTGGCGAAAAAGACGGGTACACCTATTGGCGGGAAGGATTTCAAGACCGGCCAGACCCTGATGAAAACGATCCTCGCGCCTGGTTTGCAGGCCCGTGCCCTTGGCGTTAAAGGCTGGTTCTCAACGAATATCCTGGGTAACCGGGACGGCTATGTGCTCGATGAGCCGGATAATTTCCGTACCAAAGAGGTGTCCAAGCTGAGTGTCCTCGAGGACATTCTTCGGCCGGACCTGAGCCCCGAGTTGTACAGCGATCTGTATCATAAGATCCGGATCAATTATTATCCGCCGCACGGGGATAACAAGGAATCCTGGGATAACATCGACATCTTCGGCTGGCTGGGTTATTCGATGCAGATCAAGATCAATTTCCTTTGCCGGGATAGTATTTTGGCGGCTCCCCTGGTACTGGATCTCGCGTTATTCGGCGATCTGGCCAAGCGGGCGGGTCTGAGCGGCGTACAGGAATGGCTGTCGTTTTATTTCAAATCTCCTCAGCACGCCCCCGGTTTCCGGCCCGAGCACGACATCTTCAAGCAATTGACGATCTTACAGAATGCGCTCCGTAAGCTCATGGGCGAGGAGCTGGTGAATCCGGAAGGACTCACTTACGCGGAAGAGGAAATCACCGCCTGATGTGGTTGATCTATAGACTCATTTCCACTTGTCTGGGAATAGGCTATACACCAAAGGGTGGGGGCACCGTTGCCGCTGTCGTATGCTGTGTAGCCTGGTATTTTTCCTGGAGGGGTGGAAATGGGTTTTTATGGCTACAGCTGCTGATCACGACGGGGATTACGGTGATCGGGGCCTGGGCCGCCGGAAAAATGGAACGGGAATGGGGGGAAGACAGCTATCGGATTGTTATAGATGAAGTGGCAGGGATGTGTCTTACCCTATGTGGAATTCCGGACCGCTGGCCACTGTTGCTCACGGGCCTGGTATTGTTCCGGTTTTTCGATATCGCTAAACCACTCTATATCCGTAGAATGGAAGAGATTGGCGGGGGCTGGGGCGTAATGATGGACGATATGCTGGCCGGGTTGTACGCCAACGTCCTGCTGCAGATCGTCGTATTCTTTGCGCGCTAGCAACTTTGGGCGATAGCGCTTGTTTAACCTATGGTAGTATGCACACCTTTACAAAAGCTCAAATTGCCTCCATCCTGGCTACCGGCGTCGACTTCGGGCTGACCTACCTGTTGTTGCATTTTGCCGGCATGCCCATAGTGGCTGCCGGGGCCACGGGAACGCTATGTGGGGGGGCCACGCATTTCCTGGTCAGCCGGAATTGGGTGTTCAACGCGCAGGAACGGGAATGGGCGGCTCAGGTCAACCGCTATGTACTGGTCTGGATCGGCAATTTTTTGCTGAATGTATCCGGACTATGGCTATTTGCGCATTTTACAGGGATCAAAGATATGTTTGCCAAGGTTATAACAGCCGTGATGGTAGCCATTTGCTACAATTACCCGCTGCAGAAAAGATTTGTTTTTAAATAATAGACAGTAGATGATAAAGATTGGAACTAGTTTTAAAGCCTGGATCTTGTTTTTTTTAACCATGGCGACAGCATGGCGCAGCACCGCCCAGGAGGTGACCCTTCATGGATCGGTACGCGACTCCGCAACGCAGGCGGTTATTACCAATGCCAGTATCTCCGTTAAAGGGTTACGCGGCGGCGCCCGTAGTAATGGCGAAGGCCATTTTCGTATTCCCATGACACAGCGTGCCGTCACAGTTACCGTTACGAGTGTAGGCTATGCCCCCATGACCCTGCATCTCGATTCCATTCCCGCCCGCGAGGTGGTTTTTTCGCTGTCCCGCCAGACGCAGCAGCTGCAGAGCGCCCTGGTGAGGAACAAAAAACAACGCTATCGTAACAAGGGGAACCCCGCCGTAGAGCTGATCCGCGAGGTGATCGATCACAAGCACCAAAACCGGATGGAAGCCTACGAGTACGCAACATACCAGAAATACGAGAAACTGGTGGTCTCGGTGGACAAGGTTAACGACAAGATAACGAAAAACAGCATTCTGAAACCGTATCACTTCCTGGTCGAGAACAGCGATACCACCAAGCTGGAGGGGCGCCGGCTGAGTCCGGTGTATCTCGAAGAGACCTATTCCGATAACTATTACCGTAAGAGCCCGGAAAAGACGAAGTCCATTATCACGGGAAAGAAGAATGTGGATTATGGGGAGCTGATCGACATGAAGGGGATCAGCATGTATCTTAACCGGCTTTACCAGGACTTCAATGTCTACGACAATAATATCTCCGTTTTCACCAACTTGTTCCTTAGCCCCATTGCGGAGACGGCGCCGGCCTTTTACATGTATTTCATCGAGGATACGGTGCAGGTCGACAGCCAGAAGCTGATCCGGCTGAGCTTCCGGCCGCGCAACGCCGAGGACCTGCTTTTCCGGGGAACCATGTGGATCACGCTGGACGGACACTACGCCATTCAGAAGCTGCGGTTGCTGGTAAGCAAAAGTATCAACTTCAATTTTGTCCGGGGGATGAACATCAACCAGGACTTTACGCGCCAGGCGGATGGCAGGTATCTGTTGACCAAAAGCGATGTGCTGGGGGACTTTGGCGTGAACAAGTCGGGGACGGGGCTATATGGGGAGCGGGAGGTCACCTATCTGAACTTTACGACTAATAAGCCCGTACCGGATAGTGTTTTTAAGGGGCCGGCGACGGTGACGACGGATAGTGCGGAAAGCAAGCCGGACAGTTTTTGGGTTGCGCATCGGCCGGATACGTTGACAAAGTTCGAGGGTAAGGTCTACGCGAACGTGGACAGTTTGAAACATATGAAGTCGTTCCGCCGGCTGATGGACTGGTCGACCTTTTTGATCGCAGGGTATAAACAGGCCGGCCCGGTAGAGATCGGTCCTGCCAGCACCTTTTACAGTTTCAATCCCGTGGAAGGCTTCCGGTTGAGGCTGGGAGGGCGGACGACCACGCATTTCAGCAACCGGTTTTATACGGAGGCGTATGGGGCTTATGGTTTCAAAGACCAGAAATGGAAGTATTTTGTAAGCGGCACCTATTCGATCAACAATAAATCGATCTACAGTTTCCCGCAAGAATACGTGCGGGTCTCCTACCAGAAAGAGACGGCTATCCCGGGGCAGCAGCTCCAATTCGTACAGGAAGATAACTTCTTGTTGTCCTTCAAACGTGGGAATAACGATAAGTGGACGTATAACAATAACTTCCGGATCAACTACGTACATGAATACCCGAGTCATTTCTCCTGGTATCTCGGGTACCGGTGGTGGGAGCAGACCCCGGCCGGTTCGATAAGCTATGTGAAGTTCAATAATGGCGGCATCGATACCATCCGGCAGCTGACGACGAGCGAGATCTCGGGCGAGATCCGCTGGGCGCCGCATGAGCAGTTCTATATCGGGAAGCTGTACCGGGTACCGATCATCAATAAATACCCCATCTTCGATCTTCGCTGGACCACAGGTGTCTCGGGCCTGTTCCGCGGACAGTATACGTATCAGAACATCGATTTCAATATTTACAAACGGTTCTATGAGTCATTCCTGGGGTACACCGATATTACCGGTGATTTCGGCTACATTATCGGTAAAGTGCCTTTCCCGCTGGCGGATATCCACCATGCGAACCAGACCTACGCGTATCAGCTTCAGTCGTATAACCTGATGAACTTCCTCGAGTTCGTGAGCGACCACTATGCGACTGCGTATATCGATCACTATTTCAACGGGTTCTTTTTTAACAAGATCCCGTTCTTAAAGAAGCTGAAATGGCGGGAGGTGGTCGAGGCAAAGATCCTGTTCGGCGGGTTGCGGACCGAGAATGATCCAAGCAGGAATCCGGACCAGGTGAAATTTCCGTATACGAACGGGCAGATAGAGACCTATTCGCTAAGCAGGACACCCTATATCGAAGGGGGCTTTGCCATTGCGAATATCTTTAAACTGGTGCGGGTCGATTTTATCAAGCGATTCACGTACCTGGACCATCCGGACATTGCCAAGTGGGGTATCCGGGTGCGTACTAAATTCGATTTTTAAACCTACATTTGCCAATTGTATTCAGAATTCGACGGAATACTGACCAATGAGTACGAGAAAGAAATTACAGTTAGGGATCTATAAGGTCATCAACCCGCTGGTGCGGGTGCTGATCCGGCTGGGACTTACTCCCAATATGGTTACCACCATTGGACTGGTACTGAATATCGGTGTAGCGGTGATCTTTATTTGCGGGGCCGAGGAAGGGCGGCGCGGCGATCTGAGCTATGTGGGCTGGGCGGGTGCGCTCATCCTTTTTGCCGGGCTGTTCGACATGCTGGATGGGCAGGTGGCCCGGCTGGGCAACATGAGCTCGCCTTTTGGCGCACTTTACGACTCTGTACTTGATCGCTACAGCGAGCTGATCCTTTTCCTGGGGATCTGCTATTACCTGGTCGCACATCACTACTTCATGAGCAGCCTCTTTGCCTTCATCGGGTTGATCGGCAGCATGATGGTGAGCTATACGCGTGCCCGGGCGGAAGGGTTGGGCATCGAATGTAAGGATGGGCTGATGCAGCGGCCGGAGCGGGTGATCATCATCGGTGTCAGCGCCCTGGCCTGCGGCGTAGCTTCGCGCTGGATGGGCGGGGATTATAAGATCGCCTGGCCGGGTAGCAATTTCCCTGTTTTCGAGACGATCTCGATCTTTACGATCCCGATCACCATTATGGCTTTCCTGGCGAATTTCACGGCAATCGGCAGGTTGCGTGGCGCGCGCAAGACCCTCGAGGCCAGAGCGGCGGCACTGGAGGGGGCCAAGACCGTGGCTGGAAACCCGCCGGCCACGGGACAACCTGCAACGTCCTCGACTACGGGCCAAACGGCAACTTCCACGGCCACGCCTTCGGCCTCAAATGCCTCAAACGCCTCGAATGGCGCTGCCAAGCGTTCGTCGTTACCGGGTGCAACGATCGTGCTGCTGCTGGCCGCATTGTCCGCCCTGCCGGGTACGGCCCAGCCTGCTACCAGGGCTGCTTCGCTGGCCCCGCCCGGAACCCTGCATCCGCGCCCCGTGGTGGTCACCGATCCCGTGGATACGTTCCCCGTGCCCCCGGCGAATACCAACTCGCTTTTTTATCTGCAGCGGACACCTAATGTCAATACCATCATCTGTGAATTGAATCAGCAGGATGGTGTTCTCGATAGGGACGAGCCCGTGAAGGTCCTGTGGATCCGGTATACCGAGCAGCGGCAGCGCGAGGACCTCTCCTGGCTTCAGCGCCATTTTGCCTATGGGCTTCATGAAAAAGACCTGGGTAACGGCGTTTATGAATTACGTTTCGTATCTTACAAAAAGGTGCCGATGTACCTGATGAAATGGTCCGGGGATAACAGGCAGCACGTATTCGTCACCATTAACAATCGTCAGGCCATTCTGAACAGGGTATATATTCGAATCGATCCGGGCGGTAGCTTTTGGTCCCCCAATGTGAAATACCTGGAGCTGAAAGGGGTAGATGCTCAGAATGGCAAAGAATTGGTCGAACGGTTAAAAGTTTAATATTGAAGCTAACTCTGCGTACGGCGTCGGTCGCCACCGGGCTTTCCCTGGCCTATCTGCTGATGAGCAGCTGGCTTATCGGCTTCAAAAGCGATCAGGTGTTCCTGGTAGTTCTCTTCAATAGCTTGTTTTATTTGTCCGGGCCTACACGGCGGTTCATTCTTGCCTTTACCGTCTTTATCGTCTTTTGGATACTGTTCGATTCCATGAAGGCATTCCCTAATTACCGGTATCATAGCGTACATATCAAGGATATCTACCAGCTCGAGATGAACCTTTTCGGGAGCAAAGGGAGCGATGGGATCCGGCGTACGCCCAATGAGTTCTGGCTGGAACACCAGAATTTCTTTCTGGATGTGGCCTCGGGTTGTTTCTATTTGTGCTGGATACCGCTGCCGCTGGCCTTTGCCGCATTTTTGTTCTATCACGACAAGGAAGCTTTTTTCCGTTTTTCGTTGAGCTTTTTACTGGTCAATCTCATAGGTTTTGTGATCTACTATGTATACCCCGCCGCGCCGCCATGGTACGTAGAGCAATATGGTTTTGTCTTCAATCCGCATACGCCGGGCAATACGGCCGGGCTGGGTCGCTGGGATGCAATCTTTCATGTACATGTCTTTGCGGCGCTGTATTCCAAGAGCAGCAATGTCTTTGCGGCCATGCCTTCACTGCATTCGGCCTATCCGCTGGTGGTGCTCTATTACGGCATCCGTTATGAGATGGGCTGGTGGAATGCCTTGTTCGCGCTGATCATGGCAGGCATCTGGTTTGCGGCGGTCTATACCAGTCATCACTACGTACTGGATGTGCTGGCAGGCATCTGCTGCGGGATCGCGGGGATATGGCTATTTACGATTATGTTCGAACGGGTAGGCTGGTTCCAGAATCTGGTAAATCGCTGGATCGATGCCGTTAGCGCCCAATTCCTTCTACCATGATATCTACGATGGAGTCGATTTGCAGATCGAGCCGCGGGCTTTGGTTCTGGTTGACCATCAGGGGCACTGCGAGTCCGCGGAAACTGCTGACCATGAGGTAAGCGATCAGCTCTATATTGTCGCCCGGGATCTTCTTGAACTCACCGTTGTGGACGCCTTCTTCCAGGATCTTTTTGACCAGGGCTACCTGGGTGGTATCGAACTGGCGTTTGAGTCCGGCCACGAGACACTCGAGCTCGACGATCTCGGATTTCAGGGCATCGCTTAAATTACAGAGCTCGTTGAGCTTTTCGAGGCGGCAACGGCAATAGGCGATGAGCTTTTCTTTGGAGGTGGTAGCTTTGGCGATCGCCTGGCGGATATTGTCCAGCAGTTCGTCCATTTCGGCATGGATCACTGCCTCGAAGATGTCTTCCTTGCCGGGATAGTAATAGTAGAGGGAACTCTTGGCCCTGCCCATGCTGCGGGCAATGTCGCCCATGGTTGTTTTTTTGAACCCGGACTTCCTGAAGAGCGCCCGGGCCGTGTCGATGATGTCGCGTACTATCGTCTCATCCCGTTGAAGTGTTTCAGCCATATGTACTTAGAAGCCTTTGTATGTCAAAATTACACTATTCCCAAGGCATATCTGGTTAATCGCTCGTGAATAATACGGAGGGAAATTTATACATTTATGTTATGGCCGTGAAGCTGAATTGTATTCTTCTCATTGATGACGATGAGCCTACCAATTTTCTCAACAGGCTTACCCTGGAGCAGGCGGGCTGTGCCCGGGAGATTCGTGTTGCCCAAGGTGGCCAGGAGGCGCTGGATTATCTCCATTCCTGCGGCGAGGGAGGGTCGCCGCGTCCTGACCTGATCTTCCTGGATATCAATATGCCGGCCATGGATGGCTGGGAGTTCCTGCAACGGTATCGCTTGTTACCGGCGGATCGCAAGGCCGATATCGTACTCATCATGCTCACAACATCGCTCAACCCGGACGACGAGCTCCGGACAAAAGCTATTCCCGAGGTATCGGGATTCGAGAACAAGCCGTTGAATCAGCAGCGGTTGATGGCTTTGCTGGACAAGTATTTCAAATTCCCGAATGCAGATAGTCTTTGAGATGGGTGATCGTTTCTTCGTGCGTCAGGATCGTCTCGCGGACCACATCGTTGATAGAAATGATCCCGCATAGCTGTTCCTGCTGGAACACCGGCAGGTAGCGAATATTCTTGTCCGACATCAGCTCCATGCAGTAATCGACGCTATCATTGGGCGTTACGACGGGAAAGTCTTTGGACATGATCTCCGACACGGGGGTATCGGTGGAAGATTTGCCTTTGAGGATGACCTTTCGGGAATAATCCCTTTCCGTCATTATCCCAAAATAATGGTTGCCTTCCGTCACGAGTACGGAACCGATATTTTGATCCGCCATGATCCTGAGAGCGTCCAGAACCGTAGTTTGAGGTGTAACGGAGGTGATTCGAGACCCTTTGTGGGAAAGAATGTCGGAGACTTTTTTCATACTGCCTGTTTTTGTGGTGATAAATTCAAATTACGGAAAATTATCACGTTTCCCAAGAAATTATTCATTCCGTATCTTCGGACCAAAACCGCCCAATCTCCTGCAAATAATCAATCGTCAATCCATGCGCATTTTGTTGGTTTTAAGCCTCCTTGCCCTTTGCCGGCTTCCCTGTTTTTCGCAGCCGGCGATACCTCCCGCCGCAATCGCCGTCAATCAGCTGGGTTTTTATCCCGATGCCCCCAAATATGCAGTCATTGACCGGCCGGCGGCAAAAGACGTATTTTTTATCGTTACAGTAGGTGCCAGCACCACTTCCTGGTCGGAGCATGTCGACACCGTGTTCTTTGGACGGCTGGGGCCTGTGCTTTCTTCGGCCAATTCTTCATTAAGCACGCGGATCGCCGATTTTAGCGGCCTGCATCGTCCCGGCATCTATCGCGTGGTAATCCCGGGTTTCCAGAATTCTTATCCGTTTGCGATCGGCTCGGGCGTATTCTCGCCGCTCACCGCGGCAGCGCTCAAAGGTTATTATTATCAACGTTCTGCGATGGCGCTTACGGCGACCTATGCCGATAAATGGGCGCGGCCCGCGGGGCATCCCGATGTTCAGGTGCTGGTCCACGCTTCAGCGGCAGACGCGGGGCGGCCCGAGGGTACGGTGATCCCGGCTACCGGAGGCTGGTACGATGCCGGCGACTACAACAAGTATATCGTCAACTCCGGGATCACGATGGGCACCCTCCTCGATGCCTATGAAGACTTTTCGGGTTATTTCGACACGCTTCATACGAATATTCCGCCGGCGGCGGGCGTCACCCAGGGCACCATTCCCGATGTCCTCAATGAAGCGTTGTACAATCTCCGCTGGATGCTGCTTATGCAGGACCCGGCCGATGGCGGCGTTTATCATAAGTGCACCAATGCCGCATTCGACGGCATGGTGATGCCCGGTGTTACCAGGGCGCCGCGTTATGTAGTGCAAAAGGGTACTGCCGCGACGCTGGATTTTGCAGCAGTGACGGCACAGGCGGCGCGCATCTTCCGCCGGTTCGCCACGCAGTTGCCCGGTTTGGCGGATTCATGTGAGCGCGCTGCCGTCCATGCATGGCAGTGGGCGCGCAACTATCCTGACAGTGTCTATGACCAGGAGGTCCTGAACAGGCGCTATAAGCCGGCGATCACCACCGGCGCGTATGGCGACAGATTCTTTAACGACGAACGATTCTGGGCGGCCTCGGAGCTGCTCGTCACTACGGGGGATGCTTCTTATGCCGCGACTGTCCATGACTATTACGGTATTTCCGTATCGTTGCCTTCCTGGGCCTATGTGGCGATGATGGGCGATTATTCGCTGTTGCGGCATGCAGCTGCCATTCCGGCCGGGCTGCGGCCCATGCTCGACAGCGTGAGGCAGGGATTGCTGATCATGGCCGATAACTATGTCAGGAAGCTTGCCGGCACGGCTTTTCATACCGTGATCGGGGAGTCGAAAAGTGATTTTGTGTGGGGCAGCAATTCGGTGGCGGGTAACGAGGGAATGCTGCTTGTCAATGCCTGGTTGCAAAAACACGATCCCGCTTATCTCGATGCAGCACTGACGAATTTATATTATATCCTCGGCCAGAACGCCACGGGCTATTGTTTTGTCACGGGTTTCGGCACGCATTCGCCGATGCACCCACATCATCGGCCATCCGTTGCGGATGGGGTTGTAGCGCCTGTTCCGGGGCTCCTGGTTGGCGGCGCCAATCCGGGCCGGCAGGATCAGCAGACCTATGCCTATACCGAAGCCGAAACGGCTTATCTCGATAACGATCAGGCCTATGCCAGCAACGAGATCGCGATCAACTGGAATGCGCCGCTCGTATATCTCGCCGGGGCGATGGAGGCTCTCCAGTATACGACGGGCTACGCCCAGCCGGGACAAACGGCTCCCCCCGCGCAGGCCGCGCCGTCGCCCCAGGCGTTGGCGCCGATGTCGCATCCGTTGACCAAAGACCGGAGCGGACTTTATGTTTCCAATTTTCCGATTGGCGGTGAGTTTTCGGAGCAGGTGGCGCTCAATACGGATGGGACCTTCGAATATCTTCATGCCGATGCGCGTGGCCAGGTGAGGGACACAGTGGGCGGCACGTACCAGATTGTTGAAGACAAGCTGTACCTGACCTATACATCCGCTAACGCCAAAGGGCCAAAGCTGCTGCTGATGCATGGCAAGAGGCTTTACCAAACGGATGCCCGGGGCCTCCGGGTCAAAAAGGCGCCAGGTGTTTCCGGGCGTCGCCAGTACTTGCTGTTCGGCTCGCGGAAACGGAAGTATTATCTCGAGTTGCAGACAACGTAAAACGGGAGGCATATATGCTTAAGAATTTCTTCACCGTCGCCTGGCGTAACCTGTGGAAGAACAAGGTCTATGCCGGCAATCCGGTCAAGTCACTTCGTAGCGAATAAAAAAAGCCCCGGATCAACCGGGGCTTTTTTGAAGATCTTATTGCAGAGGTTCGAGCGGCCGGACCCAGATGTTCCGGAAGCTGATGGGCTCGCTTTTGTCGCCATGCGCCTGGAGCTTGATCGGCGAGGGGCCGTGCGCTTTGTAGTAAGGTTTGCCGATATAGCGGGTCTGGCCTTTGAGCACGAAACAATTTTGAACGAGCACGCCGTTGAGGAAGGCCGTTACCTCGGCGGGGGAGGCGAGGCTGCCGTCGCTGTTGAAGACCGGTGCGGTCCAGACCACATCGTAGCTCGACCATTCACCCGGTTTGCGGGAAGGATTGGCCAGCGGGATGCTTTGTTTATAGACGGAGCCTACCTGGCCGTTCGTATAGGTCTTGTTGTTATAATTATCGAGGATCTGCAGTTCGTAGCCGTCGTCGCCTTTGCCGGTGGAGGCGAGGAAAAGACCGCTGTTGCCGCGGGCCTGATCGCTGCCGGTGATGTCCTTGGGGATGCGGAATTCCAGGTGCAGCTGATAATTCGTAAAGGTTTGTTTGGTTTGGATGTTACCCGATTTTTTGTTGACGGTGAGGATACCACCCGAGACGATCCAGTCCGCAGGGGAACCGTCGGATACTTTGACCCATTGGTCTTCGTTCTTGCCGTCGAACAGGACAACGGCATCGGAGGGCGGATTGCCAACTTTTTCGGCAGGGGTGACGATGGGGGGCACCGGGCTATAGATCTCGGTGGCGCGGTGGTCGGTGGAATCGTATTGCTGCTGCTGGGCGAAGATGGGGCTGGATGCTATAAGCAAGGCCGGAACCAGGAGAGTACGCCTGGAAAAAAGACAAGCAGATGGCTTCATAAAGAGATGTGTTAAGAATGAAGTGTGAATGTAACACATTTTATCGAAAAACGCTGCGCGGCTACCCATTCCCCGTGAGCCTACCTGTCGAACTCGTTACCCCAGCCTTCGGATTTAAGGCGGTCCACCTTTTGCAGCACCTCCTGTTCGAGACTCTTTTTGTAGGCGGAGACCCTGGCGCTGACGAGGGGATCGAAGGCGCCGATGATGGAGGCGGCGAAGATACCGGCATTTTTAGCACCGTTGAGCGCCATGGTGGCCACGGGTACGCCACCAGGCATTTGCAGGATACTTAGTACAGAGTCCCAGCCGTCGATGGAGTTGGAGGATTTGATGGGAACGCCGATCACCGGAAGGGCCGTCAGGGAGGCGACCATGCCCGGCAGATGTGCGGCGCCGCCGGCGCCGGCGATGATCACCCTGATCCCGCGATCGGCGGCCTCTACGGCATATTTCACCATGCGGAGCGGGGTGCGGTGGGCCGAGACGACGGTTAATTCAAAAGGGACCTCAAATTCTTCGAGCATATCGCCGGCAAGCTTCATGACCGTAAGGTCGCTGTCGCTACCCATAATAATTCCAACCAGGGGAGTACTCATCTTGCTGTATTTATTTGCCGATACTGCGGTCCCGCATTTCGACCACGGGTTCTTTTTGCGCTTCTTTGGCTGCTGCGGCCGCTTCCTTGGTGATCACCTTTAGGGTGTTCTTGATCTTGTGCGCTTTGTATACGAGATCTTGCTTTTCACGGCTGATGATGGTCACATGACCCATTTTTCTGCCGGGTTTGGTGTCGTTCTTTCCATAGATGTGTACGAACACATTATCCATCTGCAGCACTTCTTCAAGCCCTTCGTAATAGGCTTCACCGTTGCAGCCCGGGGCGCCGATGAGATTGACGATCGCGCCGGGAAGGATGGCCTCGGTGTTCCCCAGGGGATAGCCCAGGATCACGCGCCATAACATGTCGAACTGGGAGCTGTAATTGGCTTCTATCGTATGGTGTCCGCTGTTGTGGACACGCGGAGCGGTCTCGTTGACATAGACATCGCCTTGTTTCGTCACGAAGAGCTCGACGGCAAAGATGCCGGGGCTTTTGAGCTCTTTTACGACGCGTAGCGAGATCGCTTCGAGCTTCCACAGCACGCTTTGCGGGAGTTCCGCCGGGCTGATCTGGTAGTCCAGCAAATTGAGGCGCTGGTCGAAGACCATGTCGACGGGCGGGTAGATGGCCGTTTCGCCTTTTTGGCCGACAGCGATCACCTGGGAGATCTCCTTGTCGACGGGGATGAGCTTCTCGAGCACGCCGGGCGCATCGAAGCCTTTTTCGATCTCCTCTTTGGTTTGGATGATGTGTACGCCTTTGCCATCGTAGCCACCGACGGCGAGCTTATGCACGGCGGGCAGCATCTCCGGATGGTTGCGGACGTCGGCCAGGCTTTGCGTGATGATGAATTCCGCAGAAGGAATGCTATGTTCCGCGTAATATTGTTTTTGGGTGATCTTGTTCTTGATGATCTTGAGGGCAGACGGCTTGGGGTAGATCTTCACACCTTCCGCTTCCAGTTTTTCGAGGGCTTCATCGTTCACCGATTCGATCTCGATGGTGAGGGCGTCGAGTCCTTTCCCGAAACTATAAACTTCTTCGAAATTCCGGATATCACCCTTGACAAAATGATGGGCCAAATGCGCTGCGGGACTTTGCTCATCTTTTTCCATGAGGTAGGTCTCGACGGGGTAGTTGGCTGCTGCCTGCAACAACATTCGCCCCAATTGACCTCCGCCCAGGATACCTACTTTTAACATGGTGATGATTTATTGGCCGAAGATAGACAAAACTGCATATTCCTCGTTTTTTTTGTACCTTGGCGGTTGGTATGAGACCGGATTACTCTCATAAGATTTTCGGCGACAAGCGAATGTTGCCGTTTCTCCGCCTGGAGAATTATACGCGCGTACGTGGCTAGGGCCGCCTTTTTTACCCTTCGTTTACTTTTACTTAAACATTAAAAACATTTATATGTCTACAGCATCCGTTCAGGACAACCGTAAACCTGCATCCGCGAGCGACTTCCTTCCGCTGCAGGGAACGGATTACGTTGAATTCTATGTCGGGAACGCCAAACAGGCGGCTCATTATTACCGATCGGCCTATGGGTTTCAGGCGTTGGCTTACAGCGGTCCCGAGACGGGCAACAAGGAAAAGGTGAGTTATGCCGTCCGCCAAAATAAGCTGACCTTTGTGTTTACTACAGCCCTG
This sequence comes from Puia sp., assembly GCA_035946435.1. GTDB lineage: Bacteria > Bacteroidota > Bacteroidia > Chitinophagales > Chitinophagaceae > Puia. The sequence goes on along the minus strand of DASYZH010000413.1, from coordinate 29,806 downwards.
CGGCCCGAGCATCCTATTGCGGAACATACCCGCATCCATGGCGATGGAGTAAGGGTGCTGGCCCTGCGGGTGGACGACGCTGCCGCCGCTTGGGTGGAGACCACTAACCGCGGTGGGAAAAGCTGTATGGAGCCCACCGTGTTGATGGATGCCGCGGGGGAGGTGGTGCTCAGCGGTATCCATACCTATGGAGATACGATCCATGTTTTCGTAGAGCGCAAGAACTATTCCGGTGTTTTTATGCCGGGGTTCCGGGAGTGGAAGCCGGCCTATAATCCGCCGTCTACCGGGCTGTTGTATGTCGACCATTGTGTGGGCAATGTGGGCTGGAACCAGATGGATCCCTGGGTGAGCTTTTATGAAAAGGTGATGGGGTTCCGGAATATCCTTTCGTTTGACGATAAAGACATCTCCACGGAATATTCCGCCCTGATGAGCAAGGTTATGAGCAATGGGAACGGATATGTGAAATTCCCCATCAACGAACCCGCCGAAGGGAAAAAGAAATCCCAGGTGGAAGAATACCTCGAGTTCTACAACGGGGAAGGCGTACAGCACGTGGCGCTAGCCACCGCCGATATCGTCGACACAGTGACGCAGCTGCGGGACAGGGGCGTGGAGTTTTTGCAGGTGCCCGATTCCTATTACTCCGACCTGCTGGACCGGGTGGGCAGGATCGACGAGGACCTGCGGCCATTGCAAGAGCTTGGTATCCTGGTGGATCGCGATGACGAAGGTTATTTGCTGCAAATCTTTACCAAACCCGTGGAGGATAGGCCGACCGTGTTTTTTGAGATCATTCAGCGCAAAGGCGCTCAAAGTTTCGGGAAAGGGAATTTCAAAGCGCTTTTCGAGGCGATCGAGCGCGAACAGGGTGCAAGGGGAAACTTGTAGGTGCGATCAAAAGTGGCAGGTTTTTTGCTTTTTTTGGCTATCTTTAGCGTTCGGCTTTTGATACCCAACGCACCCGCTGTATGTTCATTAAACACTACTTTGTCACTCTCCGTCGCATGGCTATCCTTGGGTGTCTGTCGCTGGGTCTTTCGGGCAGTCTCCTCCTTGGTCTTCCCGTTAGCCTGCTTGCCCAGAATTCAGCCCCTTCGATCCGGTTGATCGACTATCAGCGTGCCAGCCCGAAGCTCGGGGACCTGCTTCATCGGAAAGAAGATACGCTGATGAAACAGTTTAAGGAAAAAGGACTGGTTTGGCCCGCGCGTTTTGTATATATCCGTTCGTTCAAATACGACAGTCAGCTCGAAGTATGGGTCAAGGCGACGCAGCAGGAACGGTACAAGCTCTTCAAAACCTATAAGATCTGCGCGATGGCGGGGACGCTGGGGCCGAAACGAATGCAGGGCGACTACCAGGTGCCCGAAGGGTTCTATTATATCAACGAGTTCAATCCGCGAAGTGAGTATCATCTTTCACTTGGCTTAAATTACCCCAATGCTTCGGACCGGATGCTAAGCGATTCGACGCAGCCCGGCGGTCAGATCTTTATCCATGGCAGCTGTGTGACCACGGGTTGTATTCCCATCACCGACGGGCAGATCGAAGAGTTGTATATCCTTTGCTCCTATGCGAAGGACATGGGGGAGGATTTCATCCCCGTTCATATCTTCCCGGTGAATTTCAATAACCCCAGAAGCGTAGATTATCTCAATAAATACCTGTTGACCTTTTCGGAATATACGCCCTTTGCCAAGAGCATGCGGAGCGCCTTTTATTATTTCGAGAAATACCGCGAGGTGCCTTTTGTGATGGTCAATGGCAAGGGCGAATATGTTACGGAAGAGGTGGCGCCCGCAGAGGCCAATCTCAAGGTGGCCAATCTGGAACCCTTGCCTGGTGCGCCCGCCGGTGCGGTGGCCCGAAAGAAGCCGGTGCATGTACGGCCGGAGCGGGTGGATCCTATCCGCGATGAGGATCTCGCACATTCGGTGGATCATTTGCCGGTGTATCCGGGAGGCAATGAAGCTTTTCAGGTCTTTTTGAATAATCTGGCCAAAGAAAGTGCAAAATACCTCGATGCCGGGCAGACCAAGGCCTTCATCATGGTCGAGTATGTGATCGACTCGCTGGGTAAGCCCGTATATGCGAAAGTCATCCGCGGCGGCAATGACGTCGTCAACGAGAAGATCGAGGATGCTTTTTTGCGCATGCCGCAATGGTCGCCCGCCGAACATGGCTATGCACATGTTCCGGTTAAACTCAAGCAAACGGTAATGATCGGGGAGGACTAGCCCGCCGGGGTTGAAGCCGGAGTGATCGAGGCTGGTGCTACCGCATCAACACCTGCACGGTCTGAGGCGTTTGTTGCTTCAGGAGCTCTTGTGAACCGGTGGTGAGCCGCGTGAGCGTTTCCGCATCGTAATGCCGGATGGTGAGCAGGGTGAGGCCGCGTTCTACCTGCACGTCGAAATCGTTTGCCGCCTCGAGCGCCAGCTTCTCGATGCGGGCAGGCCGGTCGTCTAAACACACCTGCAGGCTTACGGCCCCGGTTTGGATCAGGTTAGGTTTTATCCGCACCCGGCCGAAAAGTTCGTAGAGCCTCGCCGTTCCCGTTTCCCCGACAAAGGAAAAGTCTTTGGAATGCAGCTGCACCAGCACCTGTTCCTTTTTGAGGACGATGATGGGTGGAAGGCCTTTCACCGCATAATTGTGGATCACCGTACCGGGAAGCGAGGCGTCGAGAAAACATTTTACAAAGAGGGGGATACCCTTGTTCTCCAACGGTTTGATGGTTTTGGGGTGGATGACCTGTGCGCCGTAATAGGCCATCTCGATGACCTCGTCGTAGTTGAGCTCGCGGAGGACCCTGGCGTCGGGAAATTGTTTGGGATCGGCATTCATCACCCCTTCGACATCTTTCCAGATGGTTAGGCTTCCCGCGTCGAGCAGGTTGGCAAAAACGGCGGCGGTATAATCGCTGCCTTCGCGGCCGAGGGTGGTGCTTTCATTGTCCTGGGTGGAACCGATGAACCCTTGGGTAATAACCATGTCTTCCTCGTCGAAAAGGGGGATGATGTCGGATTTGATCTTCGCGGCCGTGACGGCCAGCTCGATGGCGGCGTCGCGAAAATTGGCGTCGGTGCGGAAGATATCGCGGACATCGATCCACTGGTTGCCGATGCCGGACTCGGCGAGGAAGGCACTGACGATCGAGGTGCTCAGCAGCTCGCCGATACACACGATCTGGTCATAATAATAGTCGTATTCCCGCACGGGTTTGTCATGCAGGAGCCACTCGACCTCCGTAAAGAAATCGCGGAGCTGGGCCTCCGCGGCCAGGTAGTTGTGGACGAGGAGGTATTTGGCGGTGGTGAGGTGGTTGTCCTTGATCTGGCCAAAGAGGCGTAGAGCTTCGTCTTTATGGCCGCCGTAGAACGCTTCGGCGACCTTTTCCAGGGCATTGGTGGTTTTGCCCATGGCGGAAATGACCACTAACAGACGTTGGCCTTTTTCTTTGGTTTCGCGAAGGATGACCGGAATCTGCCGGATACGGTCTATGCTGCCCGTACTGGCACCACCAAACTTGAAAACGTTAAACATGGGTGCAAATATAGGCCGCCGGGATCGTTGTCGTAGATTCTCGGGGGACAATTTGCTAAAACGCGCTAAATGTGCGCAGAGGCCCTTACTTTTGTTAGCCAAATCCCTCAGTATGAACGTCAACAGGAAAGTACTCACCCTCGATGAATTCACCCTTCAGCAGCTTCGGATGTTTCCCAACGCCACCGGCGAGCTCAGCAACCTGCTGCGCGACATCGGGCTGGCGGCAAAGCGGATCAACGTGGAAGTCAACAAGGCCGGGCTGGTCGATATCCTGGGAGATTCCGGTACGGTTAACGTACAGGGCGAGGATGTCAAGAAGCTGGATGTCTATGCCAACGATCAGTTCATGGGCGTGCTGCGGCATGGCATCAGCTGCGCGGGCATCGGCAGCGAAGAGCTCGACGACAGCGTGGTCTTCGACGATGATATCAGCAACAATTCGAAATATGTCTGCCTGTTCGATCCGCTGGACGGCAGCGGCAATATCGACGTCAACGTGAGCATCGGCACCATCTTCGGGGTTTACCGGCGGATCAGCGAAAAGGGCAGGCCCTGTACCAAGGCCGATTTTCTGCAGCCCGGCAGGAACCAGGTCGCCGCCGGCTATATCGTCTATGGCTCCTCGACCATGCTGGTATATGCCACGCGCCGCGGTGTCAACGGGTTTACGCTCGATCCGAGCATCGGGGAATTCACGCTGAGCCATCCCAACATCAAGTGCCCCGAAGTGGGGAAGATCTATTCCGTGAATCACGGCAATTTCTTTCAATATGACGATCGGGTGAAGGCCTATATCGATTGCTGTCAGAAAAAGACGAAGGATAACGGTGGACCCTATACGCAGCGCTATATCGGTTCGATGGTATCCGACGTGCACCGCAACCTGATCAAAGGCGGCATCTTTCTTTATCCCGCTACAGTTTCACGCCCCGGTGGCAAACTACGGCTGCTGTATGAGTGCAATCCTTTTGCTTTTATTACCGAGGTGGCGGGCGGCAAGGCCACGAACGGGAAACAACGGATTCTCGATATCCAACCTACGGAATTGCATCAGCGTTCGCCTTTCTTCGTGGGGAGCCGGCTGATGATGGAAGAATTGGAGAGTTATCTCAATCGATAACCCGGATCCGATGGAAGACGATCTCGCGGCGATGACGAAATCCCAGATGGATATACAACCTTAGCGCACGTTCGTTCGACAGGGCCACGTGGAGAAAGGGGATGATGCCTTTTGCGGTCTGCCGGCGGCAGAGCCAGGCGATGAGCTGCTGGGCGTAACCATGACCGGTATAGTCTGGGTGCGTGCAGATGGCGCTGAGCTCGGTGTAGCCGGTGAGCCGCAGCCGCTCACCGGCCATGGCGATGAGCTGGTCTTTTCGCCGGATGCCGAAGTACTCGCCGAGCTGGCAGGTGTCGGGATGATAATAGCCGGGCTGGATACTGGTGATCAGCTTGTACATGTCGTCTTTGTCGGCTTCGCCGAGTGGCACGATGGCTTCCTGTGGCTGCGGCAAGCCGTGGAGGTCGATTGGGGCGAGCAGCTGGGCGCAGGGCAATTCCAGCTCGGGCTGCCAGCGAGCGGGCAACGGAGGCAGATCGCCGATGATATAGAACGCTTCACCGGGTGCCATCAGCGCGTCCAATTCTTCCGCTGCTTCGGTGGTTGCGGCTGCCAGGCCGGCGAAGGGCAGGATGTTTGGTTTATAGCGTTTTGCCCGATGGGCGCCTTGCGCAAAAGACCACTGTGCCGTGGTCAGCGCCGACCAGGCGGGATTGTCCAATGGCGTGTCCATACCACCGAAATTATCGATTTCGGTACATTAATTGTCTGATGAGGGACATGAAATGGATTTTTTGTCTGACGGCACTTACACTGGTATCATTTAACCCCCCGGCGCCGCATTTCCGGCCGACCGTGGCCACGCCGGCGCCACATCCTACCTCAGCCGAAATTCTCCGGCTGGTAAATGCGCATCGCCGGCGCATCGGGCTGCCGGCGCTGGAAGGTAATTCCTTTATCTCTTCGGTGGCGTTGCAGCATAGCCGCGACATGCTGAGCGGCAAGACGCCTTTTGGCCACGAAGGTTTTCACGACCGCATGCTGAAGATCCGCGGACACCTGGGCAGCCTGCATGTGGCGGCCGAAAACGTCGCGTCGGGGCCGATGTCGGCCAGGGAAGTCGTGGATGGCTGGCTCCATAGTCCTGGACACCGGCGGAATATCGAAGGCGATTTTCGATTGACGGGCATAGGGCTTGCTTCGGGGAGCAATGGGATGATCTATTTTACACAGATTTTCGTCAAATAAAACGCAATTAAGCCGTAATTTGCCCCCTATGACAGCGAAAACGATCATTTCCGTCAAAAACCTCACAAAAAAATACGGTGATTTCCAAGCGGTGAAAGGTATCAGCTTTGATGTTATGGAAGGGGAGATCTTCGGGCTGCTGGGACCCAATGGCGCGGGGAAGTCCACGACGCTGGAGATCATCGAGACGTTGCGCGACAAGACAAGTGGGCAGGTGACGGTCGATGGGTTCGATCTCGATAAGGCTCCCGGCGAGATCAAGAAGATCATCGGCGTGCAGTTGCAGACCTCGGGCTATTATCCCGGACTGAACCTCACCGAGCTCATCGAATTGTTCGGTGGCCTTTATAACCGAAAGGTGCGGCCCATGGATTTTCTCGACATGGTCAATCTGCGTGACAAGGCCAAGGCCAAGTTCAAAGAGCTGAGTGGCGGCCAGAAACAGCGGTTCTCCATTGCGACGACGCTGATCAACCAACCGCGGATCATCTTTCTGGACGAGCCGACCACGGGATTGGACCCGCAGGCGCGGCGCAACCTGTGGGAACTGATCAAAGACATCCGCAGCAAGGGCACGACAGTGATCATTACTACCCATTATATGGACGAGGCGGAGATCCTGTGCGATCGGGTCGCCATTATCGACTCTGGAAAGATCATCGCCATGGAGTCGCCGGACAGGCTGATCGACAAACTGGTGGCCAGTGGGTTCGAACGACCCAAAGAGGTGAAGAAGGCCAATTTGGAAGATGTGTTTATCCATTTGACCGGTCATGCCCTGCGGCCGGACTAGGCGGTCCTGCAGGGCCGCCACCCGAAGGGCCGATATTAAATAACAAATATCAAACTATGAGCACACCTGCTATCGACCCGCGTTATCCCATTGGTACCTACCAACCCAAGCCGTTTTCCGAACATCAGAAACAGGAATGGCTCAATGACATCAAATTCCTGCCGCAGCTGCTGGAGAATGCCATCGTGAATTTAGACGAAGGGCAGCTGCAGACGCCGTATAGGGATGGCGGATGGACGGTGCAGCAGCTCGTCCATCATGTAGCGGACAGTCATATCAACGCGTATTGCCGGTTCAAGCTCGGGCTTACCGAAGAGAAACCCGCGATCCGGCCTTACGAGGAAAAAGCCTGGGCGTTGCTGAACGACGTGCAGACGATCCCCATTAATGTATCGATCACGCTGCTCTATGCCTTGCATACGCGCTGGTATGCGACGATCAGCGATCTGAACTTGAAGGATTGGGAGCGGATCGTTTATCATCCCGAGGCCGACAAGACCATGTCGCTGTGGTATCTGCTGGGGAATTATAGCTGGCATGGAAGACATCATGTCGCGCAAATTACGTCGCTGCGGGAGCGGATGGGGTGGCATTGAGGCCCGTAGTGGCGCAACCAAATTTTTTACATGAAAGATCTTAGCTGGAGGACGATCTCCAAGGAATATTTGTTTAGAGAACAGTGGTTAAGTTTGAGGAAGGATACCTGTGAGACACGGGAAGGAAAATTGATCTCTCCTTATTATGTTTACGAGTTTCCCGACTGGGTAATCGCCGTAGCGGTTACCGGGGATGGGCGCTTTATCCTGGAGCGGCAGTATCGCCATGCCATCGGGCGTACAGATTACGAACTGCCGGGCGGTTGCGTGGACCCTGACGATGCTACGCTCGAAGACGCTTTACGACGTGAGCTGCTGGAAGAGACAGGTTATACTTTTTCTTCGATCGAATATCTGTGCAGGACGTCCGCCAATCCCAGCACGCATAGCAACTGGGCGCATCTCTATCTGGCCACAGGGGGGGTGCGGACGCAGGCACAACAGCTCGATCATAACGAAGAGATCGAGATCTATCTCTATACCGTCGACGAGCTCCGCGAGCTGCTGAATGCCAATGGCATCATCCAGAGCATGCATGTTACCGCGTTATATTATGCGCTGCAAAAGTTGGGGCTGATGAAATTCTAGGGCCGGCCGCCGGAGGCGGCCGGCTACACTTCCGCCACGACGAAGACGCTGCCGCAGATCACTACCAGGTCCTTGGGGCGGGCGTGGCTTTTGGCGGCGGCGAGGGCTTCCGGTACGGTGGGGTAGGAAAGTCCTTTGAGGCCGGCGGCTGTTGCCTGGGTGGCGAGCTCGTTCTCGGGGAGCGCGCGGGGGATCCGGGCGCGGGTAAAGTAATAATGCGCCTGTGCGGGCAGAAGGGACAATACGCCGCTGACGTCCTTGTCTTTGACCATGCCTAATACGATATGCAATTCTTCGTGATCGGTGACCTCGATCTGCCGCAGCAGCTGGCGTACCCCATCTTCATTATGCGCGACGTCGAGGACGATGTCGGGGTGTTCGTGGATGATCTCCCAACGGCCGTGCAGCCCCGTGAGTCGTTTGACTTGTTTCAGGGCTTGCAGCACGTGCTGCTGTTCGAGTTTCCACCCTTTGTTCCTTAACGTATGGACGGCCTCCAGGACAGCGAGCAAATTTTTGGTTTGATAGATGCCTGAAAGATCGAGGGTATAATATTGTATATCGTCGGCGACGGGGCTCGTAGCGACCTCCGCAATAAGATGGTGCCGCTGGTATTTCCAATCCGAGATAAAGTGTTGTTTGTCGGCAAAGCGGATCGGCGCCTGCTCCTCATGGGCTCGCTCCATGAAGATGGGTTCCGTTTCGGGATGCGTTTCCCCGATGACGACGGGCACGCCGGATTTGATGATGCCGGCCTTTTCGAAGGCGATCTTCGCAAGGGTGTCGCCGAGGAGATTCATATGATCATAGCTGATATTGGTGATGACACTCAGCTCGGGGGTGATGATGTTCGTGGAATCGAGCCGCCCCCCGAGACCTACTTCTATGATAGCGATGTCGACCTGTTGCTCCGCGAAGTAATCGAAGGCCATGACCACGGTGAGCTCGAAAAATGACGCGTCCAGGGTTTCGGTGAGCGGTCTGGTGCGTTCGACAAAATCGATGACTGCGGACTCCCCGATGAACTCGCCGTTGATACGGATACGTTCGCGGAAGTCTTTGAGGTGGGGGGAGGTATAGAGCCCGGTTTTGTAACCGGCCTGCTGGAAGATCGCGGCCAGCATATGGCTCGTAGAGCCTTTGCCGTTAGTACCGGCGATATGAACCGACTTGAAACGACGTTCGGGGTTGCCGACGAACTCGCTGAGCCGCCAGGTGTTGTCGAGGTCGTGGCGATAGGCGGCCGCGCCGATGCGGCTATACATAGGTAGCTTGGTAAAGAGGTAGTCTACCGTTTCTGCGTAGTTCATAAGGGAGCAAAGTTACGGAACGGGAACTTAGTTGTGCACCTTCAAATTCACGATGATGCCGCCGACATGTTCCTGGCCGGTAGCTTCGAATTTGACCTGCCTGACCTTGCGTTGGGCTATGGCGATAAGGTGGCCGTCCGAGGTGGTCGAGCCGCGCATATCATAATCGGCGCTGGTCACATTGCCGTTTTCGTCGACATGCACATCCAGGACAATTTTGGCGTTTTGGTTGAAATCATCGGTAAAAGAGGGAACGCTTAGCATTCTGAGGCCGCGGAGCCCGCCGGTTGCGATGAGTCCATTGCCGCTTCCGCCACCGGTGTAGTTGGTGGAATTGGGATTGCCGCCGGGTGCACCCTGGTCGCCGCGGCCGCCGGCGATGCCTTCGTTGCCGCCGGGTTTGAAGTCGTCCGCCGCATTACCACCCGTGCCGGTACCATTGACGCCATGGAAGACGGCTTTGGGTCTGGGCTTCGGGGGGGCCGGCATGGTCTCGGGCTGTTTGACGGGACGGGCCTTGACCTTGGTCTCGTCTTTTTCGGGGATGCGCGTCGCGTCGGGCTTGGTGACCGCGGCCTTTTTGATCACGGGAGCGTCTTCTTTGTTATTGTCGTCGGTCTCGACGTCCTTGGCGGGTGCTTTTTCGACTGCGGCCACTTTGGGCGGCGTGTATCTCTCTTTGTCTTCTGCACTGGGTTCGCCGGGGAGGTAGGGCTGATCTTTGCCAAGGCCTTTATCACTGTTCCCCAGGTTCACTTCGATACCGTCCTGTACAGGCGGCGGCGGTTCCACAGGCGTGGTCCAGCTCACGATGAAAAAGATGGTGATGAGAAGGGCGCAGGCCACGGCCGTATAGCCTGTAGCTTTTAAATTCTTTTCGGATTCGAAGTTATCAGCCATGATGCGAATTTACCAATTTCCCGGGGCATAACGCAAGGTATTGGGGCTTAATTGCCCCAGGATGCTTGCGAAAATGTTAAAATGTGGGCGGGTAATGCTCCTGTTTGCAGCGGATCCGGCCGTGTCAATTGGCGGAAGAATGATGCCCGTTCCGGTGGTCGTCGGGACGACCGGCGCGGCTGTGCCGGCTGTGGCGGCTGTATTTAGGCGGGTAATGGATGTCATAGGCCATTTCATAGCCGGCGTTCGAGACAAAAGCTTTGCGTTTGGCGTGTTTGCGTTTGCTGAGAAAGTAGGTGGTCAGACCGGCGGCGAGGGCAGAAGTAAGGGCTATAAGGGCGATGGCTTGAGATCTCTTCATGACAGGTGCTTTTTCCCGTTGACTGCAAGGGCAATGCCAAGTTTACCCAATGCGATGATAAAGCCAGGCGGGAATGTACTTGAAGAGCTTGGCGATGATCCACCAGCGGTGGGTGATGTAGACGCGCCAGCGTTTTTTTTCGATCGCGTCGCGGATCTGCCTGGCAGCCTTGTTGGCAGGAGCAGACCAGAACACCGGGCCTTTGGCCATTTTGGTGTCGACAAAACCGGGTTGGACGTCGGTGAGATAAACGGGTTTTTTGGACTTCCGGGCTTTGATGTGGAGCCCTTCGAAATAGATGCTCTGAAACCCTTTGGCGGCGCTATAGGCAGGGGAAAGGCGGTTGCCGCGGATCGAAGCGATGGAAGAGATGGTAACGAGATGGCCGTGGCCCTGCTGTTCGAAGATCCGCCAGCCGAAGTGGATGGCTTCGAGAAAGGCGTTGACGTTGATGTCCACCGTTGCTTTGTCCACGGCCCATTCCAGCGCTTCCTGCGGTTCGCCCCAGCCGGCGCTATAGATCAGCAGGTCGAGGCCGTCCAATTTGCGTACCAGGGACTGGAGGTGGCTCGTGAGACCGGGGGCCGTGGCATCGAAACATTCGGTGACGACGCTCGTGGGATATTCGAGTTGGAGACTATAGAGCAGTTCCTGGCGTCTGCCGGTGGCGCCGACAAGGTGACCTGTCCCGGCGTAAAGCTTTACCAGTTCACGGCCAATGCCGGAAGTCGCACCGATTACGATCACCTTTTGCATGCCCCAAGATAGGGAAAATGCAGCGCCCTAATGCGCGAAGTTCAGCTCATAGCTGCCTTTGATGCGCTCCATGGGCGGGTTGAAATAGCCGAATTTTACCTGCGGGAACTCCTCGCGGATCAGTTCCATCAATTGCTTCACGCCCATGCATTCGCCGGTGTCGGTGACGCCGAGCTTGCCCAAATACCAATCCGGATCGATATTAAAATTCCGCCATTGGATCATGGTCAGGTCGGTCCTGCGAATGAGGTCCCGGAGGGCTTCGTATTCGGCGACACTGTCCGTCATCCCCGGAAAAACAAAATAGTTGATGGACGCCCAACCCCCGAAGCTGCGGACGACGCGCAGGCTTTCGACGATGTCCTCGAAAGTATAGTTGTTGGGCCGGTAGTAGGCGTTATAGATGGCGGGCCGGGCCGAGTTGAGGCTGACGCGGATCGAGTCGAGGCCTGCTTCGCAGAGGGCGTTCACGGCCGCCGGCTTGGAGCCATTGGTGTTGATATTGATGCTGCCGCGGGACGTGTGTTTGCGCATGGCAATGATGGACTCGCGGATGGTCTCCCACATCAGGAGGGGTTCGCCTTCGCAACCCTGGCCGAAGCTGACGATAGGAAAGGGCGCTTCCTGCAGGTGGGGAACGGTGAACTCGACGATCTCTTCGGCCGTCGGTTTGAAGGTAAGCCTGTCCTGTGTCGAGGGGATGGTCTCTTCCTGCGGTTGGAAAGAGATACAGCCGATGCAGTTGGCATTGCAGGCGGGCGAGGTCGGTATCGGACATTCCCAGCGGCCCATGAAGAAATTGCGGGCGGCGGGACAATGATAGGTGAGGCAGCAGTTCTCCGCCAGGTGTTTGACCAGGCGATTCTGCGGATAGGCGTTGGTGATGGCGCCGACGCCGGCGTTGATAATATCCCAGTCGTATCCCGCGCAGTCCTGGCGAATGTCCTGTTCGATGCGGACGGCAGGGACGTAGAATCTGTTGTTATGCCAGCCGGCAGCGGTATAGCAAAAGAGGGGGAGGGTAGGTGCGTCGGGTGCCGTTTCGTAGGCGGCCAGATAGAGGCCCGTGTGTGCCGGGGGAATGAAGGCGGCTACGGCCCAGCCCTTTTCGCAAAGCCGCATCTCACCCGTTTGGACATCGATGCCGATGCCGCGGCGGCCGGGAAGTTCATAGAGGCTGCCGCCGTCGGGCAGCTCGATCCATTCTTCGGGATCGACGGGGAGGGCGTCCCAGCCGCTTCTTCCGGTGGTGTAGAGGGTGGTGTCTTCGAAAATATTCCCCTTCCCATCGGAATAGAGGATATACGGTGATTCCTTCGGCATCCGCAAATGTACGACGGACTCGCGTAGCGGCCAAGCCGGGGCCGCGGGCACCGGGCGATGAGACCCGGCCAGGGCGGCGATCAGACCATTCCCAGGTAGAACTGGCAGAAGGCCTGGACCTGTTCCAACTCCTCGAAATTGAGGTTGTTGCGGAACTGGAACCGGAGGGGCTTGTCCCCGGCAGTGATGATATCGATGCTGTCGTAACGGGCCTCGATCTTGTTGATATGGGTCCAGTAGAGGAAGTGCGATTCGGGGATATCGGGGATGGTGATGCCGGTGTGGTGGATGGAGAGGGTCTCGTCGTGGCCAAAGATGCGCTCACAATAACAAAGATAGCCATAAGCAATGGCGAGCAGCAGGTGGAACAGGCCGGTTACGGGACTTCCCTGGGCCAACATCAACGTGCCGATACCGGTAAAGAAGATGATCTCGATCACGCGGAAAAGGAGGCTGACCCGCGGCATCTGGAGCAGCAGGTCGCGGCCAACGAGAACCAGCAGAAAGATATCGAGGGAAATGATCAGCAGACACCAGAAATAGAGGGTATGGGTCGTTTCGCCGCGGAAATGGCTGATGGCATGAGCGAGGATCAGGGCGCCAGCCAAAAGGTGTAAACGGCTGCCGGTACGTTTCAGCCGGTCGAGCCGGGGGGCGATCACGGGAAAGGAGATGGAGTCCATATAGCAGTTTTGCTACTATGATGCAAAAATCCACGGATTCCATAAAGCTATTTTGCAGACGGCAAGGCCGGGGATCAGGCGGTGGCGGCCAGACGTTCCCGGCAGTAGGCATTGAACTCTTCCTCGTCGGCATCGTCTTCGTCCTCGTCGTCGGCGATCTCGCGCTGCAGCAGGCGGTTGTCTTTGAAGTCGAGGGTCAGCAGACCGTCTTTGAGGATCACGTTGTTGAACATGGTCCAGTCGAAGCGGCGCTTGATGAGGGCATTGATGACGATCCGATCCTGATCGAAACCTATTTCCAGGGGGCGTTTGGTTTGGTATTCGAGGAAGGCCAGGAGGAAAAAGAAGGCGCCGACCCAGGGGGTGGCCGTGGTGCCGATCCAGCCGATGGCGGCTACGAGCAGCCAATACCGGTAGCGGACGCCGGAGCGACCTTTGACGCGGGAGATGATGTTGAATGCGATGCCGATGAGCAACAGGAGGGCGAGGCCGGCGGAGAGCATAGCGGCGGCGGGGTACATGGTCTCGGCGCCGCTGTTACCATGGGTAGTTCGGATACCGTGAAAAGCCGATAGCAGGAAGCTGATCGCCGAAAAAAGACAGAGCAGGATGCTGAAAGCGTCGGAGGCCCGTTCGCTCTTTTTTTTGAGAATAACGACGTACTGGTAGCGCATGCTTGTATCAGGAATTGTTGGCCACGAGTAAATTACTCAATTTCCACAAGATGCGGGCGCCGACGTTGGCGTCCCAGTCGCTCTCTCCGACGCCGATCTCTACGAGGTCGAAGCCGATGAATTTGCGGCCGCTTTGGATGATCTTGCGGATGAGATAGAGGACCTGCTCGGATTCGAAGCCGCCAAGCACGGGCGTGCCCGTGTTGGGACACATTTTGGGATCGAGACCGTCGATGTCGAAACTGATGTAGACCTTTTCCGGGAGATGATTTACGATCTCTTCGGCAATCTGCTTCCACGGCTGGCCTTCGTAGAGCCGCTCCTTGACGTCTTTATCGAAATAGGTGATGACGCGGTAGTCGCTGTTGCGAATATACTCCCACTCTTGTTCGGAATAATCACGGACGCCTGCCTGCACCAATCGTTTTAATTGAGGTATTTCCTTCAAGGCATTGTACATCACGCTGGCATGACTATACACGAAATCTTCATAACACTGGCGCAGATCGCAGTGCGCATCGATCTGCAGGATGCCGAAGTCACCATGTTTCTCTGCGATGGCCTTGAAATAACCCAGCGGGGTGCTATGATCGCCTCCCAGGAGCCCAACCAGCTTGCCCTGATCCAGCAGGGCGCGGGTTTGTTCGTAGACCCATTTGTTTAGGTAGTTGCTTCCTTCGTTGATCTCCTTAAGGGATTTACACATAAAGGTGTTGTTCTCAAGCATCTCGCCTTTGGAAGTAAAGTTGATATAGAGCTCTGCTTCCTTACGGAGGTAGTCCGATTTCATCAGGATCTTTTTATCCGGGTGTCGCATGAAGAAACCCTGGCGCCAGCCGTTGTCGCTTTCGGCGTCATAGAGGTCGACCTGCATGGAAGCGCGGAAGACATGTTCACCGGCGCGGCTTGTCCCGGCGCCATAGCTCACCGTAACTTCCCAGGGAACCGGCAGGATAACCAGACGCGCGTCTTCTTCGGTAGTAGGCAGACCGAAGATATTGTTCTTGGGATTGCTCGGCGCGTTGGAGTCGAACTTCGATAGATCTGTCATGGAGTAGTGCCTGTTTTTGCAAACGGCCCGCAAGTTACGACTAGTATACGATACCCATCAAATATTAGTAACCCCGGACGCCGGCCGGAGCCGTGTGTATTGGAAAATCTTTTCCTTACTTACTAGTAAGTAGGTACATTCGCAACGGCAGCAGACCGCCGGTGCGATGCCCGGAATAACCGATGAACACCCGAGATAAAATAGTATATCTTGCAGACAGGATGATCCGCGATGTGGGTTATAATGCATTCAGTTACAGTGATATCGGGGAATACATGCAAATCCGGTCGGCGGCGATCCATTACCATTTCCACGGCAAGAACGATCTGGGGGTGGAGGTGATCCGGCAGGAATTGGAGCGGGTTGCCCTTTTCCGGCGGGAGGGGCGGAATTTGTCGGGTGAGGATCAACTAAAGCGGTTATTCTATACCTTTTTCCGTCAGAGTGTTGAAAACCAGCATTGCCTGATGGGGGCGCTTACGCCCGATTTCGCGACCTTTGATGAGCCGATGCAGGAGAAGATAAAGGAATTGTGCGGCGCGATCCTGGAATGGGTTTCGCTGTGCCTGGAGGGAGAACGGTCGGCCCACCGGATGCGCTTCAACGGGACGGCAGACGACAGGGCCCTGCTGGTGATATCGACGCTGCTGTCGTCGCTTTTGTTGGGGCGGGTGATGGGTTATGAGATCTTTAAGCGGATGGCCGATCAGTTGTTGGCAGATCTCGGTGCCGGGTGGAGGATCGACGATCTGGGGGATGTGCCGGAAGACTTCGATGATCCGCATTCGTATACTTGAACTTAATATATCATGAAAAGAGTTGTTGTCACTGGTATTGGAGCTATTACGCCGTTAGGGAACGATGTTGCTACGTATTGGCAGAATATGGTCGCCGGTGTCAGCGGTGCGGCGCCGATCACACATTTTAACGCCAGCGCGTTCAAGACGCGGTTTGCTTGCGAGGTGCGGAATTTCAATCCCGGGGAATTGCTGGACCGGAGCGAGCTGAAGCGGACCGACTTGTTCACCCAATATGCATTGGTGGCCGCCGACCAGGCCATCAAAGACTCGGGAATCGACTTCAAGGGCATGGACCCTTTCGATACCGGGGTGATCTGGGGCTCGGGTCAGGGGGGGATGCAAACATTTGAAGAACAGGTCACCGAATATGCCGGCGGGGACGGGACGCCGCGATTTAGTCCTTTCTTTGTGCCCAAGCTGATCGCTAACATGGCTTCGGGATTGATCTCCATTAAATATGGGTTGATGGGTATCAACTATACTACGGTTTCGGCTTGCAGCACGTCGAATACGGCTTTTATGGATGCGATGACCTATATCCGGCTGGGCAAGGCCAAGGTGATCGTGGCCGGCGGGTCCGAGGCGCCGATCACGTCTGCCAGCGTGGGCGGGTTTACGGCGATGAAAGCCATGTCGACGCGTAATGATGATCCGCAACATGCTTCGAGACCTTTCGATGTCGACCGGGATGGGTTTGTGATGGGTGAGGGGGCAGGGTGCCTGTTGCTCGAGGAATACGAACATGCAAAGGCCCGGGGTGCGCGCATCTATGGCGAGCTGGCAGGTGCGGCGATGACGGCCGATGCCTACCATATGACCTCGACGCATCCGGAAGGGGCAGGGGCCTTGCGGGCAATGCTGGACGCGCTAAAAGATGCGGGGCTGACCCCGGATGATGTCGACTATCTGAATGTACACGCGACGTCTACGCCGGTAGGCGATCTGAGCGAGACGCAGGCCGTGAGCCGGCTGTTTGGCGAGGCTCCGCGCAACCTGATCATCAGCGCCACCAAATCGATGACGGGGCATCTGCTGGGCGCGGCGGGCGCCATCGAAGCAATTGCCTGCCTGATGACCATCCGGGATGGGGTGATACCACCGACCATCAACACCCAGCACCTCGATCCGGCGGTCCCAAAGGGGCTAAAGATCCTTTTGGGGCAGGCGCAGCAGCACCCCGTAAAGGTGGCGATGAGCAATACATTTGGATTTGGGGGGCACAACGGGATCGTGATATTTAAAAAGGTATAGGGGAATGGCTTTTTGACCTAACTTTGCGGGCAGTTATGAAAAAGTTACATATCGCCATACTGATCCTCATTGCGGTATCGATCGCCGCGCTCATTAGCTTCATGGGTGATCTTACCACTTATGAGACCATTGCCTCGGCCCGGCAAAAGAGCGGCAAGACGGTGACCATCATCGCCCACCTGGACAAGACCCAGCCCATCGAGTATGATCCCGCCAGGGACCCTAATTATCTGAGCTTTCACATCAGTGACACGCTCGGCAATACGGCCAAAGTGGTCTATCACTTCGAGAAACCGTATGATCTGGACAAAGCAGAACGCATTACATTAAAGGGGAAGATGAATGGCGATGTGTTCGAAATAACGCGAAAAGATGGCATTCTATTGAAATGTCCCAGCAAGTATAAGGATGATCCCAATGTTGCTAAACAGGCACTGAGCCGTAATTAACGTAACCTCCCGCCATGGAATTTATAGGTGAACATTTACTCCCCGGGAAATTGGGGCATTTCTTTGTTGTTCTTTCCTTCGCTTCTTCGTTAGTCGCCGTTATCGCCTATTTCAAGGCCACCAATGCCAAGGACCCCGCCGAAGCGGATAGCTGGCGGAAGATGGGCCGCCGGGCTTTTATCCTCGATGTGATCGGGGTGTATGCCTGTCTGGCGACGATCATCTATATCATCGGTACGCATAAATTCGAATACAATTTTGCCTGGGAGCATTCCGGCCGCTCCATGCCGTTGCAATACCTGCTGGCCTGTATCTGGGAGGCGCAAGAGGGCAGCTTTCTCTTATGGAATCTCTGGGTGTGTATCCTGGGTCTGATCCTGATGCGGACGGCGAAGAAATGGGAGTCGCCGGTGATGACGGTGATGAGCTTCGCGCAGTTCTGCCTGGCCACGATGATCATGGGTATTTATGTGTATGGGCAGAAGGTCGGGTTCAACCCATTCATCCTCGTTCGCCAGACGGACATGGGACAGATGGCGCCGATCTTCAGCCAGCCTGACTATCTGAGCATCCCGCAGATGCAGGACGGCCAGGGACTCAATCCCCTGCTGCAAAACTATTGGATGACGATCCATCCGCCGATCCTGTTCCTGGGTTTCAGCTCGACGATAGTGCCGTTTGCTTTTGCGGTCGCAGGATTGTGGAAGCGCGATTTTGGCGGCTGGACGCGGGTGGCCCTGCCTTGGGTCCTGTTCTCGGCTTGTGTGCTCGGTACCGGCATTATGATGGGCGGCGCATGGGCCTATGAGGCGTTGAGCTTTGGCGGCTATTGGGCTTGGGACCCCGTGGAAAATGCGTCACTGGTACCCTGGCTGGTAATGATCGCGGCGTTGCATACGATGCTGGTGTATAATGCCACGGGCCACAGTCTGCGGATCACGCATTTCTTTTTTATAACCCAATTCATCCTCATCCTGTATTCGACGTTCCTTACCCGGAGCGGCATCCTCGGAGATCTGAGCGTGCATGCGTTTGCTACATCGGGAATGAATGTCCAGCTGGCACTTTTTGTGTTCGTTTTCCTGATCCCATCGTACGTACTCTTTATTGTTCGGTATAAGCAGATACCGCATGTCATCAAAGAAGAGGCCACCAACAGCCGCGAGTTTTGGATGTTCATCGGTTCGCTGATCCTGTTCCTCGCTGCTATGTTCGTGATCATCTTCACGTCATTGCCGGTGATCAATATGTTGCTGCCGAAGAACGATAAAATGAATACCGGCGATGACCAGGTGTTCAGCTATAACCGCATCATGATCTTTATCGCCATCCTCATCGGGTTGCTGACGGCGATCACGCAATATTTGAAGTACAAGGGGACGACGCGGGACTGGCTGTTGAAGCGGATCGGTATACCTACCGTAGTTGCGCTCGGGCTGAGTATCCTCGTGAGTGTTTTCGGCGGCATCCATTACGACAGGTATGGCAATGGCTTCCTGGCGGCGATCCACCTGGCTATGTTCAGCTCGCTCTATGCGGTGATCTCCAATGCCGCTTATATCTGGGTCGGGATGCACGGGAAGCTGCGGGCGGCGGGTGCTTCGGTAGCGCATTTTGGATTTGGCCTGCTGCTGGTGGGCATATTGCTGTCGTCGGCGAAGAAGCAGGTGCTTTCCATCAATACCACGGGCATCACGTTGAATTTTACGCCGGAGTCGAAACAGGACCCCATGGAGAACCTGACGCTGCTCAAGGGTGCGAAGACCGATATGGGTAAGTACTGGGCCACTTATGTGGGCAATGATTCGGTGGATAAGAAACAGAAGATCACGTATTACCAGATCCATGTCGAGAAAAAGGACGGCAGCGAGCAATTCGACCTGTATCCCAATTTTCTGCATAGTGTCAAGACGCAGGATCAGCCTTCGCCGAACCCCGACAGCCGACACTACTGGGACAAAGACATCTTTTCATATATCACGGCCACCAATTCGCCGGATCGGGAGGATACGGCCAGTTTCCGCAGCGCGGTGATGAAGCTGCACGATACGGCGTATTACTCCAGGGGATATATCGTGCTCGATTCGGTGGGTGTGAATCCGAACAACGGGAAATACCACTTCAGGCGGAACGATACGGCGTTGATGGCGAAACTCACCGTAGTAGGCCGTGACAGCATGCGGTATACGGCGTATCCTACATTCTACCTCAAAGACAATATGCCGCACTATCTCAACGACACCGTGTTTGCACAGGATCTGGCGTTGCGGTTCAACACGATCACCCCGGATCAGAAATTCGATATTGGTATCAAGGAGTCTACCGATATGGTACCGTTCATTGCGCTCAAAGTTTTGGAGTTTCCCCAGATCGCGCTCGTTTGGCTGGGTACCATCATTATGGTCATTGGGTTTGTTATCAGTATTTTATGGCGCAGGCGTCAGCTCAGGCTGACGAAGGCCTAGCTGGGCCGCGGGTTACCTTTGGCGTCTTATGAGTATTAATTAGTGAAGTTTTTTAGTAACTTTAAGACGATTATGCGCCGAAGCCTTTTTATATACCTGCTAGTTTTTTCCGTGTCCCTGGTTGGATCGGCGGGAGCGTTCGGTCAGACGAACGATACGACGAAGGCTCATGCGTTGGCAGCTTCCGATTCCGCGCTTCCCCAGGGCATTATCCGGCCCGTTTATGGGCCCAACGATACGATCATCGTCCCTGCAAAGATCTATGGCAATGAGCTGTTGCCCGCGAGCAGCGGCGAATATACGTGGGTACAGGCCCCGATGCCACCGGCCATGCGGCGGCGGATGGAGGAGTGGACGCGGTTACGGAATGCGGTGTACGTGACCTATCCCTATGCGCGCCGGGCGGGGATGATCATGAACGATATGAATGCCAGGCTGGCGTTGCTGAGTGACGAAAGCCAGCGAAAAGCGTATATCCAAAGCCGGGAGAAGGAGTTAAAAAAGGAGTTTACCCAGCCGTTGGAGCAGCTCAGCATTTACCAGGGAAAGATCCTGATGAAGCTGATCAACCGGCAGACGGGCAACAACTGTTACAACATCATCAAGGAATACAAGGGCGGTTTTACGGCGCGTTTCTGGCAGACCGTCGCCTTTTTCTTCGACAGCAGTCTCAAGCAACCTTACGATCCCAAGGGGGACGACCAGGCGATCGAGCAGATCGTCGAGGAAGTCGAGCGGATGTATCATAGTTGATCACTGGTCGCCCAGGTAGCGGAGACAAAGATGCCCGGGCCATGATGTAACCGAGTTTACCGACTACGTGAACCTCGGCCGTATCGACGCGGGAGGAGAGGAAATGAGTTGCGGGGTTGGACATGTTTTTGATGCCGTCCCGTTTAGTAAATCGTTTGCCGATGGGGTTGACGAGGACGAAGTCATCGGACCAGCGTGCGTCTCATAGTTTGGTGATCTTTTCGATGAGCCCGGTGGTGGAGAACCCAGGAACAATGGGGTTGATGACCACGCGGCCGCCGGCGGCCATGACCTCTTTGGCGCCTACGATCGTATCGATGATATAGTCGCCGCCCTTGACGAGGACATCGGGCTCTACTAATTTGATGAGTTCGAGCGGAGTATCCTCGTCGAAGAGGACCACGGCGTCGACCATCAGCAGGGAGGCGAGGACGGTGGCGCGGGCGTCCTGGTTGTTCACGGGGCGCAGCGGTCCTTTGAGGCGACGGGTGGAGGCGTCGGTGTTGACGCCGACTACGAGGTAGTCCGCTTCTCTGGCCGCATCGGAGAGCGAAGCGATATGTCCCTGGTGCAGGATGTCGAAGCAGCCGTTGGTGAAGGCGACCGTCTTGCCCAGGATGCGCCAGCGGCGGACCTGGTGGAGGAGCGAAGAGTGGTCGTATATCTTATGCGGGATTATCTGCGGTTGTTTCATGCTGAACGATTTGAAAGTGTTGTTTCTTGTTGATGCGCGGCAGCAGGATAAAACTAATGGTGCCAAACAGGATAAAGCTAAGGAATTGGCCGAACCAAAGGAGCCAGCCGAGCGCCTGGCCGTAAGGCTGGCCGGGGACATGGTAGAACTCTACGGTCTTCTGGACGAGAAAGGGATAGATGCCGATACCACCGGGGGAAACGATCATGGCGATGCTACCCATGGCCAGTACGCTCAGGGCATCGATGATGGTGAGATGGCTGGTGGCGCTGATGGCGAAAAAGCCGATCCAGGTACTCAGGAGATACATGCACCAGATGCCGACGGTATAGACGAAAAACAGGGGTTTGTTCCGGACGTCTTTCACGCTGATGAGCCCGTGCCAGATATTCATAAAGATGGTGCGGATCTTCCGGATAGCGGCGATATGCTGAAAGCGTTTGAGGGCCCAGCGGCCTGCGAGGAAGAGGAAGAGCACAACGGCGGCGATGCCGGTGATCTTGATCCAGGAGACCTGTCCGTTTTGATTGCGGAAAAGCAGATCCGAATTACCCGAGGTGAGGGAATGGATGATATCGTACTGGAAGATCAGCGTTAAGCCGAAAACGGCGGCCAGGCAGACGACATCGAAGGCTCTTTCGGCTACGATAGTACCGACGAGCTTGTCCGCGGAAACCTTTTCGTAACGGGCGAGGATGGTGCATTTGATCACCTCGCCAAGACGCGGAGCACCGAGGTTGACGAAATAACCGATCATGACCCCGAGGAAACAGTTGATACGGGATGGTTCATAGCCCATGGGCTGGATGAGCTGACGCCACCGGAGGGCGCGGAGCCAGTGGCTGAGGAGCAGGAGGCCGAGTACGGGTACCAGCAGCCAGTAGTTGGCACGGTCGAGGGCGTCTTTGAGCTGCGTCCATTTTTTGGCATCCATGCCTTTTAAACTAAGCCAAACAAAAAACGCTGCCAGGGCAGCGAAAAACAGGTATTGTAAGGCCGTCAGAAGTACTTTCTTCATTTGCTCCCAAGTTACAGTTTATTTCCTTCTTTTGGAAAAACGATGGAGGGTTTGAAGCGTTTTGCTTCTTCGAAATCCATGTGCGCATAAGAGATGACGATGACGATGTCGCCCACTGCACCCTGACGGGCAGCGGGGCCGTTGAGACAGCAGGTGCCGGAGCCTCTTTTGCCTTTGATGAGATAGGTTTCGATGCGCGATCCGTTATTGACGTTGACGATCTGGACCTTTTCGTTCTCGATCATGTTAGCGGCATCCATGAGATCTTCGTCTAGCGTGAGGCTACCAACATAGTTGAGATCGGCTTCGGTGATCACCGCGCGGTGAACTTTGGATTTTAGAATTTCAATGACCATGTGTGAGTCGCCTTTTTAGATGGCGGCCGCAAAGTTAACAAATCTATTTACATCGTGGTTCGGAGCTCCATATTGTCGATGAGCCGGACCTCACCCATGAAGGCGGCGATCAGCACGACGGCGTTTTTGGAGCCGTCGGCCACCGGTTGGAGGGTGTTGCGGTCGGCGATAGATACGTAATCGATCCGGAAACCTGCCTTTTCGAGCGTTTCCGTGGCTTTCTGGACCAAAAGGACCAGCGGACCGGGCCAGCCTCCGCGAATGGCCTGAAGGGCCTTGTAGATCGCCGCAGAGCGGCTGCGCTGGCCGGGGTCGAGACGGACGTTGCGGCTGCTCATGGCAAGGCCATCCGCCTCGCGGACAATTGGGCAGCGGTGCAGGATGGCAGGCAGCCCCATGAGTTGGAGCAGGCGTTGTACGACCATACACTGCTGGTAATCCTTGCTCCCCATGAAGAGATGGTCCGGGCGGACGATATGCAGGAGACGCTGCATGACCTGGCAGACGCCCTGAAAATGGCCCGGGCGGAATTTGCCCTCAAGGATGGTCTCCAGGGGGCCGAGATCATAGGTTTCTAGCCCGGTGGTCCCGGTGGGGTACATTTCGCTCACTTCCGGCAGGAAAAGAATGTCAGTGCCGGCTTTCTCGAGCAGGGCGATGTCTTTTTCGATAGTTATGGGATATTTCTGGAAATCTTTCGGGTCATTGAACTGTGTGGGGTTTACAAAGATGCTGCAAACCGTTAGGGAGGTGTTTTTTTTTGATATGGCGATAAGTGAGATATGTCCCTGGTGCAAGGCGCCCATGGTGGGTACGAAACCGATACCCTGGCCGGCGGCCCGCTGTTTTTCAAGGTAGCCGGTGAGGTCGGAAGCGCGTTTAAATATTACCATTTTATTCGTTTTGGCCCGCAAAACCGGCTGTAGCGCCGATGTTACAGAAAAAATTGTACCTTTGCAAACTATTTTGCTGTTAAGGTTTGTCCAAGTTTGTTAAGGTTCGACTCAACAATTTTTAGAAAATAATGCTACAAAAGAAGCGAATTTTATTTATTGCCAACGAAATGTCTCCTTATTTAGAGTTGACGGAATTTGCGGAGATCGTCAACAAGCTGGCAATTAAATCAAATGACAATGGGTTCGAGGTGCGCTGTATAATGCCGCGTTTTGGCGTAGTGAATGAGAGAAGACACCGGCTTCATGAAGTCGTTCGCCTGAGTGGGATCAATGTATCGGTAGATAACGACGATTTCCCGTTGCAGATCAAAGTAGCCTCGCTGCCCAATGCCCGTTTACAGGTCTATTTCCTGGACAACGAAGACCTTTTCAAGCGGAAGTTCATCTTCCACGATGAACAAGATAAATGGTTTGAAGACAATGGTCTGCGTACCGTATTTTACTGCAAGGGGGCGCTGGAAACCGTAAAGAAATTCGGCTGGCCGCCCGATGTCATCCATTGCAGCGGCTGGATGACGGGGCTGATCCCCCTGTATCTGAAAACGGTTTATAAGAAGGAGCCGGTTTTCGCCCACAGCAAATGTGTGTTCACCATCGGGCAGACCACCTTCAAAGAGAAACTGGGCGCCGATTTTCTGAAATTGGCCAATATTCACCCTACGCTTAAAGAGAAAGACCTGGAACCCTATAAAGAGGCCAATAATGTCGCGCTTTTCCGGGGTGGGGCCACCTATGCCGACGCGATCACGTTTGGCGCCGAAAAGGTCGACAAGAAGCTGGTCGAGGAATTCGGGAAGATCCGGGGGAGAAAAGTCCTTTCTTTTAACGCGGAGTCCGATTTAACAGATTATTTGCAGTTGTACATGGACTTGACCAAATAAGGCCCTAAATTTGCGGCGGTAAAAACCTTTAACTCATTAATTCTCATCAAATCCTTTCAAAACAATGCCTTATTTATTCACTTCTGAGAGCGTAAGCGAAGGACACCCGGACAAAGTGGCCGACCAGATCTCCGATGCCTTGATCGATCATTTTCTGGCTTTTGATCCCCAAAGCAAAGTGGCGTGTGAAACCCTGGTGACTACCGGCCAGGTGGTATTAGCCGGTGAAGTGAAATCTAAGGCATATCTGGATGTTCAGGACATTGCGCGCGACGTGATCCGCCGTATTGGATACACCAAGAGTGAATATATGTTCGAAGCCAATAGCTGCGGTATCTTCAGCGCTATTCATGAACAAAGCTCCGATATCAACCAGGGTGTGGACAAGAAGAAGAAAGAAGAGCAGGGTGCCGGTGACCAGGGCATGATGTTCGGTTATGCCAGCAACGAGACGGAAGACTATATGCCGCTGGCACTCGACCTGGCGCACAAGATCCTGCTGGAACTGGCTGCGTTGCGTCGCGAGAACAAGCAGATCAAGTACCTGCGTCCCGATGCCAAGAGCCAGGTGACGCTGGAATACGACGACAACAACCGGCCCGTACGCCTCGATGCGATCGTGGTCTCCACGCAACACGACGATTTCGATACGGAAGCCAAGATGCAGGCCAGGATCAAGAAAGACATCATCGAGATCCTGATCCCGCGTGTAAAGGCCAAGTATAAAAAATACGCCCGGCTTTTCAACGATCAGATCAAATATCATATCAACCCCACGGGGAAGTTCGTTATCGGCGGCCCTCATGGCGATACCGGTCTCACAGGCCGCAAGATCATCGTCGACACGTATGGCGGCAAGGGCGCGCATGGCGGTGGTGCTTTCAGTGGTAAAGATCCTTCCAAGGTTGACCGTTCTGCCGCCTATGCTACCCGGCATATCGCCAAGAACCTGGTAGCCGCCGGCGTAGCCGACGAGATCCTGGTTCAGGTATCCTATGCTATCGGTGTGGCGCAGCCCACAAGCATCAATGTGAACACCTATGGCCGGGCCAAGGTAAAGCTCACCGACGGGCAGATCGCCAAGAAGGTGATGGAGCTGTTCGACATGCGTCCTTATTTCATCGAGACCCGGCTTAAGCTGCGGAATCCCATCTATAGCGAGACCGCTGCTTATGGTCATATGGGCCGTCAGCCGCAGGTGATCGAGAAGACCTTTGTGAGCCCCGATGGAAAAGAGGTAAAACGCAAGGTGGAGCTGTTCACCTGGGAGAAGCTGGATTATGTGCCCAAAGTGAAGAAGGCGTTTGGAATTAAATAAATTCTTACATGATACAAAAACCTCCCGCCAGCGGGAGGTTTTTTAATTTTATAGCATGAATCCCTGGAAGGTTTTAGGTCAGCGGCAAATCTACGACAACCCCTGGATCGGGGTCACGGAATACGATGTGATCAACCCCGGCGGGGGTAAGGGCATCTATGGAAAGGTACATTATAAAGGGATGGCGATCGGCGTTGTCCCGATGGATCAGGAAGGCTATATTTGGCTGGTAGGGCAATACCGGTTCGTGCTGGATCAATACAGCTGGGAGATACCCGAAGGCGGGGGCGACCCCGTGGTAGCGCCGGTGGAATCGGCGCAGCGCGAATTGCGCGAAGAGACGGGCCTGGTAGCCAGCGAATGGACGTTTTTGCTGGAGATGCATTTGTCCAATTCGGTGAGTGACGAACGGGCGCTGGTTTACCTGGCGCGGGGGCTGGAGCAGCATGAAGCGATGCCCGAGGAGACGGAGGATCTGACAGTGAGGCGCGTTCCGTTCGAAGAGGCTTATGAAATGGTAGAGCGGGGCGAGATCACCGATTCGATGTCGGTGGCGGGGATACTCAAGGTGAAATTATTATTGGTAACAGGACAATTGACCTTTTAAATATGAAGAAAAGCCAGCTCATTATTGGCCGCCAGCCGCTGATCGAAACGATCCGGAGCGGCCGTGCCGTGGACAAGATCCTGTTGCAGCGGAATACGGCAGGGGAGTCGATCGCGGAGATCCGCGAGCTGGCCCGGGAGTATAACATCCCCGTCCAGGTGGTACCGGTGGAGAAGCTGGGATCGTTAACAAAAGCCAATCATCAGGGCGTCGTTGCTTTTGCAGGTTTGGTGCAGTATATGGACCTGCAACAGGTGATCGATCATGTCGTGGCCGGCGGAGCGCTTCCGTTGTTCGTCATGCTGGATGGCGTCACCGATGTCCGGAACATCGGGGCGATCGCCCGGACCGCGGTTTGCTGCGGGGCGCAAGCCCTGGTGATCCCGGATAAAGGGGTGGGGGCTTTAAATGAAGAAGCCATGAAGTCTTCCGCCGGGGCGCTGGACCGGATCAACGTTTGCCGGGTGCCGAGCCTGCTGAAGGCTGTCGATACGCTTCATCTGAACGGCATCAAGGTCTTTACCAGTGAAATGCGGGCGGAGCGAAAGGTTTTCGAACTACCGTTGGCCGAGCCTTGTTGTATAGTCATGGGGAGCGAGGATAAGGGGGTGCAGCCGTATATCAAGAAGGCCGCGGACGAATTCTTTTCGATACCTATGGCCGGCGATTTTGATTCGTTGAATGTTTCGGTGGCCGCCGGCATTATCTTATACGAGGCGATGAAAAAAAGAACTTTATGAGTCTACTGGTCAAGCTTGTCGAATGTCCGCGGGACGCCATGCAGGGCTGGCCGCATATTATCCCGACGCAACAAAAGATCGACTACCTGAATAGCTTGTTGAAAGTGGGCTTCGATGTGCTGGACTTCGGCAGCTTTGTGTCCCCAAAAGCGATCCCGCAGATGGCCGATACGGCTGAAGTGTTGGGCGGCCTGGAGTGGGTGGAGTCGCCGACGAAGCTGCTGGCGATCGTCGCCAATTACCGGGGAGCGGAGGAAGCCGCGTCATTTGATGCCGTACGTGTGCTGGGTTTTCCATTTTCTATTAGCGAAACTTTTCAATTACGGAATACGAATAAAACCATCGAGGGCAGCTTCGGTACCGTAGATGAGCTGGTGGAGCTGTGCGCGATGACCGGAAAGGAGCTGGTGGTCTATTTATCCATGGGTTTTGGCAATCCTTATGGCGAGCCCTGGAACGAGGCTATTGTATACCAATGGGCCTCGGCGCTGGCCAGGCTGGGAGTAAAGACGCTTTCATTGGCGGATACAGTAGGAGTGGCGACGCCGGAAAACGTGTTTAACGTAACGGGCTATCTGATCCGGGAGTTGCCGCAATGCACGATCGGAGTGCATCTGCATTCGACGCATCAGAATCGAATGTCCAAGATCGATGCGGCGTTGGAGGCAGGCTGTCTGCGGTTCGACGGCGCTTTAAAGGGGATTGGCGGCTGTCCCATGGCCGGCAATGAGCTGGTGGGGAATATGGATACGGAATGGATGATCCGGCATTTTAAGCATAAGAAACTTTTGCCGGCTTTGAATGAAACGGCATTAACCGAAAGCCTGCGGCTTGCCGGGGAGGTATTTGTCTAATGGAATTCCAATTACCGATATCGCTTGGAGCTTTGCCGCAGCCTATAAAGTACGGAGACCGGATCCTGCTCACGGGTTCCTGTTTTACCGAACATATAGGCGATGCCTTGCACGACTGGAAGTTTAACATCCTGCAGAATCCGAACGGGATACTTTTCGACGTTGCGTCCGTGGCATCGAGTCTTATTTCTTATATAGAGCCACAGATATATACGGCGGACGATCTGATCTTTTTGAACGAGCTGTGGCAGAGCTGGCAGCATCACAGTATTTTCTCGGGGACGGATCCGGGTGCGGTGCTTCGCGGGATCAACGCCTCGCAGCAGCGGGCGCATGCTTTCTTGAAGGATGCGGATTGGCTGATCATCACGCTGGGGAGCGCGTTCTCCTATCGGCTAAGCCCGGATGCCGACAGCGCTTTTCGCCATGGTGTTGGGGGGACTGCCGCGGTCGCCAACTGTCATCGGGCACCGGGAAAGACCTTCGCCAGGCACCTGATGACGATCGAGGAGATACAAACCGCACTGGATGGATGTCTCTATCGTATGCGCTATTTCAATCCGAAGCTAAAGATCATCTTCACAGTGAGCCCCGTGCGGCATATCCGGGATGGGGTTGTGGAGAACAACCGCAGCAAGGCGCGGTTGCTGGAGTCGGTGCATCACCTCGTAGGGAAGTTCGACCGGCTCTATTATTTCCCCGCCTATGAGCTGGTGATCGATGTTCTACGCGACTATCGTTTTTATGATATCGACATGGTGCATCCCAATTATCCGGCGACACAGTACGTGCTGGAGAAATTTACCGAATATGGTATCGAGGCCGCGGCGCGGCCGTTGATGGAGGAGCTGCGTAAACTGGTGACGGCGCGGCGGCATCGTCCTTTACATCCTGACACCGGGGCGCATGCACGGTTCCGTCGGGAGCAGTATGAAAAAGCCGCCGACCTGGCGCGGCGGTTTCCGTTTCTTGATCTGGCGCAAGAACTGGCGTTTTTTAGCGAGGCCTAATAGTCTCTTAATATGGTGCTGGCGTTGATGGCGCAGGGACCCGTACGCGCGGCGTTTATTAAACAATTGGTTATAGATAAAGACTAAAATGCATGTCTATAAGACGGCCGATTCGCTGGATGGGCGGCCGGAACTGGCGTATTATGTTGCTGTGCCCTTGAAGGAACGGGCGGTGTCGTTTACGGCGCAGGTGGGGCATGGCAAGCGGTATACGCCGGCGCAGTATTATGACCAGGAGGGCCATCCGCTGCTCGTGATCAATACCTCGTTCTTTTCCTTCGTGACGAATGGGAATATGAACCTGGTGGTGCGGGACGGTCAGGTGCTGGCCTGGAACCAGCCTTCCCGTCGCGGCAAAAAGGATTCCGTTTATCATTATACGACGCGCAGTGCGCTCGGGATCACGGCGGGCCGGAAGGCCGATGTCGCCTGGATCTTTACCGATTCGACGCAACCGTTGCCGTATGCTTTTGAAGATGGGCCGGTGCAGGCCGCGGGGATGGATTCCGTTCCTAAACTGGCCGCGATGCATGACCCGCATTGGAAGCGGTGGAAGATGCGGACGGCGGTAGGCGGCGGACCCGTACTGGTGTACAACGGTGCGGTGCGGGTAACTAACGAGGAGGAAGGGCTTTTTATCCATGGGGAAAAGGATATGCATCCGCGTTCGGCCATTGGCTATACCCGTGACGGCCGGCTGATCGTGCTGGCGGTACAGGGGCGGACGCCGGGGGTGGCGGCAGGCGTCACATTGGC
>DASYZH010000412.1:0-59833 GCA_035946435.1 Puia sp. | reverse complement strand
ATAGAGGGTGTTGAAGTTGACCATCGAGCCGCTGTCCGAGATGGAAAAACGGCGGTCGATGGCCTGATACCCCTCGAACGTGATAAGTAGCTTATACTGACCGGCGCTGATGCCCTTGACGGTAAAATCACCCCTTTTGTCGGAAACCGTATATACCGCATCGGTCGAATCGCCGCCAAGCGGTGTGACGGAAACCGTGGCATTGCCCATCGGGGTTTGTTTCCCCCCCGTGGTGTCCACAAGGGTCCCCGAGACAAAACCTTTTACCCTGGACTGTGAGTACGAACGTGTTGCGCATAAGACAAGGCTTGCCAATACAAAAAACAGATACTTACCCATATATAAAATCCTTACAAATTGTCTGCTAAAATACTCCGCAGCGGCGTCTGGTCATAACCGCCATGGTACCAGTGGCAAAAATAGCTGGCATAAGGGTGAAGTGACCCGTTTGGGCTCATGATAAATCGGTAAATGCGCCGGCCCGGCCGGCCGGGAGAATAGTTCGTTACGAGAACAGGTATTCCACATCTGCGCGCGTGAGGCTCTTTACGAACCCATCATCATCGGCGATGAGATCCTTGGCCAGGATGCGTTTCTTTTCCTGTAGCTGCAGGATCTTGTCTTCGATGGTGTCCTTACAGATCATGCGGTAGGCGAAGATGTTCTTGGTCTGGCCGATACGATGGGTCCGGTCGATCGCCTGCTGTTCCACGGCAGGGTTCCACCACGGATCTACGATATAGACATAATCTGCCGCGGTGAGGTTGAGACCCACGCCGCCCGCCTTGAGGGAGATCAGGAAGACCCTGCAGGTATCGTCGTTCTGGAAGCTTTGGATGGCCCGTTCGCGTTCTATAGCGGAGGTGCTGCCGTCGAAATATTCGAATTTGATCTCCAGCTCTTTGAGCCGTTCGCGGATCAGCGCGAGCATACCCAGGAACTGGGAGAATATCAAGGCCTTGTGGTCGCCGATGTTTTCGGTGATCTCGCGGGCCAGCTCGTCCAGCTTGATCGAATGATTCGGATACTTATCCGATTCGTTGAGGATGGCCGGCGAGTCGCAAATTTGCCGAAGCTTCATCAAGCCTTGCAGGATAGTGAGCTGAGAACGTTGAATGCCCTGGCTTTCGATCGTTCCCATGATCTTATCGCGGTAGTCATTGCGGTATGCTTCATAGACCTTGCGTTGTTCATCCTCCATTTCGCAGAAGAGGATCGTCTCCGTTTTATCCGGCAGGTCCTTGGCGACCTGTTCCTTGGTGCGTCTCAGGATGAACGGATAGAGCAGCTTGCGAAGGTGTTCTTTGCGGTCCTGTTCCCCGAATTTGTCGATGGGCACGGCGAATTCCTGGCGGAAGAACTCGAGGCTGCCCAGCATGCCGGGGTTGAGGAAGTTCATCTGCGCGAAGATATCGAAGGTGTTGTTCTGAAGCGGTGTACCGCTCATGCACAGGCGGTGTTTAGCCTGTAGCAGGCAGGCGGCCTTGGTGACCTTGCTACCCGGGTTCTTGATGGCCTGGGATTCGTCCAGCACAGCGTAATCAAAGGCTAGTTCCAGCAACAGCTTGATATCGCTCCGCAAGGTACCATAGGTGGTGATAATTACGTTGTATTGCGACAAGGCCTCTTTATTGCGGGTGCGGTCGCCGCCATGATGGATATGGTAGGTGAGGGTGGGGGTGAATTTCCGGATCTCATTCTCCCAGTTGAACATCAGGGTCGTCGGGCAGACGACGAGGGCGTTCAGGCGACCGTTCTCTTCCTTGAAATGCTGGAGGAAGCTCAGCGCCTGGATGGTCTTACCGAGACCCATGTCGTCGGCCAGGATGCCGCCCCAGTTCACTTCCTGCAAATAGTTCAGCCAGTGGAACCCGTGGACCTGGTAGGGCCGCAGGATGGGTTCGAGGTGGCTGGGTGGGGCTATTTCGCGGATGCGGTTGAATTCGCGGAGCTGTTCGTATTTCTCTTCCAGACGGATGATCAGCTCTTCTTCGTTCCGATTTTCATAAAGCTCGTCGATGACGCTCATATGATATTTCGAAAGCCGAAGCTGATTGCTCTTGCCTTCGCCGACGCGGAAAAGCAGGGAATATTTCTTGATCCACTCTTCGGGGAGGACGCCCAGGGTGCCGTCGTGAAGCGGCACGAATTGCTGGCGGTTGCCGAGGGCTTTTTTCACGTCGGCGATGGTCACCTTTTGGTCACCGAAGACGATATCCACACGAGCGTCAAACCAATCGGTATTACTGCTGATATGGATCTTGGTCTGCGGTTTTGCCGTGTTGAAGCGGAAGTTCTTTAGGGCGTCGAAGCCGAACACCGGCACCTTCATCTCTTCCATGGCGTCCACGAAGAGAAAGAACCAGTTGTTTTTCAGGACGTCCGCGCCCTTGAGCGCCAGGCTGTGCGACCCTTCGGGGTGGATAAACGCGGAGTGCAGCGACTCCAGTTTCCTGAAGAACTGCAGCTCGGCTTCTTTGTTGCGGTGGACGATAAGGACCCTGTCGCCATCGGGAACGACGATCTGATCCTTTCCGCCGGGGCGCGTTTCGAACCCTTTGTAGGAGAACAGGGGTTGAAAGACGAGGTAGTCGCCTTTTTCCTGCAGCAACAGTTTGCGCTCGGGGTCACCGTCCTTGATTTCGCGGACCAGGTTGGTATCGAAATCAACCTGGTAATCCCGGGTGAGCGGAAGGACAAAGTCTTTTAATTGCCCGGGCCATTGGGCTTTCGAGATTATCCGGCTTTCGCGGCTCGAGAATCTTTCTACGAGGGCGATATCTTCCGGCCTGTTCCACAGGTAAAGGTTATTGTTATAAAAAAAGATCAGCGGGCTCTCGCATTCGTTGCGGCTGATGTCGACGGGCTGACCGTTGATCTTGACATAGCAGCTGACCTCATAGCCGTCTTTTTCCACGAACACGGCAAAATGAGGCGTCACCAGGTCGCCGGAGAGACCCACGGGTTGGATGTTGGCGGTCTTAAAGGGTTTATGCCCATTAAGATAAAAGACAAAAGGGTTGGCGTTCAGCTCAATGAAAAGTTTTTTTAGCTTCGGGTGGAGGTATTCCACCATAAGCTTTTTCGTTTCTTCGGGCAGATCGTCTTCCTCCTGGTGGACAATATTTTCCCAAATGCCGCTGAAGGGGGAGTTACGGCTGAGGTATTTGTTGATCTCGCTGCTTTGCATCTTGCGAAGGGAGGGAACCGTCTGCCGGTCCGTCTCCCCGAACGGCTCGACGTTGACGAATTTGGAAAGGTCCATCCGTTCGACCTTGCCGGCGTAGGCAGTCTGCTCTTCGTTGCTTTCGCCCGATATGGCATCCAGCAGGAAGCCGGGGAAATTCTCCTGGTTGAAATTGAAGACGACGCCCAGGCGTTGGGCGTTGCCGGCGATCTTTTCTTCTTCCGTCGCGACCGCGGCGCTGGTTTCGGCTTCCACGGGTTTCGGGCGGGTGCTGGTTACCGGCGCCACGCGTTTGATCGAGGTGTCGAGGACGCGGAGGAAGGGTTTGCCGTCCTTATAGGTGAATTCGAATTTTCCATTGAGGTCATCCGAAAGAGAATAGCCGTAGGCTTCCAAAAGCTTGTTCTTTTCCTTGTCCCAATTCCGGATGCTGTCGAAATAATGTGCTCCATGAGCGTGCAGCAATTGCAGGAATACGATGACCTTGGGCAGGGACAGCGGGTGAACGACGTCGGGGTAGTCGGAGCTCGTGTCGAAATTACGTTCTTCGTTCTTGCGGAGTACGACCTGGTAGACCTGGTCTTCGATCTCCACGGATGCTTTTACGACCTCGTCTTTGGCGTATTCGATGCGGGCGCGTTGGGCGCGAAGATATTTCTCGGCGTCGGAAAGGGTCTGCGGTGAGCAGAGGAGGCGGATGGTCTTGAGATCGATGAATTTCATTTTGACCACCGTGTGCCGCTGGTCGTATTGGACTTCTTCCGCTTTCAGCATGTTGCGGTCCAGGAGCTCCTGCAGCTGGATCAATGCGCCCGCTTCGTGACGGCAGATATCGCCCAGGTTGTAGGGACAGCTGCAGCGGATAGACAAGGACTTGGGGTCCTTGAATTTCTGTACGTACACTTTATAATACGTGCTATAGCTATCGTCTTTGACGCGGAACGTAACGGACTCGAATAGCTCGTCGTATTCGATGAGTTCTACATAACCAATGGCATGGATCTTCTTTCCCCGGCGAATCACTTCGTCGGTCCCATTGGTATAGACATACTTAATAAGGTGCGGTAACGCCATATGCTTTTTTAACAAGCCCTGTCTACGGTCCAGCCGCCGGGTCAACTCCGGAAAGGGCAATCTGCAAAACTAAAGGAAAAAAGGTGAGTGTAGAAAATAAATCCATCTTACCTTTGGAACACCCCTCTGCGGGTATACATTTGTACCACAGATCGTTATGTTAAACCGGTTTGTATGATCCTCCGTATTAAATTTTTGAGTCCTATCCTTACCCTGCTGCCGATCTTTTTTTTTCAGACCCCCTCCACCGCACAAAAGAGTAAGAAAGCCGACAAGATCGTTCTCGCCGATCTGGAAGCCCACACGCGGTATCTTTCCGACACCCGGCTGGAAGGGCGCAGGATGGGTACGCCTGGCGAAAAGCTGGCAAGCGACTACATTATCAGCGAGTTAAGCAAGGCTGGCGTCCAGCCCCGGGGCGACAACAATGGTTGGCTGCAGACTTTCGACATCGATAACGGCCGGCAGGTGAACGCAGATGCTTTTCTGGTGATCAACGATCGCCCTTTTGTGCTTAATAAAGAATATTTCCCTTTGGCTTTTAGCGCTGCGGGGAGCGTTTCGGGGTCGCCGGCAATCGCCTTGCAAGAGAGCGGGGCACCTTGGTTCCAGGATCTGCGGGAGTTGCTGGAAGCGGGGGCGGGCAATCCGAATTATGATCTTCGCGCTGCTATCCGGGCGAAGGCGGCGGCTTTTGCAAAGAAGGGGGCGACGGCGCTTATCCTTTATAATTCCGGGAAGACGGCGGATAATCTGGCTTTCGATCCGCGCGATAAGGAGGAGCCGGTGGCGATCCCGGTGGTGTATATCACCCGGGAGGCCAAGCGGAAATATCTCAGGGATGATGAGGCGGAGCTCGATCT
The DNA here is from genome assembly GCA_035946435.1 of Puia sp. Lineage (GTDB taxonomy): Bacteria > Bacteroidota > Bacteroidia > Chitinophagales > Chitinophagaceae > Puia. The sequence continues at coordinate 54,709 of DASYZH010000412.1, read as the reverse complement.
GAAGCTTAAGGTGGCTTTTTCGGAGAAGGAGCGGGTTGGGCGCAATATCGTGGGTTGTCTTAATAACGGGGCCGCGTCGACGGTAGTGATCGCCGCGCATTATGATGGGCCAGGCGCAGCCGCCGATGGGATGGATTCGTCCGTTGCGGGTAAGACCTGGGGCGACGATGTTCCCGGGGTGGCGGGGCTTATCGAGCTGTCGCGGATGCTGGCGGCGTCGAAGCTCAAGGGCAACAACTATCTTTTCGTCGCCTTTTCGGGAGAGGAGCAGGGTGCGTATGGGTCGAAGTGGCTGGCGGCACATCTCCCCGCGGGCGCCGCGCCGTTGAATTATGTGCTTGACCTGGACCGGATAGATCCCATGGTAGATAGCTCGCATGCGCTTGTCGTGGGCGGCTATGGCACCTCGCCGGCCTGGTGGGGCATCTGCCGCGAGGTAAAGGAGCAAAAAGGGCTATCGCTGCGGCTGGACAGCGCGTATAGCCATGCGGGGGATTATACTTCTTTCTATAGCCGGAATATACCGGTGTTGGCGTTGTACAGCGGATCCGATGACAATGCCTGTGACAATGAGCTGATGATCGTGAAATATGCGTATGAAGTGATCGCCGGCGCGAACAACCGCGGACGGCTGGCGTTTGCGCGGTTGAATCAATAAAATCACGAGCCGCCGGATGCGGCTTTGGTCACACCATGAAGCTGAAGTTGAACATAGACGACATGACGGGGGAGTTCTTCGAGGATACCCGGCTGCTGGGGCTGGTGGCGCCGGTAAAGGATTATCAGTTCTGCTGGCAGCTCAATAACCGCTTGCGGTTCGATTTCCGGATCAACAACGAGATCGAGATCCAGCTGACGCGGAAGCAGCGCAAATACTATTTTGGGGTGTATGAATTTCGCGAGCCCAGCGCTTCTCTGCAACATTTCCTATACAATAATCAGTTCGACGGGGAGTATCTGCTGCCCGAGTTCAAGCATCTGGATTTTTTATGGTTGCTCAAGGGTGATGTGGTGGCCGATGAGAACTTACAGCAGCTGATGAATTCGATCCGGGGTGTGCCGGGTGTGCAGCTGGTGATGGAGCTGGCGCAGGAGAAGATAAAAAATAAAGGACACTTGATTTTTTAATAACCGGGCCCCCGGCCCGTTCAAATTGTTTCTGCCATGTGGGAAGAAAAAAACAACGCGCTATACCGGAAATTTCAGTTCAAGAACTTTTCCGAGGCTTTTGCTTTTATGACGCGGGTGGCGCTCGAGGCCGAAAAGATGGATCATCATCCCGACTGGTCGAATGTCTACAATACGGTCGAGATCCGGCTTTCGACGCATAGCGCCGGCGATGTCGTCACCGATAAGGACAGGAAGCTGGCGCAGAAGATCGACATGATGATTTAGGTCCGCGCTCCGCGGCGGACCGGGATGATTTAGGTCCGTGCTCCGCGACGGACTGGGATGATTTAGGTCCGAGCCCTGCTGCGGACCGGGATGATCTAGGTCCGTGCTCCGCGGCGGACCGGTTTGGTTTAACGCCGCTTACCTGAAGCGGCTACACCATTTGCTTGCCGGCTGGGTCCGGCGGCCGAACCGCTTCAGCCGTTCATGCTGGCGAGGAATTCCTCGTTGCTCTTGGTCCCGCGCATGCGTTTCAGCAGTTCGTTCATGGCTTCTTCTGCGTTCATATCGTTGAGATAGACGCGCAGGAGGTTCATGCGTTGGAGGACCTCTCTTTCCAGCAGCAAGTCGTCGCGGCGGGTCGAGGAGGCCACGAGATCGATGGCTGGGTAGATACGGCGGTTAGACAGGCGGCGTTCCAGCTGCAATTCCATATTACCGGTACCTTTAAACTCTTCGAAGATCACTTCGTCCATCTTGGAGCCGGTGTCGATGAGGGCTGTCGCGAGGATGGTCAGCGAGCCGCCGTTCTCGATCTTACGGGCTGCCCCGAAGAATTGTTTCGGCTTCTGCATGGCGTTTGCTTCCACACCACCGGAGAGCACTTTACCCGATGCGGGGGCTACGGTGTTATGGGCGCGGGCCAGGCGGGTGATGGAGTCGAGGAGGATGATGACGTCGTGACCGCATTCTACGAGGCGCTTGGCCTTTTGGAGGGCGATCGTCGAGACTTTCACGTGTTTTTCCGCCGGTTCGTCGAAGGTAGAGGCGATGACCTCGGCCTTTACGCTGCGTTCCATATCGGTGACTTCCTCGGGACGTTCGTCGACGAGGACGATCATCAGGTAGCACTCGGGATGGTTGGAGGCAACAGCATTGGCGACGGCTTTCAGCAGCATGGTCTTACCCGTTTTCGGCTGGGCGACGATGAGACCGCGCTGGCCTTTGCCTATGGGGGTGAAGAGATCGATGATGCGGCAGCTATAGTCGCTGGGCGTTGTGAACAGGTTCAGCTTCTCGAACGGGAATAACGGTGTCAGGTAGTCGAAGGGAACGCGGTCGCGGACCTCTTCGGGACCCTTGTTGTTGATCGTTTCAACCTTGAGCAGGGCGAAATATTTTTCTCCTTCTTTAGGCGGACGAACGGATCCCAGCACGGTATCGCCGGTTTTGAGACCGAACAATTTTATCTGTGAAGGGCTCACATAGATATCGTCGGGAGAAGAGAGATAGTTGTAGTCGCTGCTGCGGAGGAAGCCATAGCCATCGGGCATCATTTCGAGGACGCCTTCAGCGGAGATGACGCCGTCGAACTCGATGTTGAAGACTTCGTTGCGACGTTGGGGATAGGCGCGTTGCTGATCGGCATTGCGGCTGCCTTCACCCATGGATTCAGGACCTTGACCTTCCTGCTCGTCTTGCATCGATTCATCCTGTCCGGGTTGCGTATCTTCTTCATCACGGTCTTCGTTAGCGGAGGAAGGCTCGACCCTGTTCACCACATCCCGGCGGGGCATTTCGACGTGCGGGGCGTTTTCGCGGCGGGAAGTGTGTCCGCTATCGCCCATTGCGCCGCCCCGACCCGCACCTTCACGACCTTCACGGCTCTCGCGGCCTTCGCCTGCGACGCCTTGACCCGCGACACCGCGGCCTGCGCCTTCACCTACGACAGCACCATGACCTGCACCGCCACCCGCTCCTTGGGTAGCGACGCCACGACCCGCGTGATCACGGTGTGGAGCGGCTGGGGGATGGGCTTTTACTACCGGAGCTTTGGCGGCCGGCGCTATTTCCTGGGGCTCGTCTTCTTTTTTGCGGGCACCCTTCTTCAACATGGGCTTCTCTTCCTTCTTGGCGCGCGTATCTTTTGTATCTTTTTTCGCTTCTGCTTTTTTCGGTTTTTCTTCGCCGCTTTCAACAATGGCTTCTTCGGTGCTGTTGGCAGTTGTAGTCTTGATGATGCGTTTGCGTTTGGGTTTGTCATCGGCAGCGTCGCCCTTTCCTTCGCTTGCCGTAACAGCCTGTTTATCGAGGATTTTGTACACGAGCTCCTGCTTGTCCAGTTTCTTGGCTCCTGCAATCTTTAACTGGTCCGCAATGTCGAGGAGTTCCGGAACGAGCATGTCGTTCAGTTGGAGAATATCGTACATAAAATGACTTGAGAGTTGAACACCATTCTCAAACAGTAGGCCTGTTTAATTGAAAATGTTTGAAATGAATTTTGATTATTATAAACAGAAAGGGTTAAAACTGATAAGCTGTGAGCATTGGAAAAGGAAACAGATCAGCTTAATTCCACTGCAATTTTAGTAAATAAACTCAAAAATTCAAAAAATTTTTTTAAAAACAACTGAATTTCAGGGGTTTTTTGACGCAAAAGAATTATATACGACAAGGTTACTCGCGAGTTGGGTTATATTTGCGCGACAAAAAAAGCTGCATGTTCAACACAAGAGTGAAAGTGAAAGAGCTGTTAAATGCCACGCCGGACAACCGGGAGGTAATCGTTATGGGATGGGTGCGGAGCTTCCGCAATAATCAATTCATCGCACTTAACGATGGATCTACGAATAATAACCTCCAGATTGTCGCTGAGTTGGGTGCTTTTGACGACGTGGTTCTCAAAAAAATAACCCCGGGGGCCAGTTTGAAGGTCGTGGGACAGCTGGTTGCTTCCTTGGGCAAGGGCCAGGCGGTCGAGGTAAAGGCGCGGACGATCGAGGTATTGGGTGAATGCAATCCCGATACGTACCCGCTTCAGCTGAAGAACAGGCCGAGCCTGGAATATCTGCGCGAGATCGCGCATTTAAGATTTCGGACAAACACTTTTGGAGCCGTGTTCCGCGTGCGGCATGCATTGGCCTTCGCGATCCATGAATTCTTCAACCAGAAAGGATTTGTCTATCTGCACACGCCGATCGTCACCGCATCGGATGCCGAAGGCGCCGGTGAGATGTTCCGGGTGACCACGCTGCCCTTCGATGGCACGCCGCGCACAGCCGACGGCAGCATCGATTTTGCCGAAGACTTTTTTGGCCGGGCGACTAATTTGACGGTCAGTGGCCAGCTCGAAGGCGAGCTCGGCGCCATGGCCTTTAGCGAGATCTACACCTTTGGGCCGACTTTTCGCGCGGAGAACTCGAATACGGCACGACATCTCGCCGAATTCTGGATGATCGAGCCGGAGATGGCCTTCTACGATCTCGAGGACAACATGAACCTCGCCGAGGAATTTATAAAATACCTGGTCGCATATGTGATGAAACACAACCGCGAAGACCTGGAGTTCCTCGCGCAACGGCTGGTGGAAGAAGAAAAACAGAAGCCGCAGGCCGAGCGCAGCGAGCTGGGGCTGATCGAAAAGCTCGAGTTCGTGCTGAACAATCAATTCGAACGTATCACGTATACCGAGGCCATCGATATCCTGCTGCAATCGCCGGCGTACAAGAAAAAGAAATTCCAGTACGAGGTGAAATGGGGCATCGACATGCAAAGCGAGCACGAACGGTATCTCGTCGAAAAACACTTTTCAAAACCCGTGATCGTCACCGGTTATCCAGCGGCCATCAAGGCATTCTATATGCGTCGTAATGAAGATGGCAAGACCGTTGCAGCCATGGACATCCTGGTACCGGGTATCGGGGAGCTGGTGGGTGGCTCGCAACGTGAGGAGCGGCTGGAAAAACTCGAAGAGCGCATGAAGGACATGCATATACCCACCGAAGAGATGTGGTGGTATCTCGATACACGGCGTTTTGGGACCGTACCCCACGCGGGTTTCGGGCTGGGTTTCGAGCGGATGATGTTGTTCGTAACGGGTATGACGAATATCCGCGACGTGATTGCGTTCCCGCGGGCGCCCAAGAGCGCGGAGTTTTAGCCCACGCGCAGCTGCGCCCGGCTTGTCGAAAATTGTTAACCTCAAATTCGCCTTACCATGGCAATCCCCGTAGTCGATCTGGCCGAATTTTCCGGCACGCGGCAGCAAAAGGCCGCTTTTGTTTCCGCCCTCGGCAACGCATATGAAGAAGTTGGATTTGTAGCGGTGAAAAACCATGGCATCCCCGGTGCGACCATCGATGGATTGTATGCCAATACCAAGGCCTTTTTCTCGTTGCCCCAGGAGGTAAAAAGCCGATATGAGATCGCGGGGCTGGCCGGTCAGCGCGGTTATACCTCCTTTGGGAAAGAACATGCCAAGGGTAGTACGGCGCCGGACCTGAAAGAATTCTTTCAGTTCGGTCAGACCGTTACGGATAACGACCCCGTGAAGGCAGAGTACCCCGACAATGTGGAAGTTAGCGAGCTGCCGGCATTCAGCCCGATCTTCGTAGAGGCTTACCGGTCTTTCGAGAATTCCGGATTGAAGCTGCTCCGGGCTATCGCGATCTTCCTGGGTCTCGAAGAAACCTATTTCGACGGCTGGGTCCACAATGGGAATTCTATTCTCAGGGCCATCCATTATCCACCCATAAAACAGGAACCCAGGTCCGCCATCCGTGCAGAACAACATGAAGATATCAATCTGATCACCCTATTAGTGGGTGCGTCGGCCGATGGATTAGAGATCCTCAATAAACAGAGCCAATGGGTACCCGTGACCTCGCTTCCTGAGCAAATTGTTGTGAATGTGGGCGATATGTTGCAACGGCTGACCAACAACCGGCTCAAGTCCACGACGCACCGGGTGGTGAACCCGCCCCGGGAGCTGTGGGGGTCGCCGCGTTATTCGATCCCCTTCTTCCTTCATCCCAAAAGCGACATGAGCCTTGCCTGCTTGTCGGGCTGTATCGATGCGACCCATTCCAAAGCGTATCCGGATGCCACCGCCGGGGAATATCTCGACGAGCGCTTGCGGGAAATAGGGCTAAAGAAATAAGTACGCGACCCGCCGTATACGCTTTTGGAATGCCCTGAGCCGCCATTCGGCCTTCTTTTTGGCCACCCGTCCAATCGCCAAAAAATATTTTTTTATCCCGCGAGATGGCAGAACCCTTTGATCCTGCGCTCATTGCGGCGCGCCCTGTCTTCCTGTCCATCAAAAATACCTGCTTTAAAGTAGTACTGTGTGTTGCATAGTACTTAAAAAGTACATACCTTTGGTAAAATCTCAGCGTATGAATATCGAGAACACCCAGAGCCAGATGCGAAAAGGAATACTGGAGTTTTGCATCCTCTCAGTAATCAGGCGCGGGGAAGCTTACCCATCCGACATCGTGGAAGAGATGAAGGCGGCCAACCTGAACATTCTGGAAGGCACCCTTTACCCGTTGCTGACCCGCCTCAAAAATGCAGACATGCTTACTTATCGTTGGGTAGAAAGCAATTCCGGGCCGCCAAGGAAATACTTTTCGCTGACCCCAAAAGGTGAAGCCTTTTACGGGGAGCTCGAAGCCACCTGGAACGAACTCGCGAATGCCGTTCACGCCCTGACCAACCACAAGCACTAAAGAACTTCAACCTCAACCTTCAAATAACACTAACAATGAAAAAGATCATCAACATAAACTTTCATAGCCGGGTGATCCCTATCGAGGAAACCGCTTATGAGATGTTGCAGCAGTATATCGCCAGCCTGCGCATATATTTTGCGAATGAGGAGGGAAGAGACGAGATCATCAGCGACATCGAGAACCGGTTTGCGGAGCTTTTCTCTGAAACCCTGAAAAAGGGTGCGCCCTGCATCACCGACGCCGATGTGAACGCCATCATCGCCAGCATGGGCCGGCCCGAGGAGTTCGAAGGCGAAGAAGCCGAATCGGCGCGCGCCGCCACGGGCACGGGCGCCACAGCCGGGGGTGCTACGGGTGCCGCCGGTACGGGGGGCGCTGGTGGCCAGCAGCAGAACTGGCAGTATGCTAACGAGCCGCGCAGGCTTTATCGCGCCGAGAACGACAAGATCCTCGGCGGGGTCTGCGCCGGACTCGCCAACTACCTGAAGATCGATCCCGCCATCGTCCGGATAATCTTCGTCCTCCTTTGCACGGGTTGGGGCGCGGGCTTCCTGGTGTATATCGTGCTCTGGCTTATCTTACCCACCAGGGCATTGCCCGCAGCGGTTCGCAAGCGCCTGTACCGCAATCCCGATGACCGCGTGATCGGCGGTGTAGCCAGCGGTCTGGCCGCTTACTTTCATATGGAGGTGTGGATACCCCGCCTTATCTTCTGCCTGCCCCTTGTCCTGAGCATCGTTTCGGGCATCATAGGTAACGTTTGGTTTCCCTGGCATCATTGGGGACCGGCGTTCTTCACCGGCGGTTTTGGCGGCACCCTTTTCGTGACCTACATCGTTCTCTGGATCGTTCTACCCGAGGCTACTTCGGCCTCGGAGAAGCTGGAGATGCGCGGTGAGAAGGTAGACCTGGAGTCCATAAAGAATACGATCAAAAGCGATCTGGAAAGTTTTAAGGGTCGCGCCACGGAGATGGGGGCGGAGATGCGCGAGCGTTTCCAGGACATGGGAAGCCAGATGCGTCAAAGCGCCCAGAGCTGGGGCACGGAGGCCGGTCCGACGATCCGTCGTACGAGCAATAGTTTCGGTCATGCCATAGGCGTGTTGTTCAAGGCGTTTTTTCTCTTCATCGCAGGCATCATCGCCTTTGCGCTGATCATGGTACTCGCCGGCCTGGCTTTTCGTGGCAGCGGCGTCCTGCACCTGAAGGCCTTTATCCTGGAAGGGTTCTGGCAGAACTTTCTGGCCTGGTCCGCCTTTTTCCTCTTCCTGGTGATACCCATCATCGCGTTGCTGACCTGGCTGATCCGCCGTATCTCGGGTACGCGTTCGCGCAGTCATTATCTGGGCTATACGTTCGCCACCCTTTGGGTCATCGGGTTGTTCGCCACGATAACCCTCTGCGGCATGGTCCTCAACAACTTCCGTTCGCAGCAGCATGTGGAGCAGGCTGTCGAGGTAGCACAACCCGCCGGCGGGAAATTACTGGTACGCACGTTGCAGCCGATCAACCGGTACGACGATACGGATTGGTGGTTTGACATCGATATGGGCCGTGACTTTCCCTTCTACAACCTTAGCGAAGACAGCATCCTGCTGACGACGGTACGGGTGCGGGTGCTGAAGAGCGATGACTCCGCCTATCATGTGAATCTCGTGAAGATCAGCCGGGGCAGCAGCGGGGCCTCCGCCCGGGAACTGGCCAGCAATATCCGGTTTCGCGTGGATCAGCAGGATAGCCTATTGAACCTGCCCCAGGGTTTTGCTATCGCCCGCGGCGACAAATTCCGGAATCAGCGGGTTTTGGTCCAGATCGCGGTACCCGTAGGCAAGCGGATACAGATCGGCTCGAGCGTAGAGGACTATAAATGGTTTTCGATCAACCCCGGCCGGCGTCATATCCATTGGGACGATGGCGACCACGATGAAGACTGGAGCGCCACCTGGGACGATGACATCAGCGATGCCAACTCCTATCCCTGGACTGCCAATGTCGAGTACCGGATGACGGCCACCGGGCTCGTACGAACCGACAAGAAGGGCGGTTCCTATGATGAAAACAAAAATTATAAATCCGAAGACCGTAGCCGCAAGGACAAGGACGATGATGACAATGACGACGACCCCGGTTACAAGTCTTCGAAGCCTGCGCCGGCTCCGGCTAAACCCGACAATGGCGGGTACCGGTACAAGGGTCCCGGGAGCCATAGCGCTGATTCACCCGCTGTAAAGAAGACGGCGATGCGGATGAAGCCGGAGACCAATCTGCTGAATATGCTTGATAAAGTATAGGGCCCGGCCGCGCGGCCGACCCGAAACAACCTTCGTTGGTTGAAGTTGGAACATCCGCCTTCCGGTTCTCCGGAGGACGATCTTTGAGCCCCCTTGCGGGGCTCCTTTTTTTATCGCTTTTTGGCGCTTCGGGCAACGGACCGGTCCGTTTTTGGGGCTATGAGCCAAAACCATACCTTTGCCCCGCTTTGATTTTGCCGCCTGGGGCCGTCCTGAAAAAAATCGGCCCGGCGGCAAAACGGCTAATGATGGGCCTTCGGCCAACGGACCTGTGGTCCGTTTTAAAAAAAAACATATGAAGCAAACTCCTTTCACATCTTTCCACATCGGGCTCGGGGCGAAAATGGTAGACTTCGCGGGTTACAACATGCCCGTGAGCTACACTGGCATCAATGAAGAACATTTGGCCGTCCGTAACAACGCCGGCGTTTTCGACGTGAGCCATATGGGGGAATTCATCGTAAAAGGAGAACATGCGCTGGATCTTATCCAACGTGTAACGACCAATGACGCGGCCAAGCTCACCAAGGGTAAGGCCCAGTATAGTTCTCTTACCAACGACAAAGGCGGCATCGTCGACGACCTGCTGGTCTACTGTCTGGAAGAGAACAAGGCCTATATGCTGGTCGTCAACGCTTCGAACATCGAGAAGGATTGGAAATGGATCTCGCAGCATAACACCCATAAGGCGGAACTGCATAATATTTCCGACAAGACCTGCCTGCTCGCCATCCAGGGGCCCAACGCCAACAAGATGATGCAAGCGCTCACCGACATCGACATCCTGAATCTCACTTATTATACTTTCGCCAAGGGGAAATTCGGCGGCGTCGACAACGTGCTCATCAGCGCTACCGGCTATACGGGCGCTGGCGGCATCGAGATCTATTTCGAAGACAAGGACGGCGCTGCGGCGACCATCTGGAACAAGATCTTCGAGGTCGGCGGCCCTCAGGGGCTCAGGCCCATTGGACTGGGGGCAAGAGATACGCTTAGATTAGAGATGGGATATTGCTTATACGGTAATGATATCGACGATAATACCTCACCTTTGGAGGCAGGACTCGGCTGGATCACGAAGTTTACGTCTGGCAAGGACTTCACGGCCCGGGTGATCCTGGAGCAACAAAAGGCGGCGGGTGTGGATCAGAAGCTCGTCGGTTTCGAGATGGTGGAGAGGGGTATTCCCCGCCATGACTACGAGATCAAGGATTTTTCCGGCGCGACCATTGGCCGGGTGACGTCCGGAACCCAGAGTCCCTCCCTGGGGAAGGCTATCGGCATGGGCTATGTGCGGCCGGCGTTCTCCCACATCGACTCGAAGATCTATATCAAAGTACGGGATAAGCTCTTGCAGGCCAGGGTGGTGAAGTTCCCGTTTAGCTGAACCGAAGCGGCGTTTACCAGCCGCTGCGCAATTTGGAATGATTTTTTCTTGTAAAAGGTCATCCAACACCTTATTAATGCCAACCATTCATTTAACGACCTTTGTCGCAGCCCCGCCTGAACGCGTATTTGACCTTGCCCGGAGCATTGACCTGCACCGAAGATCAATGGCCCATACCGCAGAGGAAGCCATTGCCGGCACCACCTCAGGACTCATCGGCCTCGACGAGACCGTGACCTGGAAGGCAAAGCACCTCATGAAGACGCGGGTGCTAAAATCCAAGATCACGGCCATGGAGCGCCCGCTTTCTTTTACTGATGAGATGGTGAGTGGAGATTTCAAGAGCATAAAGCACGAGCATCATTTCAAGCGTATAGAGAACGGCACGCTGTTGATCGATCTCTTTCATTTCGAATCACCTTATGGTGGTTTGGGCAAACTCGTCAATGAACTCTATCTAACCCGGTATATGAAGGGTCTCCTGGAGCTGCGGAATAAGGCGATAAAGGAATACGCGGAGAGTGAGAAATGGAAGTTCATTTTGGAGAAATAATATGGCGGAAATCCGCTCGGCCAAAATTTGCGGATTTCCGCCAAAACGCTAATGTCTGTCCTTCGGACCAAGTGCTTTTAGCACTTATTCACGCGACGGTTGCGCCCGAACCATTATTTTTGCGGCTACGTTTATTATGTCTACTGCCAAACCGTCCTTACATACCGCTTTGTCCCCGGCCTTGCTGCATTTGTATGATGTAAATCACGCCATTGTGGTGATCATCGATGTTCTCAGAGCCACCTCTACGATCGCCACCGCCCTTTATAACGGAGCAAAATGTGTAATTCCTGTAGACAGTGTCGCCAAATGTATCGAGCTGGGCAAGCAGATCGACGGGATCACGGCAGGCGAACGGGACGGCATGATCGCCGAAGGTCTGCAACATGGCAATTCTCCTTTTGAATACCCCCGCGAATTCATCGGCGGCCGGACGCTGGTACTCACGACAACCAACGGGACCAAGCTCCTCCATATGGCGCTCGACCGCGGCGCCGGCCAGATCATCACGGGATCATTTCCGAATCTCAAAGCCGTCTGCGACTATCTAATAGCTCAAAATCAACCTGTTGTATTGGGATGTGCCGCCTGGAAGGACCGGGTGAATCTCGAAGACATGCTTTTTGCGGGCGCAGTGATCAACCAGGTCAAAGAACATTTTTCCATCAATTGCGACTCCTCGCAAATCGCCGAGACCATATATAAGGATGCCCATGCCCGGGATGATCTTTTTGGCTTTATGCAGGCCAAGGATGCTTCTCATTACCACCGCCTTATGGGTTATGGGCTGGAGAAAGACATCCGGTATTGTTTAACGCCTGATGTAGCCGATGTTCTCCCGCTTTATGAGAACGGAAAGCTGATCGTGCTGTAGGCTGCCGTCGACCGAAACGATTCCCCGTTTCCTGGGGGGCTTTCCTCATTTCGTAAACACCGGCCCCCGGTTCCACGTAATTTTGCCGCGCTAAGCCCCGGAACCATTTTCCCGGCATATCGCAGTGAAAAAGAACAACCTCCATATCGCCCTGGTCGGCAATCCTAACAGCGGGAAGAGCTCGCTCTTCAATGCGCTCACCGGGTTGAACCAGAAGGTCGGCAACTTCCCGGGGGTTACCGTCGACAAAAAAACCGGGTCTTCTACTCTTGGCGCGGGTCTTACCGTCAACATCGTCGACCTCCCCGGAACCTATAGTCTATATCCTAAAAGAGCGGATGAATGGGTCACCTACAAGGTCCTCCTCAACCAGGACCCTTCGGTGCGGGCCGATATGGTCGTCCTGCTGGTGGACGCGAGCAACCTCAAACGGAATCTGCTGTTCTGCTCGCAGATCATCGATCTGAAGATCCCCGTAGTCGTCGCCCTGACCATGATGGACCTCGCAGCCCAGAAGGGTATCGAGATCGACGTGGATGGGTTAGAACGTGAATTGGGTATCCCCGTAGTAGCCGTAAATCCCCGCAAGAACAAAGGCATTCCGGCGCTTAAGAAAGTGGTCGAGCAGCGCGCCCGGGTGTTGAACCTGGCGCCGCCGCGGGCTTTCATCGCCAACCAGGCCCTGGCTACCGGCGCCATCCAGGATGTCAAAAAACTTTTCCCCGAGATCAGCGATTATACGGCCATCCACTACCTGATCAACCACGAGCATTTCGATCTCCCCGCGCAGCGCCAGGAACAGATCGAATCCATCGAAGCCGCGCATAATTTCAATCATACGCGCATCCAGGCCGACGAGATCCTGCAGCGCTATGGCCGAATCCGGCAGATCATGCAACATACGGTCGCCGAGCCCGATCCGCTGGAAAAGACCCTCTTTACCGAAAGGCTCGACAAGCTCTTCCTCGACCGCACCTGGGGCTATATTATCCTGCTGGGTGTCCTGTTCCTGCTTTTCCAAAGCGTCTTTTGGATCGCGCAATACCCCATGGATGCCATCGACTGGACCTTCTCGCGGCTGGGCGGCGGTCTGGGCCAGCTCTTACCCGAGGCCTGGTGGAGTGATCTGCTGATCAACGGGCTGCTGGCCGGGCTTAGCGGTATCCTCGTCTTTGTACCCCAGATCATGATCTTGTTCGGCTTGATCACCGTGCTGGAAGACACCGGTTATATGGCGCGGATAAGCTTTCTCACGGACAAGCTGATGCGCAAGGTGGGGCTTAACGGGAAGAGCGTAATGCCGATGATCAGCGGTTTTGCCTGTGCCGTACCCGCCATCATGAGCGCCCGGAATATCGAGAACAGGAAGGAACGGCTGCTCACCATCCTCATCACGCCGTTGATGAGCTGCAGCGCCCGGCTGCCGGTGTATACCATGCTGATCGCGCTGGTGATCCCGCGCAAGGATGTCCTCGGCATCTTTAGCCTGCAGGGGCTGGTGATGATGGGGCTGTATATGCTGGGCCTGGTGATGGCAATGATCGTGAGCTATGTGGCGAAGTGGTTCATCCATCTCAAGGAAAAGAGCTTTTTTATCCTGGAGCTCCCCATTTACCGGGCGCCCCGCTGGAATAATGTCGTCGTCACCATGATCAACAAGGCCAGGATCTTCGTGGTCGATGCCGGCAAGGTCATCATGGTCATCAGCCTGATCCTTTGGGCCCTGAGCTCGTTTGGGCCGCCTAAACGTAGTGCTGTGGCCGCTCAATACGACCGGGAGATGCAACAATATCCCGCCCGGGCCGCCGATCTCCAAAAAGAAAAAAGCGCTTCGCTGCTCGAGAACTCCTACGCCGGCGCGCTGGGGAAGGTCGTAGAGCCGGTGATCCGGCCGTTGGGCTACGACTGGAAGATCGGCATCGCGGTAATCACTTCGTTTGCCGCGCGGGAGGTCTTTGTCGGCACCATGGCAACACTCTACAGCGTCGAAGGCGGGAAGGATGCCGACCAGCAGACGCTGCGGCAACGAATGGCGTCGGCACGGCGCGAGGATGGAACACCCGTGTACACGCTGGCCAGTGGGGTGAGCCTGATGATCTTTTATGTCCTGGCGATGCAGTGTATGAGCACGCTGGCGGTAGTGCGCCGGGAAACGCGAAGCTGGAAATGGCCTGTCATCCAGCTGGTGTATATGACGGGGCTGGCGTACGTGATGAGCCTGATCGCTTATCAGCTGCTGCGCTAATCCGGCCTCTCTCCCGCCGGACCACTGGCTCCTCTCTCTCCCGGGACGTCCGGCTTCCGCCTACAGCACCCCCAACCCTTTTAGTTCTTCCTTGAACAGCTCCGGCGTCCGGAAATGAATGCCGACGAAACCCAAGGCGCGCGCCGGAAGGACGTTGCGGATGTTGTCATCGACATAGATCGCATGTTTCGGATCGATATTAAACCGCTTGATGAGCAGCTCATAGATCTCCAGAAAGGGTTTGCGCATCTTTTCCTCGCCGGAGACCAGGCGGCCATCGAACCAATGCAAAAAATCATACAGCTCAAGGGCCACGGGGAAGGTCTCGGCGCTCCAATTCGTCAGGGCATATAGCTTAAGATCCGTGTGAAATTTCAGCTGCCGGAAGATCTCGACGGTCTCGTGGATCGGCCCGCCCAGCATCTCCTGCCAACGACCGTAGTAGGCGCGGATCGAAGCTTCGTGGTCCGGGAATTTTTTTACGAGGTGTTCGGTCCCTTCCTGCAGGCTCCGGCCTTCATCCTGCTGTTCATTCCAGTCCGCTGTACACACGGTAGACAGGAACCAGCGGCGTTCCTCGTCGTTAGGGAAGATCTTGTTATAGAGATACTCGGGGTTCCAGTCGATGAGCACGCCGCCGAGGTCGAAGACAAGGGTATCTATCTTCATATTTTTTCGTTTATATTTTCATCAATCGTTCCGCCGCTTTTTCCAGTGTTTCTTCTTTCTTTGCGAAACAAAAACGGACGACGCGATGGTCTGTTCCTTCCTGGTAGAATGCGCTCACGGGTATGGAAGCTACGCCATATTCTTTGGTAATACGGATCGCGAAGTCTTTATCCGGCTCGTCGCTGATCCGGTCGTAGCGGTAGAGCTGGAAATAGCTGCCGTAAGAGGGCAGGGGGGTGAATTTCGTCGCCGCCATGAGCTTCGCGAAATGGTCGCGTTTTTTCTGCAGGAAGGCGCCGAGCGACAGATATGTCTCTTTATCCTTCAGGTAGGTGGCCAGGGCGACCTGGCTTGGCGTGTGGCAGCTGAAGCAGTTGAACTGGTGGACTTTGCGAAACTCCTTTGTGAGCGCGGGTGAGGAGACGCTATAGCCCAGTTTCCAGCCGGTGCAATGATATACTTTTCCGAAGGAAAACGAGACGAAGCTCCTTTCCAGCAGGTCGGGGTAACGCAGGATCGAGCTGTGGGGAATTCCGTCGAAGATCAGGTGTTCATACACCTCGTCCGAGTGGATGAGGATGCGGGTGTCTTTTGTGATATCGCGCAGCTGCTCCATGTCTTCCGGCCTCAGGATGGCTCCGGTGGGGTTGTGCGGTGTGTTCAGAAGGATCATCCGGGTCTTCGGGGTGATCTTTTTTCTAACCAGG
The DNA here is from genome assembly GCA_035946435.1 of Puia sp. Taxonomy (GTDB): domain Bacteria; phylum Bacteroidota; class Bacteroidia; order Chitinophagales; family Chitinophagaceae; genus Puia. The sequence continues at coordinate 39,138 of DASYZH010000412.1, read as the reverse complement.
TCCCAGTCTACCCGGTAATCCGGGAACTGCAGGCCGATGCGGACTGGGATGGCGCCGTTGATCCCGATGTTGGGAATATAGCTGTCGTAGGCGGGTTCGAATACGATGACCTCGTCACCAGGCCGGAGGACCGTGGTCAGGGCGGTATAGATCGCGTAGGTCCCGCCGGGGGTGATGGTGATCTGGGTATCGGGGTCGATGGCTGTACCATAGAGGCTTCCGATCTTTTCAGCGAGGACTTTCAGCAGGGGTTGGTACCCATTCATGTGTGCATACTGGTTATAGCCGTCGCGCATGGCCCGGTCGACGAGGCCGGTGAGCCGTTCGCTCATGGGGAAGTCGGGGAAGCCCTGTCCGAGGTTCACGGCGCCCAACTGCGCGGCCAGCGAGCTCATAACGGTGAAGATGGTCGTGCCGACGTCGGGTAATTTACTAGCGATGCTGGGAGTGGGCATAGATGGCTATTTGACACTGACATTTTCGGGGCGGACGAGGGTCTCGCCATAGATGCGGAGATAGACTTGCGCGACCGTGACGACGTCCTTTTGGCAGTAGGTGACGATGCGCGGCAGGTCTTTTTGGTTCCAGTAGATCTCGCCAACCTGGCTGCCGTCGATATCGTCTTTTGGTGTCGGCACCCCGAGGGTATGGGCCAGCAGGTTCAGCGAGATGAAGTTCTTGTATTCGCCAAACTTCCACAGCTCCATGGTATCGATGTGCGGGACTTCCCAGGGTTTTTTGCCGGAGAGGTTGAGGACGGAGGGTATCTTCATGCCATGGATGATCATGCGTCTGCACAGATAAGGAAAATCGAAATCTTTACCATTATGGGCGCAGAGGTATTTCTGGCCTTCCGAGCCCCACTTGTGCAGCAGCTCGTAAAACTGCAACAGCAATTCCTTTTCGTTATCGCCGGCGAACGATTTGAGGGACAGCTTGCGGTCGTTGGGCGGGCCGGAGAGCACGCCGCAGCTGATGCAGATCACCTTGCCGAACTCTGCGTAGATAGCCGCCCTGCCATAGAGCTCTTCCGGGGTCACCGGCGCTTTATCGCGGATAAGCCCTTCGGCCTTATGACGCCATAGGTCCTGCCACGGTTCCGGTACTTCATTGAAGTCGGAATACTGTGACACGGTTTCGATATCCAGGAAGAGGATGGTATGCAATGGATGGGGAGACATGACAACGTTCGGCGGTTATGCGCCTTCCCTAAAGATACTGATCTCCTTTATTCCGTTTCACTTCGGCAACATATTCTTTGATCTCCTGTTCTTTGTCCCGATGGCAGATCAGGAGAACGTCCGGGGTGTCCACCACGATGAATTTATCCAGGCCCTGCAAGACCACCAGCTTGTCATTGGGGGCGTGGACAATACACCGGCTGGCGTCGATCACGATCACGTTGTCGCCGGCGACGGCATTTTCCAGATAGTCTTTCTCCAGATTTTCGTAGGCGCTGTTCCAGGTGCCCAGATCGCTCCACCCGAAGGAGGAGGGGATCAGGTAGACGTTGTCCGCCTTTTCCATGATCCCGAAATCGATAGAGATATTCGTACACAGGGGGTAGATGGTTTGAAGCGCCTCTTTTTCCTGCGGGGTGTTGAACCTTTCTTTTTCCGCGGCGAAGACATCGTACATCTCGGGCAGGTATTTCTCGAAGGCCCCGATGATGTTCTTCACCTGCCAGACGAAGATACCCGCATTCCAGAGAAAATCGCCGCTGGCCAGAAAGGTTTTGGCTAATTCGAGATTTGGCTTCTCGGTGAAGGTTTTCACCTTATAGACGTTGTCGGACACCGACTGTTGTTCGTACTGGATATAGCCATAGCCCGTATTGGGATACGTGGGCTTGATACCCAGGGTGATGAAGGCGTTGTGTTTACCCACGAAGCTAAGCGCCTCGAGACAGACTTTTACGAAGGCCGTGGGGTCCAGGATGAGGTGGTCGCTTGGGGCGACGATCAGCGAGGCCTTGGGGTCGAGCTGTTGTAATTTGAAGGAGATGTACGCGATGCAGGGGGCCGTATTCTTTCTCGACGGCTCCCCCAGGATGTTCTCTCTGCGGATCTGCGGCAGCTGTTCCTGGACGATCTCGGAATATTCCTGCGAGGTTACGACAAAGATGTTCTCTACAGGGATGAAGCCGGAGAACCGGTCGAATGTCCACTGGATAAGCGTCTTGCCGGTGTTCAGGATGTCGAGGAACTGTTTTGGATAATCCTGACGGCTCATCGGCCAGAAGCGGCTGCCGATACCTCCGGCCATGATCACGACGTAATGATGTTTGTTCATACTATTATATTATTCCTTCCCGTATGAGGTTGTTAAGGTCTATAAAACCAAGATACCGGCGACCGCTGGTAACGACCAGCCGGGTGATGTCGTGGACGCGCATCAGATCCAGGGCTTCTATCGCAAGCGCATCCGCTTCAACAGTTTTGGGGTTGGAGGTCATGATATCGGCGGCCTTTAGTCCGGCTTTAATGCCCTCCCGCTCCAACAGTCTGCGAAGATCGCCATCCGTGATGATGCCAAGCAGCAGGCCGTTGTCGTCGGTAACGGCGGCGGCGCCGAGCCGTTTCGAGGTGATCTCGATGATCACTTCTTTCAGCGCCGTGCCGGGAGCCACTTTGGGACATTCGTTGTGCACGTACACGTCCCGGACGCGTAGGTACAATTTTTTCCCCAATGTTCCTCCCGGGTGAAAGCGGGCAAAATCTTCGCTGCCGAAACCACGCATTTCCATGAGGGTGATCGCCAGCGCGTCACCCATGACCATCTGCACGGTTGTGCTGCTGGTTGGCGCCAGATTATTCATACATGCTTCCTGGTCGATGGTCGTATTCAGCACGATATCCGATTGCAGGGCGAGTACCGACTGCAAATTTCCGACCATACTTATCAGCGGGTTGCCAAATCCACGAATTAAAGAAAGCAAGACCTTGATCTCGGGGCTTTCGCCGCTTTTGCTGAGGAGCATTACGACGTCCTGTTCCTGGACCATGCCCAGGTCGCCGTGGATGGCGTCGGCGGCATGGAGGAAGACGGCGGGGGTACCGGTGGAATTAAAGGTGGCCACGATCTTTTGGGCTATGATAGCGCTTTTGCCGATGCCGCTGACGACTACCCGGCCTTTGCAGGAGAAGATCAGCCCGACGGCTTTTTCGAAGGCGCCATCGAGCATATGTTCCAGGGCTGCTACGGAAGCCGCCTCTTTGCGGACGATATCCTTTGCTATTTCGATGATATTGGTGCCCTTGTTCATGTACCGATTTCCTTTCGCAAGTTTTAGGTTCGCAAACCTACGTCAATTCGAACAAACTAGCACACTTGGGGCGGCGCTTCCTTGATACCCCCTGCCGAAGGGTGGCGGAAGACTATTTCGCCGGGCTGGTGGTGCTGGCCGGGTGAGCCTGGTGGCGCTGATCGGGTGAGCCTGGTGGCGTCGACCCGGTGCGGCTGGGCTGCAGAGTACGGCTGGTCGCGCTGCAGAGTACGGCTGGTCGCGCTGCCGGGGGTGCGGCTGGTCGCGCTGAACGGAAAGGGTCCTTATCGGCTATTCCGGGCGAGCCCTTAAGCGCTTTATAGAACGATGTTGTATGTTGTATTGCAAACTGCTGATTTATAGCCGCTTGAACGTTCGTTATTTTAGCCTTATATATTAAAAGTTTCGAAATGTTATTAAAACAGGGTCGAATTTTAACAATTGACCCCTACCGTCTTACCCCCTTTTTTAGTAACTTCGCCAACCCTTAAATGTAGACCGGGGGGTCCCCGCGTCTAACATCTGATGTCAGCCTTCGGCCGGGGTATCCTGGTTTACCTATAATTAATCCGACCTCATGGGCAAACTATACCGGCTGTTTCACTCTTGCCAGGGAACACAAGGGCTCCCATAGATCAGATAACAAGTGAGGAAGAAAATTATTGAGCATGGCAACAACCGAAACAAAAAAAACTACCGCTAGAAAAACCAAGGCCTCTGGTAGCAAAGCTGCCGCAAAAACACAAATCAAACAAAATAAACCCCTGCTGGCCCATCTGCAGGAGCATTTTGGTTTTGACGCCTTCAAAGGCAACCAGGAGAAGATCATCCAGAGTTTATTATCGGGTAAAGACACCTTCGTCATCATGCCTACGGGTGGAGGCAAGAGTCTTTGCTATCAGCTGCCCGCTATCATCAGCGAGGGCGTCGCCATCATCGTCAGCCCGCTGATCGCGCTGATGAAGAACCAGGTGGATCTTGTCCGCAGCTATAGCAGCAAAGACAGTGTTGCCCATTTCCTCAACTCCACGCTCAGCAAAAAGCAGATCCGCGAGGTTCACGAAGACCTGCTTAACGGGCACACCAAGATGTTATATGTCGCGCCGGAAACACTCACCAAGCAGGAGAATATGGAGTTCTTCAGCGATCTCAAGATCTCCTTTTTTGCGGTCGACGAAGCGCACTGTATCTCCGAATGGGGGCATGACTTCCGGCCGGAATACCGCCGGTTACGGGAGATGATGATCCAGATCAGCCCCGATGTCCCGGTGATCGCGCTGACGGCTACGGCTACGCCCAAGGTAAAAAGCGATATCGTCAAAAACCTGGGTCTCCGCGAGCCCGATATCTTTATCTCGTCCTTTAACCGGCCCAATCTCTATTACGAGATCCAACCCAAAATTAAAAAGGACCAGACCATCAAGAGTATCGTAAAATATATCGTTCAGCAGAAAGGCAAGAGCGGAATCATCTACACCCTCAACCGTAAGACCACGGAAGAGCTGGCGGATATGCTGGTGGCCAATGGCATCAAGGCCGTAGCTTATCATGCCGGGCTGGACAGCAAGCTGCGTGCGGAACGCCAGGATCTGTTCTTAAACGAAGATGTCCAGGTCATCGTTGCCACCATCGCCTTTGGTATGGGGATCGACAAACCCGACATTCGGTTCGTGATCCACTTCAATATTCCCAAGTCCATAGAGAACTATTACCAGGAGACCGGTCGTGCCGGCCGTGATGGGCTCGAAGGCAATTGCATCCTCTATTACTCGCATAAGGATGTCGCCAAGCTGGAACATCTGATGAAAGACAAGCCGCTGAGCGAACGCGAGGTCGGCGCCCAGCTGATCAACGAGATGGTAGGTTTTGCGGAGACCGGCGTTTGCCGGCGGAAGGTATTGATGAGCTATTTCGGCGAGGAATATACGACCGAGAATTGCGGAGTCTGTGATAACTGTCTGCATCCAAAGGAAAAAATAGAAGCCCGCGATCATGCCGTCAAGGTGCTGAAGACCGTGAAAGCCCTGGACGAGCGGTTTGCCACGATCTATGTCGTCAACATCCTCACCGGCAAGCTGACGCCGCAGATCCAGATGTTCCGTCATGAAGGCGTCGCCGAGTTCGGCATCGGGAAGGAAGACCCCGAACATTTCTGGAATTCGCTGATCCGGCAGCTGTTGCTGGAAGACCTGCTGAAAAAAGACATCGAAGAATATGGGCTGCTGAAGCTGACGAAGAAGGGCGAGGATTTTCTGAAAAAACCCCGTTCGTTCAAGATCATCCTCAACAATCTTTTCGAAGAGGCCAACGCCGACGACGAGGAAGAGAATTCCGAGGCGGGTGGAACCGCTTCGACCGACGAAAAGCTGTTCGGCTTGCTGAAGGAGCTGCGGCAAAAAGAAGCTAAAAAGAAGGCGTTGCCGCCTTTCGTGATCTTCCTGGAGACTTCGTTGCAGGATATGGCCACCTTGTATCCCACGACGACGCTGGAGCTGGAAAAATGCCAGGGCGTGAGCAAGGGGAAGGCGTTGCGCTATGGGAAGCCTTTTATCGAGCTGATTGCCCGGTATGTCGAGGAGAACAATATCGAGAAACCCGACGACTTCATCATGAAGAGCGTGGTCAATAAGAGCGTCAACAAGGTGTATATCATCCAGCAGGTGGATAAGAAGATCCCCCTTGAAACCATTGCAAAGAATAAAGACCTGCGGCTCGATGCCTTACTCGAGGACATGGAGACCATTGCCGCCAGCGGTACGAAGCTGAATCTTAATTACGCAGTCGACGAGATGCTGGATGAATACGAGCAGGACGAGATCATCGACTATTTCAAGAGTTGCGAGACCAGCAGTCTGCAGGTTGCCCAGCAGGAGCTTTCCGAGGGTAATTTCACCTGGGAGCAGCTTAAGATCATGCGGATCAAGTTTTTGAGCGAGTATGGGATGTAGGGGGTCAGCCGTCGGCGGCGCCGCCTCTGGCCCGCGGTTTTTTCCCGGATTTTCAGGGTTTTATTTCTTATTTCTCGCTGGAAATCCTATTTTTGCCACCCAATCGAAAATTCTGGTATGCCGGGGTTCGTTTGGTAAATAGAGATGGTGCGGTAGCTCAGTCGGTAGAGCAAAGGACTGAAAATCCTTGTGTCGGCGGTTCGATCCCGCCCCACACCACAAATTTAAAAGGTCTTGATTTTCAAGGCCTTTTTTGTTCTTAGGTGTTTATAGCAAATTCGTATGGCCTGAGTCTTCAATCTCATATTTGCGGGCATAATATTCGACAACCGGACGTATTTCTTCCTTGCCTTTATCCGTCTTTTGAAATTTAAACGCTACTTCTTCGCCGACCCTTGTTTCCGTGTCCTTTAGCCCAATATAAAGGAGAAAAATATCCCCATAGCGGGGTCCTTTACTGAACGTCGACCTGACGCTCCATATCTCATCCCAGCCTATCTTCCCATTCCTTCTGGACCATATACCGTCACCGTCTATTCGTACTTTGACGCCCCAGTCAAAATAATAAAAAAGACAAAGTGAGGGCACAAAGGCAAATCCTAGAAAAAAAGGCAACTTAGTAAAGCTCCATTTTCCAAAGAAGAAGTCTATCGATTCTTTTCGTTGGCTTGGAATTGTAAAGCCAAAAGAGAAAATAAACAAAATGGCGAAAAAATAAAAGAGATAGGAATTTCTCCCTCCCCGCCGGACCTCTATCGAATATACATCTGTCAATTTTTCTCAGATTTATAACTAATCTAGCACTTTATTCTTGGAGTTTTGCTGTGTATTGTGATATGAAGGCTTCAATAGCCGCGATATCATCCGCCTCCAGGTTCGATATCAGGGGGGCCAGTCCACACTTTAAAGGTCGCAGAAATGCGATCTTTTTTTATGCCCTTTTCGCAACAACGCGTCGGATAATAATTGGTGCTCCTATGTTTGACAAAATTCGCGATTGGGTCAAGCGGCCAGTTTGCCATATATATGTATCAATAAGGTCGTTATATAGAATAGCAGTACAACTACGATAGTTGTCCATCCCAGTTGTCGCACCCCTTTTAATATCAGATAAAACCCGGCAATAGCCATCAAAGCCCCATTAAACACCGTAAATACAAACGCAATTGTTATGATAACACCGCTCAAACCGCTCCCTCCCAGTTTGTCGTCATTATTATCAAATAGATAAACAAAAGCTGTATGGATGCAACAGGTAAGAGCTATGCCATCCGAAATCGTCGCGTAAGTTTTAACGTGTTTTTTCATCCGGGTCTATTTTAATCATGAAGCTAACTTATTGCTTGTATCGCTGGCAGATATCGTTCAATAAAGGCTTCTACATCCTGGATATCGGTCGCATCGAGGTTCGATATCTGGGGGTTCCAGTCCACGAAGAAGGTCACAAGTTTGTGACCTTTTTTCTTGCAACGCATTAGCCAGGTCTCAGTAATGGGGCCTTTTTTGTGCTCATCCCTTTTATCTGGCATCTTTGTTAACTTATCACCACCAAACCGGTGTCAATCAACTATCGGATTCGTCGCCACCGAGTTGATAGTTACCAGTTGTACTTTTGCGATGGGGTTTTCTGGATATTGCCTTAAGACCTCCTCATACATTGCCTTTGCGGCCTTTACATCACCAATCTGTAAATGGCAATATGCCAAATTGCAAAGCGACATTTCCATAATACCCAGCTTTGAGGAACTAATCATTAAAAGAAATCTGTATTTGTCTATCCACGGATGCCTATTATAAAACTCTATAGATTTTTTAATATATGGGATCGCAGCTTCAAACTTTGCTTCCCTTATGAGCGCTATGCTTGTGCGAACAGCGGCGGGAAAAGAGAACCTGCGCAATCCAAATGTTACTATTAAGAAGACAATAAAAGCAAATTGGAAATAGTACCTTCTGTCCAATTGGTAGAAAGCCAAGCACAATATCCCGAGGAATAAGATCCTTGGAACAATAGACAGCCAACCGATTTCCTTGTTAACGAATGGAACTTTTGAACTCATGAAAGGGTTGGCTTAGCTGTTGAAGAATGTTCGGACAAGATTTTCAAATATATCCATTTTGCCCGTTTTGCACTTACTTTCTTGCGTATCGCCATTGGTCCCCTTCCAAGTCAGAGGCAAGAGGAATTCGGCCTGTAACATGACTACCAGGGAAAAGGTTCCAGGCAATCCATTATCAATGACTTATGATATTACGAGCATTTAAGTCGGGTAAAATTATAATATCATGGGATTACATTCTCAAACTATTATGTAAAATAGGGATTAGCCATTCATAAAACCGCTAGTAATTGATTATCAAGGCAATTCGTGTTGAGCCATATCCTCAAATATAACGAAATGTTGTTAGTCGCTTTTTATTGGGCCGAACAAACAATTACTGTTTCTGGCATCCCCCTTAAGATTTCCCGAGACGGTGGTAAATACAATATGTTTCAGTAGATTGCCGTTATCCCTCTACTGAGAGGTAACTTTTTTCCCGATGCCAAGACTATTTTCCCATTCCTTTGCTATCGCCATCTCTCTGTTTGCATTGGTTTCATGCAATACAAATAAAAATGCCACGCCCGCGACAGGTAATCTTCCCTTCGTCGATAGCCTTATTCATCAAACGCAAAAATTCGGTCCCGAAAGCGCGGCGCAGGCCATCGCGTATATCGATTCCGTATTGGCGGGAAAGAGCCTGACCCTTGAGCAAAAAGTGGCTATCTATGGCCATAAAAGCATGGTATATTCCCAATTCCTGAAAAATAACGCCAAGGCTGAGCTTTATGCCGATAGCGCCCTCTATTTAGCCGGTAGCGATGAAGCAAGAGAAAAATACCCGGCCCAATATGAATTGGCCAATAATAATAAAGGCGACGCATTGTTTAGAGAAGGGAAATATAGCGACGCATATACCTGGTATTACAAGGCCAGATTATTGCCTGAAACATACCTTTCTGCCTGTGCCAATGCCGGCTACAGCTATCGCATAGGGATGATCTTATACAAACAATCCCGGTTCATGGAGGCTGCCAGATCATTCCAGGCGTCTTTTTCTGAAACGGACGATTGTCCGGACATCTTCACCAGATATTTGAAATCGCAGGAACTATTGAACAATATTGCGCTTTGCTATTATAAGTCCGGCAATGATGATACCGCTTTACAATATTATAATAAGGCGCTTACGTTTATTGAAACGAACCGGTCTACGCATGAGCCCAATAACAGGTGGCACGATATTGCCAAAGGAGTTATTTACGGTAACATGGGCCAGATATATAAAGACCAAAAGAATTATGCTGAGGCTGAGAAGCTATTCCGCCAAAGCATAGCCATTAACTTAAAGAAAGGGAACGATATCTGGGACGCTCAGACGGCATACGTTAAACTAGCCGATCTGTTTTATACGGAAAACAAAATCGACAGCATGGGCATTGCGCTTCGGGAGATCAGGAAGAGCTTCGATGCGATGCCCAATTTCACCTGGGAAACCGAATGGGACAAGTTAATGTGGCATTACGCCGAGAAACAAAACAGGCCATTGGACGCCTATAAATACCTGGCTCTTTATACCAGCGGGAAAGATTCGTTGGAGAAGATCAATAAGGCCATCACTACTGTCGACGCATCGAATTATATAAAGGTTTTGGAGAAACAGCATGATATAGATCTTTTAACTAAGAAAAATGATCTAAAAGATCATTATTTGATGCTGGCGGTGTCCTGCAGCCTGCTGCTGCTGGTGATTGGATGGTTGGTCTGGAGAAATGCTCAACATTCCAGGAAAAATGTCGAAAGATTGACTAAGCTGAATGACACAATAAACAGTCAAAAGCTTCAACTGGAGGAGGCCTTGAGCCTGGTGCAAAAAAGAAGTGAGGAAAAAGACAGGATATTGCATATCGTAGCACATGATTTACGGTCACCTATAGCATCTATCATGATGCTTTCAAGTGTAATTAAAAAAGACCCGGGTAAAGAGGAGACGGATAAGGTGCTTCAGTATATACACACGGCGTGTAACAATTCATTGGCCTTGATCGCCGAGCTTTTGGGCGCAGCGGAAAACAGCAATAATGAAAATGAGGTGCAGGAAACCATAGACGTAGATAGACTGGTGAATGATAGTGTGGAGGTGTTACGGATAAAGGCATCGGAGAAAAAACAAATCTTCCATCTACAATTGAACGGCGGGGCAAAATTCTTTACTGCCAATAGGGAAAAAATAAACCGCGTGATCAATAATTTGCTTATAAACGCTATTAAGTTTAGCCATGATAATAAGCAAATAACGGTTACCTCATTGGCTAAAGACAAAAAAATACAGATAGCTGTACAAGATGATGGCATTGGCATTCCGGATAGATTGAAAGACAAAGTATTTGAAAAGTTTACAAAAGCAAAAAGAAAAGGGACCATGGGTGAACCCACTTTTGGCTTGGGCCTTTCTATTTGTAAAGAGATTGTCGAATATTATAACGGCACTATCTGGTTTGAAAGCTTAGAGAATAAGGGGACTACCTTTTATCTGGAATTTCCTGCTGTCGATCTTCCCTCATCAATCCCAGCGGATACCGAATAAGACGACAATCGTCGCATATCCAGGAAGCCGCCATTTCCACCCGATATCGTTCTACGAAGGCCTCAATGGCGAGGATATCAGCCGCATCCAACCATTGAAACTCGCCCTTAAAATTAAGCCCCTGAACCATGTAACCATCTTCGCTAAAAGTAAATGTCATGCGCCGGGAGCTTTTCAAATACTGATCTCGCCAGTCCGGCGCTCAGCCGTGAATAGGAGATCTTCACGCACTGTTGCCGCTTATCGCCATAAAGGCATACAAAGTGCTGGGGTGCCTGGCGACTATCGAATGTGACATTTGTCACATTATCAAAGTGACAAACATCCTTAGCCAGGGATTCGCGGTTTCTGAATTTTGACTCACAAAACGCAAACAAAATGAAAAAGTCAATCAGAAACATCTTAACGATCCTATTCCTTGCCGCATTTTCAGCCCATGCACAACAACCCGGATATTACCGGCTACAGGTAGGCGATATCCAGGTGACAGCACTTTCCGACGGTACGGTTCCCCTTGATCTGGCCAAGCTGCTCTCAAACACCCAGCCGGGCGAAGTAGAAAAATTATTATCCCTGAATTTCATGCCCACCACAGTCGAATCGTCGGTGAATGCCTATCTGGTGAAAACCGGCGACAAGCTGATCCTTATAGATGCCGGAACGGCCGGGAATTTCGGCCCTACGCTCGGCCAGCTGACAAAAAGCCTCGCCAAAGCAGGCTATACTCCTGATCAGATAGACGCGGTATTGATAACGCATGCACACGTCGACCATGTCGGCGGATTGATGGATGGCGATAAAATGGTCTTCCCCAACGCGACCATCTACATCAGCAAACCCGAGGCGGAATTTTGGTTCGGCGCGAAAAGCAAGGGTAATATCCCTGAAAAGCTCAAAGACTTTTACCAATTTGCGAATGCCAGCGTAAGCCCTTACATAAAAGCCGGTAAGGTCAAATTTTTCGATTACGGTCAGGAACTTTTCCCGGGTATCATGCCTTTGGCAAGACCCGGTCATACCCCCGGCCATACCTTCTACATGCTTAGCAGCAAAGGCGAAAAACTGGTTTTCTGGGGTGACGTTATCCACTCTGCCGCCATCCAATTCACGGACCCTTCGGTAACCATCGATTTTGACGTGGATACCAAGGCCGCTGCCGCTACGCGTAAACAGGCTTTGGCCGATGCGGCGAAAGGGGGGTATTGGATTGCCTCCGACCACATTTCTTTCCCGGGGATCGGCCATGTAAGGGCTGATGGCTCCAAATATGTTTGGGTGCCTGCTAATTACAGCACGTATACTTTAGCGAAATAAGATGTGTTTCAAGGTCAATCCCAACAAAGCAGCTTCCCGGATCAGGGAGGCTGCGCTTTTTTTTAAGGGTATATTGATTCCCTTCCGGAGAATTTACTACTTTAGTCTGCTGTTCAGATATTTTAATAGTCAGCAGTTACAGTTTAGAATGGCTCATTTATTCAGGGATCATATAGAAGCGATAAGCCCGTTGACTGACGAGGAATTTTCTTACATCTTATCTCATTTTATTATAAAGAAGGCTAAAAAGCATTCGTTCCTGATCCAGGAAGGCGATCCTGTCCGGTATGAATATTTCGTGATGAAAGGATGCCTTAAGGCATACCTTGTCGATGGGAACACCGGAAAGGAGTTCATCTATTATTTTGCCGCCGAGGATTGGTGGATCACGGACAGAGAGGCCTTTTTTAAACAGGAGGCCGCTACGATAAATGTAGAATGCCTGGAGGACTGTGAGCTATTGGGTATCACGCTGGAGAACCGGGAAAAGCTGTGCGCGGAGAGCCGCAAGTATGAACACTTCTTGCTGGTCAAGTCGAATAAAGGATATATTTCTCTGCAAAAACGCCTGCAAATGATGATCATGGGTACGGCCAAGGACCGGTACGAGCATTTCATCAGGAACTATCCGCATCTATATGATCGTATTCCCAAGGCGTTTATTGCCTCCTACCTGGGAGTATCGCGGGAAACGCTGAGCAGGCTTTACAAGGCGTAAGTCACACCTGGAACGCGAACACCATATCCCGCCGGAACGATCCATGTTCGTGATGATGAACGTATCCCAATTGGTTTGTTAGCATCGTCGTCCGCCCAATCTTAAACGCCGGGGTATTTATATGATGATGGCCGTAGATCCAATAGTCGGGGCCGGATTCGTCGATAAGGTCAAATAATTCCACAGCAAAGGTCTCCGTTATTGGACTGTTTTTATACACGGCGGGATAATTCATCAAAGTCGGAACATGATGAGTTACAACAATGCTGGGTGCCTCCCGCACTTGCTGAAGAGCATCGGTTAAAAATGCCAGGCTTTCCGCATGCAGCAGGGAAAATTTTCGGGCAGTGAATTTTCCCCCGCCATGTGCGATGGCCGAAAAATCGGAAATGCGCCTTTGAATATCCCATTCTAAAGGCGGACTGATTCGGCTCCAGAGCGTGGAGAAAATAAGTTTGGTACCCGCAAGGTCTACCGTCTGATCGTTTACCAAATGGACATTGGACCGAATGTTCTCCCATAGTGGAGTAGGCTTATCCGTGATGTCAGATCCGTAAAACTCATGGTTACCGGGAATCCAATAGGTCGCAGCATAATGATCGCTTACAAAGTCGAAGAACTCGCCCGCTTTGTCCAATTCATTAAAGCTAACAATGTCGCCCGCTAATAAAAGAATGTCCCCTACGGGGCTCAACGCATTTCTTTTTAGAAATTTCCGATTTTCCGGGAACTCGAGATGAAGATCTGAACAATATTGTATTTTCATTGCAAAGGATTTGAGAAACTGATTTTCCCTATCCTTCGAATTTAAAATTACTGTTTTTGAGTCGAACCAACCGAGATTTTTGCGCCCGAGGATCGGCGGCGCGCTATATAAAGACAGGTGGTCATGTTCCGCGTCACGCGACCGTTAAATTCCTCACGGGCAATACGACCCAGCTCGGCGAGGACCGCTTCGCGATCTGGCCGGACATTGATATTGGAATAGGTCGCATAAAGATTGACGGTTTGATCGGGGTCGAGGACTAGCGACCATTCGCCGGCCCGGTACTCCATGTCTTCGAAAGCGTTGGCCCGTTCGAGCGCTCCGAGTCGCGCCTCTTTGTCCAGCGCAAAGGGGATATTACGATCATCGCCCGAGGGGCCCATCGGGCCAGCCAGCAGCAATTTGCTTGCTTCGTGAAAAGGATCGGGCCGGACCGGATCACCGAAGACATTCCAGACCATAGCCCACCATCCGCCTGGTCGAAGGAGATCAGCCACCTTCATCAACGCGGTTTCTTCATTCAGCCAATGAAATGCAGTCGCACAGAAACCAAGGTCAAAGGTAGCTGGCAACACCACGTCTTCGAAAGAAGACCGGATCACGGTCAATGCTTCATCCTCTATATCCTTAGCGAGAAAATCCGCCAGCCTGTCATCCGGCTCGATTGCCATCAATGGATTCGCGCCAAGCTCAAGTAGTCGTCGGGTAGCGATCCCCGTTCCCGCGCCGATCTCGAACACGGGCACGTTTGGCCGCAGGCCGCAACGCTCACAAAGCACCTCATAGACCCAATCCGGATAAGCCGGTCTTGCGGCATGATAACCAGCGGGATCAAGCCCAAAGGCCTCGCGGCCGAATGTTTTGTCGATAACGGAATTAGTCATTGCAGTGATGGTGTTTCTGATCCGGATACAGCAAGTTAACAAGAAAAATTCCTATCTTAAAGAAGGAAAGTTATGTCAACTGTACGCCGCCGCTTGCCGGCACCATCGGGGCCGCTATATCGCGTCACGAAACCGAGTTTCTCCGTGTAGAAGGCCACTGAAGCCTTCAGATCGGCGACGATAAAAAACGGTGCGACGAAGGTTAGATTTGCCATGACCTCCGTTTTGGGAGGTTTCATAAAGATAAGCAATCCGGGGGGTGAGAAATTCTCCTTTACCTTTCTGTCAACTCATCAACGATTAAACCTTGCATATGAAAAAAGCAAATCTTCTGCTGCCATGCGTAGCCGTTCTCCTGTTTTCTGCCTGTTCCAAAGTCGACACCACAGCCGGGGCCCGGCCGGGCACGACGAACGATGCCCTCAACCCCAACGCGGTTGGCGGATCGGCTGCATCGCTGGCCACCCCAGCAATCCCAATAATAAGATTGCCTACTATGCTTTCGACGCGACACCCACCGGCAGCCCGGTGGTTAACCTGCCGCTCACTGATTTTGCCAATTCCGCCAACGAGGTCGTGTTGTTCGAGGGTACCGCCTGGGAGATGGCCGATTCGACCCATTACGGCAGCGCCAGCAGTTATATCCTTACCGTCAACCCACACTATCATTCCTATGCTTCCATTATTGCCGATGTGCGCACGCTGCAGGCCCGCGGCGTCAAAGTCCTGATGAACGTCGACGACGCCGCTTCGTGGAATACCACGACGCCTTTCACGACGTGGAACGGCACCGGTCTTACTTATACGCAATTCGCCGCATTCGTGAACGCCTGTATCATCGACTCGCTTCATTTCGACGGGATCGCGCTCGACGTCGAGCATCTTGGCAGCACCCCCGCCAACACCAACTATACCAATCTGATCAAGGCCTTTGGCGCTTATTTTGGTCCCAAGTCCGCCAACAGCACGACCACCATCTATACCGCAGCCATCTATGACGGCGCACAGGCCGGCTATGCCATCGGTCAAAGCACCAGTGTTGCGCAATACCTCAATTTCGTCGAGGACATGGGTTATTGGGAGAATAATACGACCCGCTTCAACCGCTGGGCCGGCACTATCGGCGACGGCAAAATGATGGTCGGGGTCTCCAAACAATACAATAGCCTGAGCAATGCCGAGACCGCAGCAGCCTGGGAGCCCTCCGGCGGCACAAAAGCCGGGATCATGGTCTTTGCCGGGAACGTGGACTCTTCCTATACCAACTCGATCTTCCGGAAGGTGAAATAATCCTGGTCCGGCTGCATCCTGGTACATTCCCGGCAGCCGGCTCCGCCGCTGAAACGACAACTGAACCGATGAATGTGCGGGGAATGCGCTGCAGGATTGCGGTCTTTTTTTAGCTTTGTGGTCATGAGCCTACGAACACTTCTCGCGGCCGTGTCGGCCACTGCGACTATCGCCCTTTCCGCCAGCCGCGCCGCCGCCCAACAGTTCTATGTTCCGAATTTCGATACGACGTGGGTAAAGGATGAGGAGCCTTTCAGGATCGCGGGCAACTTGTATTATGTAGGATCCTATGAGCTATGCAGCTATCTGATCACCACGCCCAAAGGCCATATCCTCATCAACACGGGTATCCCGGGTTCGGACTCGATGATCCGGCGACATGTAGAAGCGCTGGGATTCAAGTTTGCCGACATCCGCATCCTGCTGACTAACCAGGCCCACTATGATCATGTCGGCGCCATGGCGGCGATCAAAAAGGCCACGCATGCCCGGCTGATGATCGAGGAAAAGGATATGCCGGTGATGGCCGATGGCGGCAATTCCGACTTCGATATGGGTGGCCATGGACCCCTATTTCAGCCGGTGAAAGTGGACCAGGCATTGCACGACCGCGATGTCGTGAAACTGGGCGGCATGGAGATTTTGGTATTGCACCATCCGGGTCATACCAAAGGCGCCTGTAGTTATCTCTTCACCGTAAAAGATTCGGCGCGGTCCTACCGGGTGCTGATCGCCAATATTCCTTCCATAATCAGCGAGACGAAATTTCCGGCTATGGCCGCCTACCCCGAAGTAGGGAAGGATTATGGGTATACCCTGGACACTATGCCGAAAATACAATTTGATCTCTGGCTCGCCGCTCATGCCCAGCAGTTCGATCTGCAGAAAAAACACAAGCCGGGCGATGGCTATCACCCCGAGGCGTTTATCGACAGGGCCGGGTATGACTACTGGATGCAGACGATAAAAGCGAAATACACCCAAAAAATGGCCGGGCAATGACCACCAACCGGGAAAGACTTGCCTTCAAGCACAAGCTGAAACAATGGGGACTCGACCTCATCGGGCAGCGGATCACCGCCGCGGGCGAAGCCATGACGCAGGCCCAGGAAGCCGCCAACAACGAGGAGAAGAGCTCGGCGGGTGACAAATACGAGACCGGCAGGGCCATGGGGCATCTTCAAAAAGACATGCATGCCCGGGCGTTGGCCGAAGCGGTGAAGGAGCTGGCGGCCCTGAGTGCTGTGCCGATCGAACCACTTTGTAACGCCGCGCGACCCGGAGCCTATGTACAGGCCGACGGCATCGCGTTTTTTATCAGCGCCGGCTTGGGCAGACAGACCATCGACGGACAGACCGTTGTCTTCCTCTCCCCACAGGCGCCGCTGGCGGCCATACTACAGGACAAAAAGGCCGGGGACCAGGTTCTCTTCAACAAAACAATGGTAACCATCCGGGAAGTGTTTTAACGATAAGGGCTCGGCGGGCTATTCGCTCCGCAGGCTGTTGATAGGATTGGCGAGGGCCGCCCGCATGGCCTGGTAACCCACCGTGATCAGGGCAATACTCACGGCCAGGAGGCCGGAAAGCGCACACATCCACCACTGCAATGACACGCGATAGGCGAATTCCCGCAGCCATCGGTCCATGATCCAGCCCGAAAGCGGCGCCGCGATAAAGAACGCCAGAAAGACCAACCGCAAAAACTCCATCGCCAGCAGGCGGGCAAGGCCGGGGACGCCGGCGCCGAGAACCTTCCGGATACTGAACTCCTTTTTCCGCTGTTCGGCGCTAAAAGCCGACAGTCCAAAAAGCCCCAGGCAGGAAATGAAGATCGCCATAATGGTGAAGGCGCGGATAATATGGGACAGACTGATCTCCGCGGCATACTGCCGCTGCACCGCCTCATCCATAAACGAATACGTGAGCGGCACCCCGGGCACATCTTTCGCCCAGATCGCCGACACCCCGGCGAGCAATCGTCCGTAGTCTGCAGTCGAAGCACTGGCGACCACGTGCGCCCAATCGTCGACCCGCTGCTTGTTCTTCCAGACCAAAAAGCCTTCCGGCGCTTTGTCGAGCTTATTATAATTGAAATCCTGCATGACACCGACGATCTCTTCGATGCGGTTCTGACTGTCATCGAGCAGGGTCCCCGCGGCATGATGCGGGTCGAGGCCCAGCTGCCGCGCGAAGGTCTCGTTGATGAGCACTTTGGCGCTATCGGTGGGAAGGAGATCGCGGCCGCTGACGAGACGCACGCCGTACGCACGCACGAAATTTTCGTCCGCGATCAGGAAGTTCGCGCCCTTGCCCTGGTCCTCGCGCTGTCCCTTTAACCAAAAGGTATTGGAGAAAAACGAAGGGGCGCTGAGATACGAGCTGGCATCGCTGACCACCCTGATGCCCGCCAGCGACCGCAGGTCGTTCATAAAAACAGGGATATGGTCCATCGCCGCGTTGGTCTCGAAGGAAAAGACCAGCCGCTGGTTGGGGTCGAAACCCAGGTCTTTATTGCGGATATAGTTCAGCTGGCTATAGATGACACAGATACCCATGATGAGCACGATAGATAGCACGAACTGGAATACGACCAGCGTGCGCCGCAAGCTCACCGCGGAGATGCCATTGGTATAATTGCCTTTGATGACGTTGATGGCCTTGAATGCCGAGAGATAGAAGGCGGGATAACTGCCGGCCACCAACCCCGTGCCCAGCATTACCCCGGCGAGTATCGTCCAGGTATTACCGTCCCTCAAAATAACCGACCATCGGATATCAGCTCCTGTGATGCTGTTGAGCCACGGCAGCGCGATCACGAGCAGCGGGATGGCCAGCAACAAGGCAAGGCCCGTGAGCAGCATCGACTCGGTGAGGAACTGCCCGACGAGCTGCCCCTTCTCCGCGCCTATCACCTTGCGGACGGCTACTTCTTTGGCCCGTTTGGTTGCCCGGGCGGTGGACAGGTTCATGAAATTGATGCAGGCGATCAGCTGGATCAGGATCGCTATGGAGAGCAGGATATCCAAAAACACCGGGCTAACGGGATCGGTGAGCTGCGGACCGCCCAGGCCGGTGGTGAGATGAATGCTGGTTACCGGCTGCAGGTATAGCCGGTCGCTCACCCCCGTAGGCTTGAGCTGCGGACCGCCGTAACGGGCGACGAAATCCGGCAGTTTTCTCTCGAGCGCGGCCGGGTCGGCACCCGTTTTTAGCCGCACGTACGAGGACACATAACCATTCCGCGTCCAGGCGTCGGTATGCAGCGCTTCGTCGCCCAGGAAACCGCTGTTCATGGTCAGGAACACACCGGCATGCAGATGTGAAGGACCGAGGCTTTCGTCGATGACGCCGCGAACCACATAATCCTTTTTGAAATAGATATTCTCCAGCGTGATGGTCTTGCCGATGGGGTCCTCGCCCCCAAAGAGCCGGGAGGCCACGGATTGTAGCAGGACCACGGAATATGGCTCCTTCAACGCCGTCGCCGCGTCGCCACCGTCAAAATGGAACCGGAACACATCGAAAAAGGTCGAGTCGGCATAGACGACGTCTTTTTCATATAGCGTCTTATCCTTGTAATGCAGCAGCTGATCCTCCACGCCCAGCATGGGGAATACCCGGGTGTACTGGTCAACCTCCGGAAAATCGTGTTTCATCAGCGGGGCAACAGGAGCGACGGTGGTCGCCACCCGGGCCGAGCCACCCTGGCCTGTCACCTCGTGATCGATGCGGTAGATATCGGTATAACGGCGATGCTGCCGGTCGTATCTCCACTGATCCGAAACATACAGCACGATATACAGACAACATACGCTACCCAGGGTCAACCCCAGGATATTGATCGCGCCAAGGGTTTTGTTCCTGGACAGCGCCCGAATGGCTGTCTTCCAGTAGTTCCTAAGCATATTATCTATTTTGCTTTCCGGACATAGACGCTGCCGTTGGTGGTCTTCATCATGATCTCGGGACCCCCGCCGCCCACCGAACCATAGACCCAGTCCTCGATAGCGATCTTAAACATATGGCCGTCGCCGGACTTTTCCGCGTTCGGCTGTCCTTTCTCGATCGCGACGTCGAAGTCGGTGAAAATATCGCCCTGTTCCGCCTTGAGCTTGAGCTTTGCCTTGAGCGTAGCGGGGAAGGTCACGTCGACCTTGCCGTTTAGTGTCGAAAATGCCATCGCGGCCTGCGGGTTGACGGTCTTGAAACTCACGATCACGTCGCCGTTGACCGTGTTGGCTACTACGGAACCGGAGGCGCCGTCGCAATGGATCCAGCCGTTTACGTTGTTGATCTCGATCTGACCGCTGACGTCTTTTACGGTGATATTGCCGTCGTTCACCGTAGACGTCTCCAATTCGTTTGTATTCGCGGGAACCTTCACCGAGATCAGCTTAATGTGTGACAGCCCCGCATCGATATTGACGGTATTGTCGTCTTCACGGGCCGTTACCTCGGCTCCGCCCCCGCCGATACGCCGCATGCCACCCCCGCCGGAGGAAGACCCATCATCATCTTTTTTGTCGGACTCTACTTCTATAACGACATCCTTGCCTTCGTAGCTTGTGACCTTGATCGAGCCATTGAGGGCGTGGACCTTTACTTTACAGCTCTTGCCCGGCGAGCTCAGGGGAACCACCATCTGCTGTTTATTGTCATTCTGATTTTGCGCCTGTGCCGTGCCGGCGAATGCTATCGCCAGGATCAAGGCCGGGATCATTTTCGTCTTCATATAGATTGCTTTTTAATATAGATATCTCCGTTCATGGTTTCGAATTTGAACAATTTTCCGCCGTTACCGATCTTTATCCGTTTGGCTACATTGAGCTTGTACATGACGCCCTTGCCCGTTTGCTGCTCGTTCCTGGTGACCTGTGCCGGGAGGATCTCGAAGTCGGGAAAGTCGGTGTAGAAAGAGCCGTTCATGCTTTTGAACTGGCAAATCCCGGACATGCTTGCCGGATAGGTCACGCTGAGGGTTCCGTTGAGCGTATAATAATCGGAACCCATGGGGGGCATGTCGAGATAGTTCACCGTGAGATCACCGTTGATCGTGTGGGCCCGGGTCTCCCCTTTGGCATTCTTTATCGTGATGGGGCCGTTGACATTGCTGACATCCAGTGCGCCGGCGACATCCTGGACGATGACATCGCCCCGATTGACGGTAGAGACTTTTACATTCATGGCATAGGGCACCCGAACGGTGAACGAGAGCTGAAAATCGTATTCGATGTTTCTGTCGCCGTCCCAGCCGACCCATTTGTGCGGGCGGGTATCGAAGGGCTCCGCGATATACACGGTGATGCTGTCGCCATGCTGGTCGAAGCCCAGCTTGAATTCGGCCTTGCCCATTGCGAGGCGATCCGAGTCGTCGGCGGTGATGATCTTATCGATGCCGATGGACACCTTGTCGCCGGCATAGCCTTCGACCTTTATCGGGCCGTTGAGGTTATAGATGACCAGGTGACCCGACGCGGCGGCGGTCACGGGAAAATCTTTCTGAATATGTTCCCTATACTCCTGGGCCTTTATGCTGTTGAGACAAAGCAGGGCCAGGCCCGTGAGGAACGGGGTGATGAACTTTTTCATGATGATTATTTTATTAGCTTAGCCGGGCGATCGCCGTTTCGATCTTGATTCGAACCAGGCTGTTGAGGTCTTTTTGCTGCAGTAATTTTTTAAAGGGTCGAATGGCGTTCTTTTCCTGGAGCTTCAGCATCACGTCCGCCAGGGCAGCCTGCACGAGCGGCGATTCCTGCCCGGAGATCGACTCCACGAGACCCGCTCTTACGGCCGGATTGAAGGCATAATGCGTGAGGGCTTCCAGCGTCATCAGCCGGACATTGACATTCGGGTCGTTGTTGAGGGTGGTCAGCAAGGCGTCGATGACGTCCGGCTTTACCGTCGTGAGCTCGCTGGTAAAGCTCACTCCCCTGATGCGTTCCGAGGCCGAAGGGTTTTGCAGCAGCGATTTCATCATCATGTCACGCATGTCGCTCACCTGGGCGGCTAGTTCGTCGAGCTGTTTCTTATCGCTGGAAGGCGCGACCGGCGCCGGGGTATTCATTACACGCCCGAGCGCCACGCCAATCACCACGAGCAGTATGCTATAGGCCATTGCAAAGCCGGGATGGATAGCGAAAAGCTGTTTGAGCCGGGCGATGAGGCCGGGGGTTTGGGGTTGCGCATGACCCGATTGCGGGTAGGCCGGTTGCGCATGTGCCGGTTGCGCATGTGCCCGGGCCGGCTCCATGGCCTCGACGCCTGAATCCGCGTAGCCCGCTTCGGCGGCTTTGAAGCCATCGAGCATCGCGTTGAATTTGACGAGCGTGCCCGCGGGAGGCTCGGGGGCGGGCATCGTTTCCATGAGCGCCCAGAGATGCTGGTTGGTAGCCAGCTCCTGGCGGCACGACTCGCAACTTTCGAGATGCGCTTCTACTTTGGCCCGCTCTTCCGGGGTGAGCTGGTCGCCCAACCAACCTGTCAACAAGGTCTTATCAAAACCACATTCCATAATTACTTCTTTTCTGGCTCATCCGCCATGTTTAGGTTTGTTTTGCTCGGTTTCCGTATACAGCTCCTTTAGCTGGTTGATGGCCCGGTGGACGCGAACCTTCACGGCACCGACGCTGATGTCGAGCACACCGGCGATCTCCTCGTAACGCAGGTCCTGGAAGCGGCTTAGGATCAGCACCTCCCGGCTTTCGGGACTCAGCGCATTGAGGGCACGTTGCAGGGCCTTTAGCTCCAGCCGGTGTTCCAGGGTCTCGTCGGTCCGCGTCGAAACGCTGATGCGTTCGGCCAGCTCACCGGCATCATAGGAATCGGGTTCGCGCCGGCTTTTCTTCACATGGTCTTTTACCACGTTTCTGGCGATACTGTACATCCAGGTCTTGAACTCACCGTCACCAGTGAACGTGTGCCGCGACCTGAGCATCCGGTAGAACACATTCTGCAGGAGGTCTTCGCTTGCCTCGCGATGACGGGTCATGTGAAACAGGAATCCGTACAGGGGGCGATGGTAGCGCTGGAACAATAGCGCCATCTTATCCAGATCCCCGGATCGAACCTGTAACATGAGTGCGTTGTCCGTCAATGAATTCAAGCAGCTTGATTTACTCGTTTTCCGACGCCGGGTGCGGCGCCGTATAGTAATGGAAACTTGGGAGTGGCCGAAAGGTTACCGAAAATGTAAGATTTATTTTGCTAACTTCCCCCAATGATCACCTCAACATTAGCTCATTTACACTGGTATAAGACCATCAGCCCCAATTTCCAGAAAGCCATCGATTATGTGTTGTCCACCGATTTCCGCACCCTGGAACCGGGCAAATATCCGGTCGACGGCGAGAATGTGATGGCCATCGTGAACGAATACACCACCAAGCCCGCCGCCGAATGCGATCCCGAGAATCACCGTGACTATGCCGATATCCAGCTCGTGGTTGTCGGCGCCGAAAAGTTTGGTTATATCCCCTTTCGGGGCCAGGAAGCCACCACTCCTTATCGTCCCGAGAACGACGTCGCCTTTTATTCGATCCCGGGGGAAGAGATGAACTATATCACCTTGCAACAGGGGGAGTTCATCATCTTTTTCCCGTCCGATATCCATCAGCCTGAGATCTTTTCCCAGCAACCCGGATTGGTGCGGAAGGTCGTAATGAAGGTAGGTTTACGGCCGATGGCCAATTTTTCAGAAACTTCTGTGGAATAGGACATTACATTTTGGCCGGAAATGCGACATTATCAGGAGCCGAGACCCCCACATTATTAAAAACTAAAATTGCTACAAACACCATGAGAACGTTCCTCTTCCTGCTGACCTTGCTCGCCGTCTCTACCGTATTTGCCCAAAACAGCGGCCCCATGACCGCCGAGGCGCCCGGGCCGCTGGCGCTGATCCCGACGCCCGTGGATCTCACCGTCAACGCCGGGTCTTTTACCCTGCCAAACTCCATTGTGATCGAAGCCCAGGATCAAAACAAGCTGGGTCCGGTGCTGGACGAGCTGAAAACAGCGCTGACGGCGCCCACGGGTTATACGGTCACCGTGACCACGCGGCCTGCAACCGACGCCACGATCCGGCTGGTCCTCAACAAAACGCCGGAAACGACACTGGGTGCGGAAGGGTATTATCTTTCGGTGACCACGGGCTCCATCCTCATCCGGGCCAACCAGCCCGCCGGCCTGTTCTATGGCATCCAGACACTGTTGCAGCTGCTGCCGGCGGCGATAGAAAGCAAGGTAGTCATCAACCGCAGCTCCTGGCAGGCACCCTGCGTGACGATCAGAGACTATCCCCGGTTTGGCTGGCGGGGGCTGATGCTCGATGTCTCCCGCCATTTCTTCACGAAACAGGAGGTGGAAGGCTTTATCGATGAGATGGTGAAATTCAAGTTCAACCTGCTGCATCTGCATCTCACGGACGACGAAGGCTGGCGGGTCGAGATCAAGGGGTTGCCGAATCTCACCAAAGTGGGCGCCTGGAGCGTAAAGCGCGTGGGAACTTTTGGCTCTTTCCCCGATCCGGGACCCGATGATCCCAAGGATTACGGCGGATTTTATACCGAGGAAGATATCCATGAGATCGTCGAATATGCAAAGGAACGATTTGTGAATATCCTGCCCGAAGTGGACGTCCCGGGTCATAGCCTGGCGGCCATTGTGTCCTATCCCGAACTATCCTGCACGCCGGGTGCCGACAAGTACCAGGTAAGATCCGGCAACAAAATTATGAACTGGCACAAAGGCGGTTTCGATGCCCTTTATGACAATACGCTTTGCCCTGCCAACGAAAAGATCTATCCTTTTCTCGATACGGTCTTCGGCGCCATCGCGAAGTTGTTCCCCTTCCCTTATATCCATGTGGGTGGTGACGAATGCGCGAAGAATTTCTGGGAGAAAAGTGATGCCGTCAAACAGCTGATGAAAAAACAACATCTGAAAACGATGGAGGAGGTGCAGAGCTATTTTGAAAAACGCGTCGAGAAGATCGTCGAGTCCAAAGGGAAGAAGGTAATTGGCTGGGATGAGATATTGGAAGGCGGGCTGGCGCCCGACGCGGCCGTCATGAGCTGGCGCGGTGTCGCAGGGGGCATCGCCGCCGCAAAAATGAAGCATACTGTTGTGATGTCACCTACGACCTTTTTCTATCTCGATTATATGCAGGGCGATGCGGCTATCGAACCCCCGGTTTATGCGACGCTGCGGCTGAAGACAACCTATTCCTATGAGCCGGTTCCCGACAGTGTAGATCCCAAATACATCATCGGCGGTCAGGCCAACCTGTGGACGGAGCAGGTGTACAACACCCGTCATATGCAGTATATGGTCTGGCCTCGTGGCATGGCCGTTGCTGAAGTGTTGTGGTCGCCAAAAGAGAAAAAAGACTGGGATAATTTCGCCGGCAGGGTAGAGGAGATCTTCCCGCGGATGGATGTGGAGCAGGTTAAATATGCGCGGTCGATGTTCGACGCCATCATCACCGCTAAAAAGGACTATTCCGCCAATGATTCCATCACCGTCGATCTCGGCACCGAGGTGAGCGGTCTCGATATCTATTACAGTTTCGACAATTCGAACCCCGATAATTTCTACCCGAAATATACGGGCACCCTGAGCATTCCCAAATATGCGTCCTGGCTCAAGGTGATCACATATCGCAATGGGAAGCCCATCGGCCGGCAGATCGATGTGCCGGTGGAGGATCTGCAACGGCGCGTAGGTGTGAGAGAACCCCTACCTTCGGGCGACTAAGCGTGAATGCGGCCTTAGGGGCAACCGACTCCGGGACTGCGGCCTTAGGGCAAATGACATTATGAACGACATTCTCGGCCAGGCCATGACGGCGTATGACCAGCGTCGGTCTGCCGCCAAGTTATGGGTCAACAATAGGTATGGTCCGCGTGAAGAGATGCCGGTGAAGATCTATTTCCGGAACAGTAACGACATGCCCGAGCTGGAATGGGTAGCCTTGCAGCAGTGCCGGGGGAAGATACTGGATATCGGCGCGGGCGCGGGATCGCACGCACTGGCGTTGCAACAGCTGGGGTTGGATGTCACCGCGCTCGATATCTCGCCGATGCTGACGCGGCTGATGAAGAAACGCGGTGTACGCAAGGTGATCTGCGACGATTTCTTCAAACTCCGAAGCGGGCGTTATGACACGCTGCTATTGCTGATGAACGGCATCGGCCTGGCCGGCAACCTCGATGGCCTGCGGCGTTTTCTCGGCAAAGCGCGAAAGCTGCTGCGCCCCGGTGGACAGCTGATCTTCGACTCCAGCGATATTGCATATCTCTATCATGGGCGGCCGCCCAAGGATGGCGAGTACTATGGCGCGATCTTTTATCAATATGAATACCGGCGGCAGCAGTCGGATTGGTTCCAATGGCTGTTCATCGACCGGAAGACGCTGCGGGAGGTCATGACGGAGGAAGGATGGAGTGTGGAGCCGGTGTACGATAGCGGGCGCGATCACTATCTCGTGCGGTGCAGGCCGAAGTAGGGGCAGGGCAAGCGCCTGGGTTGCCCGCGGGCCGAAGCGGAATTCCAACTTGTCCTATTTTCGACGAAGGTTAGAGATCATACCAGCCAGATAACTGGAGAGAGCATCTTAACTCGGAAGTTCCTTTTTGATCCCACCAGCGAGTAAGTGAGACGCGTAATAAAGTTCCTGCCGGAATAAATTCTATGGTCTCATCGAAACCTACATAAGGAAGGCTATGCCAACCGTTACTGCTTCGATAATTGTATCTGGTTTTGCCGTAAGTGGAGATATTTTTCGATAACCGCTTATCTGAGACCCAAAAACCAACACTATGAGCGGGGATACTTTCTTTATTAATATATCCGCTTCCATTTGACGTCCACTTTAGTGATCCATCAAATAAAATCTCGGGCCGTCCTTCCCAAATGGGAATCTGCCGCTCCTTGATAAAATCAATGATTCTAACCTCAGGCCTTAAATTGCCCTTAAAAACTTTTTCCTGTATTAAAACGTCTTCAACATGGGGAGGCTTGGTATCACTGTGTTCCTTAAAAGTAAGGTGATAGATTTGTCTTGGCGCTAATTCTGTATTCTCCGGTTGATTTTCTCCTTGCAAAGTCAAAAGCCTTACGTAACGTCCTTTATTTGTTATACCTCCAACACAACACTTGCCTCCATTCATGTGTGTTTTGGATAAAATTAGGACATCCATTATAAGTGAGTTATCTTATAATTAAATTGTTCTTTAAGTTTTTTAGCAACCAACGATCTATGACATGCATCTGGAATTTCTTCCACACAGAATAATACGATTTTGTGAGCGCCAGAACTATCTAATTTATCTATAAATTCTTCAAAGTTGAAAATATCTAAAATTTGCTTTTCGTACTCCCTCTTAAACACTTCTCCTAGTTCTTTTCTTTCACTTTTAAGTTCGCCTTTTTCGAGGTCTGCCTCCTTTTGTAAAGATCGTATTTCCCCGGATGGGGCAAGGCCTAAAACATGCCCGTATTTAATTCCCAATTCGGCAAGTCGTTCTTGTAATCTGTTGCTATTTACAAATGAATATTTTGAGCCTCGTACACCTCTTCTTTGTCTTATGTCACAGAAGGTATCTATACCATTCTTCCCCAATTTATCAAAAAATTCTTGCTCGTTAGAGTTATATACTCCAGTAGTAAAAAATTCCATACTACAAATACGATTTCCTTGACGTAGTGTTGTTGGTAAATTCCTTGAATAGCGTTGTATCCGGCATTCCCTTATTTAGCTCATTAATCACTTCAGCCTGTGTTTTTATTCTATCTCGTTCGTCAATGTGTTTAAGAAATATTTTTTCCGAATAAAGCACCCGACCAATTAATTTACTTCTATGGCACTCTGACGGCTTGCCTTCACTGCACATAATGACTATCGGAATATGTTTTGCATAAGCAGTCTTTAAGCGATCAATACCTTTTATAAAGAAGTCTTTAGTTTTTACCTTTTCATAATCCACCTTCCCTTCACCATCATAGCATGATACATCAGATGGTCTTCCTCCAATGCTATCGCCCATAAAAACGTACATAATCCCGTTTCGTTCCAGGAAAAACCTCAGATCGTTTTGATTAAATTGAGGATTGAATTTGGAAAATGGTTGAGAGCGAACGTCAATAAGATATTTGATGGAGAAATTTTTTAGCGTCTGCAGAAAATCTTCAATTCTCCTGCTTCCATGGCCAATAGTGTATAAGGGCTGTCCTTCCATAGTTAAATTTACAGCTTTTTATTTTCATTTTCTAACACACTGATAAACAACAATATTGCGCAATTCTTAATCGTGCTCCTTTTCTATTTTATTGGTTCACATCGATGCCGCTGAGCGGCAGCTTATGATCTTGTGTCTCGTGAAAAAATACACATTTAATCCCCAATCCGCAAAATTTTTATCCCCAATGGATCGTAGCCGCAAACATTGTATCGCCCGAAGAGTTAATTTGGCTCTCTTAACGATTTTTGTAGATGCCGATACCGGAGCTATCCTATTTATTCGAAACCGCCCCTTCCGTACAGATCATCCGCATGCGAAATGCGCACTGGGTGATCCCTTTTCTTTTTAGTGCCTTCAAAAGCGAAAACGTTCTTTCGCTGCCTGAATCACGGTTGATCGGCCTCCTGGCCGAGGAACTCCGTAACCACTTGGAAGAAATGGAAGACCTCGAAGAAGCGAGGATCGAATTCGGCGAAGACGAAGAAAGCCGTTCCCGGAAATATTTGCTCAACTGGGTGCAGAGGCGATTGCTGCAGGATTTTCCGGACGCCGAAGCCGTCACCCAATACCAACTGAGCGCTCACACCGAAAAAATATTTCAGTGGTTGCAAAGCCTGGAAAAGAGACAGTTTGTCGGCACCGAAAGCCGCTTTCGATTCCTGTTCCAGACGCTCCGCGAAATGGTGGAATATACAGAAGACGACACTACCAAACGGCTCGAAGAGCTAAAGAACCGAAAAGCCGAGATCGACAAAGAGATCAAGCGGATCGAAATGGGTTTTAAACCCGAAATTTACACCAACGCGCAGATCCGTGAAAGACTGGAGTGGTTTGTCCGTCTTAGCCATGAGCTGATCAGCGATTTCCGGGAGGTCGAGGACAACTTCAAATATATTCACCGGAATATTGTCGAACAACATACGAAGGCAGAAAAGAACAAAGGGGCCATCGTCGGCTATGCCTTCGAAGCCTATGATGCCCTGCGCAAAAGCGATCAGGGGAAAAGCTTTTATGCCTTCTGGGATTTCCTCGTCTCCAGGGAAGGCCAGGAAGAATGGCGACTGCTAACCGACCAGCTCCTGATGCTACTCGCCGATCGCAACATAGAAAGCGACGGCGATTTCGTCGAGAACATCAAATCCCTGCTGCTGCAGCAGGGCCGTAGTGTGTACGAGTCAAACGACAGGATGGCGGAAAAATTAAGCCGGATCATCACGGAAAAAGAGATTGCCCGGCACCGGCGGTTAAGACAACAAATCGGCGGCATCAAGGAACTGATCTTTAGGTTTATGGAGGATGAAACACCGGATTGCGGCATAGAGTTGAGTGTTCCCATTCCGATCCGGATGAATATGGAAAGAAAACTAAATCTTTCTGAAAAGCAAGGCGTTTCTATTGTAAAGCAACCCACGGGTGCAATGGAAAAGATCGAAGACCTGGAGCGTTTTGGTCGCCTGCTAAGTGCAAAACATATCGATAAAAAGAAGCTCTGGGGAAAGGTGGAACAAATCCTGGAATCAAAGACCACGGCGACGTTACTGGAGGTGATAGAATCGGCGGGACTGGAACATGGCGTTGCCGAAGTGGTGAGCTATTTCAGCTTTATCAGGGAAAAAGCCAGCCGGGTACAGGCCATGCAAGAGATCTCCGAGCTCATCCCGCTTAATGAGGAAAGAACGCAATTCATCGAGGTCCCGTACCTCCTTTTCAGCAGATAACGATATTACAATATGACAGATAAACCATCTTTATTACCCTTCACGCCGGTGCTGATCAAATTACTCAAAGGCCCGGTGGAATACCTTGAAAAAACGGCATGGGAGCAGCTGCTTACCTATCAAAATGAACTGACGCGGTTTTTGCAAGGCCTCGGGCTTACACTTGTCCTGGAAAAAGAAGACGGCTATGCGTTCCTGGAACAGATCAAGCTCGACGAGGAAGAAAATGTCGCCGGCTGGATCCGCCGCGTTGCGTTGGGCTATGAAGAAAGCGTCCTGCTTGTCCTCCTTAGGGATATGATGGCCGAATTTGAAGTAGGCGAGGTTTCCACCCGCGAGCTGATCAAAAAGCGCCGGGAAATAAAAGAATATGCCGAACTCTTTTTCAAAGAAAACCCCAGCCGGGTAAAGTTCATTCGTGACCTGGATAGACTCATCGATCGGGCGGAAGAGATGGACTTCCTGGAAAAGGTCGAGAACAGCGACCTGGTGGATGAAGAGAAGTTCCGGATCAAAAAGATCATCAAGGCAAGGGTAGACAACGAAATTTTGGAAAACTTCAAACAACAACTCACCCAACATGCAACTGGGCGTATTTAGTACCGATGAAAATAAATCCGGCTTCCGTTTGCAGTATATGGAGCTGTTCAACTGGGGAACCTTCGATGAGAATGTCTGGAAGATCGTTCCCGGTGGTGAAACCTCCCTGCTCACGGGGGCTAACGGGAGCGGAAAGACCACTTTTGTGGATGCGCTGTTGACGCTGATCGTGCCGGAAAAGAAACACCGGTTCTACAACCAGAGCTCCGGCAGCGAGAAAAAGGGGGACCGTACCGAAGAAAGCTATGTCATGGGTGGGTATGGGAGTGTCCATACCGAAAGCGGCCAGGGCAGCAAAACGCTCTATCTGCGGGAAAACAAGGAGCAGGCTTATAGCATCCTGCTCGCGCATTTCGCCAACGAGGCGGATCAATACGTGACGCTATTCCAGGTTCGCTGGTTCAGCGGGGGCGAGATGCGCCGGGTGTTCGCGATCGCCCACAAGCCGCTTCACATCGAAGATAATTTCAAGCCTTTCGACCTGAATGGCGGGTGGCGCAAGCGGATCGATCAGCAATACAACAAAGGAAGCCGCAAACAGGTCGAATGGTTCGACGCCGCCAGCAAGTACGCCCAGCGGATGGTTGACGTCATGGGAATGCAAAGCATGCAGGCACTAAGCTTGTTTAACCAGACCATGGGCATCAAGGTCCTGGGTGATCTCAATGAATTCATCCGGAGCAATATGCTCGAACCACGGAATATGGAGATCGAGTTCCAGGAACTGAAGAAGCATCTTTCCACGCTTATCGACGCGCAGCGAAATATAGAAAAGACAGAAGAACAGATCCGGCTGCTCAAACCCCTGGAAAAGCACTACCAGGCCTTCAAAGAACAGGCGGACCTCGGCGCCCAGTCGCGGCAGGAAGCGGATACCGCTAAAATATGGAAGAACTATACTAAATATCATCTGCTGGACTCCCGGCTCAAAGAACTGGAGCAGGAACTTTCGACCGCCATCCGGCTATCCGAAGCCCTAAAGCAAAAGATCGACGCTCTTCGCGAAGAAGAACGGCAAACGCTCAATCAGCTCGAGCAAAATAAAGCCGGCTTGCGCCTGCAGCAGCTCGAGAAAGAAAAGGAAAGCCTGGAACAGCAGGTCAAAGAGGCTGCTTATGCCTTACGGAAGTTTACCGAATGGTGCGAGGGCCTTCGGCTGACAGAGACCAATGCCGCCGACGAGCCGGCTTATCACCGGATCAAAAAGGAAGCGGACCGTACGGATAAACGGCTCACCACGGAGATCCGTCTGAATAAAGAAGATCAATATGAAGCCCAGGACCAGCTCAAAAAGGCATCAGGGGAGAAAAAGCTCGTCGAGAATGAGTTGAGCGTCCTGCTCCAAAGCAAGAACAATATCCCGGCCCACCTCATCGCCATGCGCCGGGACCTCTGCGCGGAACTGAAACTCGGGGAGGAGGACATCCCCTTTGCCGGAGAGCTGATGCAGGTAAGAACCGAAGACATGGACTGGCAGCCGGCGCTGGAGAAGCTGCTCTATTCCCTGTCGACACGCATGCTGGTGCCGGATAAATACTATAAGCGCGTCAACCGATATGTCAATAATACCAATCTCCGCGGCCGGCTGGTCTATAACCATGTCAAGGAGATAGCACTACGGCAGCATCCGGAACAAGGGACGGTTTGGCACAAATTGGAATTCCATCCCGAACATCCGCTCAGCGCCTGGGTCAGCCAGCAGATCATCCAGCAATATTCTTACAGCTGTGTCGAAAATGAAAAAACCCTTGAACGTTACGAAAGGGCCATCACCATA
The DNA here is from genome assembly GCA_035946435.1 of Puia sp. Lineage (GTDB taxonomy): Bacteria > Bacteroidota > Bacteroidia > Chitinophagales > Chitinophagaceae > Puia. The sequence continues at coordinate 6,984 of DASYZH010000412.1, read as the reverse complement.
CAGGGTCTGATCAAAAACAGGGACCGCCATGAAAAAGACGACAGGCCTCAAAGCAATGATGCCAGCCATTATGTAATGGGATGGAATAACGAAAAGAAAAAGGAAGCGCTGCAATTCCGCCGTTCGCAATTGGTCACGGGGATCGAACAGGCCGAAGAAGCCCTCCAGCGGACCTCCCGAAAAGAGAGCCGCTTGCAGGAACAGGTGTTCGCCGTCAAAAATATCCGCGACCATGACGATTTCAAAAGCATCAATGTCGCGGCCCTGCAACAGGCCATCCATATCAATGAAGAACATGCCGCCAAACTGAAAAAGAGCAGCGACCAGCTAAAAGCCCTGACCCAGCAATTAGCGGAGATCAGGACCCGGCTGGGCATGCAGCAAAAAGAAAGTGAAGACCTGGTCGGGAAAAAAGTACTCACCGAAAACGCAATCCAGTCCCTGGAAAAAGAACGGAGGCAACTGGACCAAATCGTCGGATTGATACAAGAGGTCGATAAAGACTTGTTATTACAGTTCCAGCAGCGACACGGCAACATCGCCGGAGAGGAAGAGCTGACGCTTGAAAATATCGACGAACTCTACGGCCGGCTGATGGAAAAAACGGAGCAGACCGCCAAACAACATGAAGAGGCTGCCGCCAGGGAAGGACGTGAGCTGGAGAGGGCCATCAACCGGATCAAAAATCCGCCGCTGGAACTGTTGCAGCGGTTTACGGACTGGGCCGCAGACACACAGCAGTTGTCCGCCGAAAGAGAACATGCCGACGAATATATCGAATGGCTGCAAAAGCTGGAAACCGAAAACCTCCCGCACTACAAAAAGGATTTTGAACGGCTGCTCCACGATACCGCCGTAATAAAGATGGGTGTGCTCAATGAAGAGCTGGAAAGCTGGGAGAGGAAGATCAAGAATAGCATCACGACCCTCAATCAGTCGCTAAGCGGGATCAATTTCAACCGTTTGCCCGATACTTACATCCAGCTGGGAATCCGGCCCGTGACGGACACCGTCATAAAGGAGTTTCGTTCCCGGCTACTCAACGCGCTTCCGCAGGCAGCGGACTGGCAACAAAACAGCTTTGAAAACAAAGCCGCCCATTTCAAACAAAACGTCCAGTCTTTCATAGACACCCTCGACGAAAGTGAAGCTTACCGGAGCCGGGTGCTGGATGTCCGCAACTGGTTCGAATTCTGGGCCGATGAAAAGTTCAGGGAAACGGGTGAGCTCAAGAAAACGTATCGCCAGATGGGTCAGCTTTCGGGTGGGGAAAAAGCCCAGCTGACCTACACTATCCTTTGTAGCGCCATCGCCTACCAGTTTGGCATCACGCGTGAAGGGCGAAATTCCAAAAGTCTCCGGTTTATCGCCGTTGACGAAAGCTTCAGCAACCAGGATGAAGAAAAGGCCACTTATCTCATGGAGCTGTGTAAACAATTACATCTCCAGCTGCTGGTGGTCACGCCGAGCGACAAGATCCAGATCGTAGAGAATTTTATCGCCCATGTGCATCTCGTTCAACGGGTCAACAACCGGCATAGTATCCTTTTCAATATGACCAAAAAAGAACTCAAGGAGAAAAAAGAGCTGATCGTCAATGAATGAAAAACTCTTCATACAACAACTCGAAAAGAAATACCTGGATCTTCTTCGCAGCATTATCCGGGAAGAGCCTTTTCAGCCGATCCGTTTGCGGGGCGGAAAACAAAAGCCTCATTCTACAGAGGAGCTTTATAGGATCACCAGAGCTTTTCGGATGCGCGAAAGAACGGCAAATATGCCCGGCTGGACCATAGAATGGAAAACCTGGAATACGAAAAGATTAGGCAACCAGATCTGGCCGGAGGACATCTCTGTTCTCACGGAAGAGGATTACCTGTATTTATTGAACAAAGAAGCGGAGGTTTCCTCCTTTCGTGCATTGGTTGGCGAGATCGTCGCATGGAAACCGGTTATCCGGGATTGGCTCGCCGAAAACATATTTTTGGTGTTGAGACAACCGGACAGTTGGAAAGGCATCCGCGTCACGGTCGATTTCTTCCTTGACCATGATGTTTCGGCCTTCTACAGGCGAAGTCTTCCGATCCCTGTTCACAGCAAATTCTTCGAGCAAAATAAGCAGGTGATCCATTCGGTGCTCGCCTACATCGAACCACAGCGTTTTCCCAAAGACGGACGGGATCTCGAAGAAGTGACATCGCTGATGCAATTGCCCCACCTTTATCCGATCCGCTGGCTGGATGAGCAGCTTCCGTTCATGTATACTGCGGGTCTGGATATTCTGGCTCTTCCCTATCAACAGCTTTTAAAAACCTACTGGCCCGTCGAAGAGATCTGGGTAGTGGAAAACGAAACCAATTTGTATCTCCTCCCGCAAAGAAAGGGAGCCCTGGCCATCTTTGCGAAAGGCAGAGCGCTACATAATCTAAAGAATATATCATTCTTCGCTTCCGCACGCATTTTCTACTGGGGTGACCTGGATGAGGACGGTTTTGAAATGCTTGACCAATTCAGGCGATATTATGGTCATACCCGGAGCATCCTTATGGACGAAAAGACCGTAGTGCATCATAAGTCTTATGTCCATACCATGCCTTTCAGACATAATCAGAACCTTGAATATCTGACGGCGGAAGAAAGGGCGGCCTACCGGTACCTTTGGACCGCGCAAGGTAGGGTCGAGCAGGAAAAGTTGGAGCAACACTATGTTCAACAATATATAAGAGATATCGATTAGGCCGAATGCTATCTCCATTGCATTGAAATGAGTACCCTTCGTCGCCGCTGTCAAAGGTTTGACACTAGTTTGCCAGCCTACTTTGTTAAAGAGTTGACGGGGACCGCCTTTTTGTCTATATTTCGACTATGAACTGGCGGGTTGTCTTCTTTTTTTCGCTACTCATTGTCGCCGTAGAAACCGGGCAGGCGCAAAGCCCCAAACAGGACTCCAGCTTTTCGTTATATTTCAATAGCGGACTGAGCTTTACGCATGCCAATGATCCACATATCAACCGCTGGTTAAAAACCTACGGCTATCCCACCGAACCGCACATCCCGACCAGTATCAATCTCGAGCTTGCCGCGATGCCGGCCAACAGCCGGGTACTCTACGCGGTCAGGGTGTCCACCATCAATACGGGTGGTAATTTCAGCTCCTACAATGCGATGTTGGGGGTCTATTCCGCGATCATCAAACACCGGTCTTTTATGTTCCTGGCGGGGGGCATGGCGGGCCTGCATGGCGATATCGTTACGCTCGATGGCAATATTCCACCTGAATACAAGGAGATGGCTGCTTCCCATCCCGAACCGCTGGCCTTACGCCGCAGGGGGCTTGTCCTGGAGCCGGGCGTGCGGCTTTTCTGGTATCCCGTGAACATTCACGCTGTGCAGTTGGGATTTTATGGGGGACTGGGGTGTGATATGGATTTCAACTCCCGCTGGCGGCTCGGCTATTATAGTAATGATCATGGGAAGTACAGTCATTTCCGGGGGCTTGGAAAACCCAGTGATCAGCAGCGGGTTAGTGAATACGGCCTGTCTTATAGTGCCGGCCTGAGCTTCCGGATCCATCTTCATTAGTGCCCGATTACCAGTTCGCGGCTTTCCTGGGTTCCGTCCTGGCCGGCAACCGAAAGGATATATATTCCTGCAGCATAGTTGCTCACGCGGAAGGAAGCTACGGTACCTGCATTAGCAGCAGTACGTTGTTCCTGCATCACCTGGCCGCCCAGGCTGATCAGCCGGACGCTGACGGTCTCACCGGTCTGAAGCGCATTACCGAGCGAAACATTCACATAATCATGTGCGGGGTTGGGGAAGAAGGAGATAGCGCCAATGGTTGACGTGTGGATGACGTTTTCCTCCGAATAGGTAAAGCTGTTGTCGATATCGACCAGCTGCAGGCGGTAGAAATTGTTGCCGCTTAACGGGTGCTCGTCGACGAACGAGTAAGCGGTGGTGAGGGCGCTGTTCCCCTTGGCCTGTACCATACCGATCTCATCCCAGTTCTCGCCATCAGCGCTGCGCTGGATGGTGATATGGCTGGAGTTTGCTTCCTGTGCCGTATTCCAGTCGAGCGTGACCGTCTTGTCGCTGTTGAGGGTGGCGGTGAAATTTTCCAGGACAATGGGCAGCGGCATCCCGGTGGTAACACCGGCAGAGCCGATGGTCGAAGGCCCGTAAACAAAGGGGTTGGCGCAGCTATGCGGAAAACCGGAACCACAACTGATCGTGTTGTTCAGCGTGGAAAGCGATTTGGACGCATGGGCATTGGCGTTGACCGAAGGATAATAGCTATAGTTAGCCCAGTTCGAATAATAGTTATTGTCGTTGCCAAGAGTGACGGAAGACTTATCATAGAGCGTGAGCGTAGGCCCGCTGACGTTGAAGGTCGAGGTGCTGGTCTGGCTGCCGTTACCGACATTGATCTGGCTGCGGCTCATCAGTTTGATCGGGGTGCTGGCGCCGCCGGTGGACGTCATAGAAGAGGCGTCATACAGGTTGATGGTGCTGGCGGTGAGATCCACTTCATAGCTCGTCGTAAAAGTGGAGTTATTATTAAAGGTAAACGTGGTGTTCGTGAGGGAAAGCGGCGCGTTGACCGTAACCGTTCCGGTGCCATATACATTGAGAGCGGTGGACTGGAAATAAGTCGTGGTCTGGGTGCCAGCATAAAGGAGGCTAAAGGCTTGGTTGTTATCGGTGATCGAACCGCCCGAGATGGTACAGTTCATACAGGTCACGCTCTTGTCGATCGTCAATACTATGTTGTTGGAGATGTTGATCGTACAATTGATACAGGTAGTAGGGATCGAGGCTGACCAGTTGTCGTTGGCGGAGATGGTATAAGTTGTCTGTGCAAAGCTGGATACGGAGATCAGCGTCATCAAAAACAAGGTGTAAATACTACGTTTCATTCTCTTCGATTTAGGGTACTAGGTTGCCGGGTATATTACCAAGGCAATGCCATTGTATAACCCCTTAAAGATCAGGAGAGAATGAAATCGTGTATATTGTACGCCTTCCGGTTTTAGGACGTAGTTCCCGATTTGGGCTGTTTTTCCAAAAGGACGGCTGCCAAAGACGCGGTAGCGTATTGTCCACGGGCGCAAGCTCGCGGCCGAGGGCCGCACCAGTGGTGCGGGCCGAAGGTCTACAGACATTAGCCCTTTGCCGGGAAAGGGCTATTTTTCCCGGAGCGCATTTCCGGCATATCCCTGGCCGGCGTGTTTTTCCGGCTGGCCTTTTCGGAGATCAATTCGGCCACGAGGGAGGTCCAGCCGGTTTGGTGGCTGGCGCCGAGGCCATGGCAATCGTCACCATGAAAATATTCGTAGAAGAGCAGCAGGTGTTCGTTCCCCGGTTTTTGATAAAAATAATTGTACTTACCGTGAGCCGGGCGGCGGCCGGTCTTGTCTTTTTTAAAGAGGCTGATCACGCGATCCGTGAGCCTGTCGGCCACTGCCTCGAGACTTTGTGTCTGCCCCGAGCCCACAGGATATTCAACCATTAAGCTTTCCCCATAGAACTTTCCATATTGTCTTATGCTTCGGATGATGAGGTAGTTGATGGGGATCCACACCGGTCCGCGCCAGTTCGAATTGCCGCCGAAGAAATCGGAGGTGGAGTCACCCGGATCGTATTTGATATTATAGTCGATCCCACCGATGTTGATGGTGTAAGGATGTTTCTCGTGATATTTCGAGAGGGCGCGGATGCCGCCTGGGGAAAGGAATTCCGCCTCGTTGAGCAGGCGTTCCAGGAGATAGATGAGCCGTTTTTGCGGAACGAGCGACAGCAGGATCTGTTCACCGTCGCTGTGTTCTTCGTTTGGCCAGTACCGTTTGTTCTTGAGCCTGTAGTTCTCGAACCAGGTGATCCGTTTTTTGAAATCGCCCAGTTTGTGAAGCATTTTCTTTTCGATGATCGAGACGGCGAAAAGGGTCGTCAGGCCTACGATCGACTGGATCCGCAGCTGGACGGGGGAGCCGCCGATGGAGAGCGTGTCATAGAAAAAGTGGTCTTCCTCATTCCACATGCCCTGCTCGTTGAGCGCTTCGGCGATCAGCACGAAATGTTCAAAAAATTTGGTGGCGGTGTCTTCAAAGGAGTCGTCTTTCATGGCGATCTCGAGGGCCATGTCCATCATATTGAGTGCATACATCCCCATCCAGCTGGTGCCGTCGGCCTGTTCCAGCTGGAACTCGCCGCCGAGGGAGTGGCTGCGGTTGAAGACGCCGATATTGTCAAGACCGAGGAAGCCGCCTTCGAACATGTTGTTGCCGTTGGCGTCCTTCCGGTTGATCCACCAGGTAAAATTGATCAGGAGTTTCTGGAAGATCCGTTTCAGGAAGCTGATGTCTCCTTTGCCCGTGCGTTCTTTCTCGATGCGATAGACTTCGAGCGCGGCCCAGGCCTGAACGGGCGGATTGACGTCGCTGAAATTCCATTCGTAAGCCGGGATCTGGCCATCGGGTTTCATATACCATTCGCGCATGATCAGCATCAGCTGGTGCTTGGCGAATACCGGATCGACCAGCGCCATGGAGATACTTTGGAAGGCCAGGTCCCATGCAGCATACCAGGGATATTCCCATTTATCGGGCATGGCGATGATGTCCTGGTTCTTCAGATGTTTCCATTCGTGATTGCGGCCGCCCAGTTTCCCGGCATTCACGGGAGTGATGCCGTCGCTGGTTGTAAGCCAGCGTTCCACATCGAAATGATAGTATTGTTTGCTCCAGAGCAATCCGGCCAGCGCCTGTCGTTGCATGGCCGCCATTTCCGGGGAGATATTGTTCGGGAGGATCGCCTTGTAAAAGTCGTCGGCTTCTTTTTTTCTGTTTTCGAAGAGTGCCCCGGGGTTGCCGCCACAGGGGTTTTCCATGATCCTGTTGCTACGCAGCAGGTAGATGGATCTTGTTTCGCCTGCGGCGACGGAATACTGGTACACGGGGGCGAATTTGGTGCCCGCTTTCTTTT
>DASYZH010000411.1:0-27371 GCA_035946435.1 Puia sp. | reverse complement strand
AGCGGGCTCATCCTTTACGGCGCGGCCGATAATTTCAGTTCCAGCGGGTCGACGATCATTACCCCGGCGCCCACGGACGAGGAGCGGGCGCGGATGATGGCGCGCCACCGGCAACAGCTTACGGAGCTGCTGACCAACTACGGCAAGATCGATATGATGTGTCTGGATCAGTGGCTGGGCCCTTTGGTTTGGCCGGAGATGAAGGAGACCATTAAAGAGCTGCGGAAGATCCAGCCCGATGTGATGCTCCGCGCCCGCGGCATCGGTAATTACGGTGACTACTATACGCCGGAAGGCTTTACCCCCGGCAACAAGGAGAATACGCACATGCCCTGGATGGTCATCAATACCCTCGGGAGCAGTTTTTCCTATGACAAGGTGGCCGCACATTATAAGGGGAGTAAATGGATCATCGACAACCTGGTGGACGCGGTGGCCAAGGGCGGCAGTTTTATGGTGGGCATCGGGCCCGACGGTACCGGCAGGTTCCATCCCATGGCGGTGAAGCAGCTGCTGGAGACGGGAAAATGGCTGCGGGTCAATGGCGAGGGCATCTATGCGACACGGACGCGGGACGTGTGGAAGGAGGGGGAGAACGTCAGGTTTACGCGAACCAAAGACTGGCGCTATACGTATGCTTTTGACCTTGTGTGGCCGGGGAGCCGGCTGGTGCTGACTTCGGTGCGGCCTAAGCCGGGGTCTGCGATCTTTTTGCTCGGTTATGGGAAGCCGTTGCATTGGACGTATTCTGCGGGGCGGCTTGTGATCTTGCTTCCGGCAGCGTTGCAGGAACCGGCCGCGCGGCCTTGTGTGTCGGCGTGGGGATTCAGGATATCGGAGGAGCAGTGAGCATTTTGCGGATGGTGAGCCGGAGGGATGCGAGGTCGGCGGTTTTCGTGACGAAGGCACGGGCCCCGAGCTCCAGCGCCCGCTTTTTGTCGACCTGGTTGTCGGAGGTGGTCATGATCACCACGGGGATGTGACTCGTCCTTTGGTCCTTCCTGATCCGTTCCAAACATTCCCAGCCGCTGATGAACGGCATGTTGAGATCGAGGAAGATCATTGTCGGTGCGGGATCCATGCCGGCCAGCAGGTTCAGTCCTTCCAGCCCGTTGTAAGCATCGACACATTCTATCTCCGGGGCGATCTCCTCTACTATTTCACGAAAGATCAGCTGGTCGTCGAGATCATCGTCTATCAATAGTATCCGTGTGCGCATCGGTCAGAGGTTTAATGGTAGATAAATGTTGAAAACCGAACCTTCGCCCGGCTTCCCTTGTGCGGTAATGTGCCCGTGATGTGCCTGCATGATCTTGCGGCAGATGGCCAGGCCGATCCCCGTGCCCTGGTATTCGCTCGCAGCATGGAGCCGCTGGAAGACCTCGAAGATCCTTTCGGAATAGGCGGGATCGAAGCCAATGCCATTGTCCGCCACGCTGATCTGCCAAAATCGCTGCGGCTTATGCGGGCCGGAGACCGGCATCGAACCCGAGTCGACGAGCTGGGTGGAGATCGTGATGAAAGGATCGGCGCCCACCCTTTTGTATTTTATGGAATTCAAGAGGATGTTGGAAAAAACCTGGCTCATCTGATGCGGAACGACGGCCACCTCGGGCAGCGCGGAAATGACGACCGTGGCTTTGTTCTCTTCGATGGTCTCCGCCAATGAATTCCTGACCTCCTGTACCAGGGCGTTGAGATCGGTAGGGACAAATCTCACGTCCGAGATCGTTAGCCGCGAGTACTGAAGCAAAGCCTGGATCAGGCGCTGCATTTTCTTGGCCCCCTCCGTAATGCGACGAAAATAATCGGCCACATCGGGAGCAAAGCTGTCGCCCGCCTTTTCCAGGATGCGGGTGGAGAAGATCTGGATCTTTCGCAACGGCTCCTGCAGATCGTGCGAAGCGACATAGGCAAAGGACGCCAGCTCTTCGTTCGTGCGCAGCAACGCCATATTCTTTTCTTCCAGGCTATTTTGATAGTTGAGGATGGTGGATTCGTTCCGTTTCTTTTCCGACTGGTCGGTTACAATAATGCCCACCGTGGCAAGATTCGGCTGTAGACTCGTCAGTGAGATAAACACCGGGATCACGGCGCCATCGACGGCCAGCTCGATCTCTCCCCTGCTTTTCCCCCTGAGCGCTTCGGCGAACAGCTCTTTGAAATGAAGGGCAGAATCGGGATGGATGTATTGCGACACATTCGTGCCGATGACCTTTTCATACGGCAAGCCCACCAGCCCGTGAAAGGCTTTATTGGTATAGACGATCAGGCCGTCTTCGGTGACATTCAGGGCGCCTTCGCCGATCTCTTCGATCAATATCCGGTAGGCGTAATCGCCCGTTTGTAACGTATATATTTCGGGGCCAGCCTCCGAGCCGATGGCAAAGGCGTCTACCTCCCCGTCCTTTATGGCTTGTATCAGCTGATCCGCTTCGGAAAGCTTCGCCTTGAGCTCCTCGATCTCGGCCAGTAAGGTATTTACAGACGGGTGCTGCATTTCTTTTATTTGAAAGTGATGCCCAGGGCTTTGATCACCTTTTCGGAATCGGCGAGATTTCCGATGAGAATTTGTTTGGGTAACGGAAGGAACTTTATGAGCGACGGTGTAAATACGACGTGGTGTGAAAGGGCCGCCTCCGGATTCTTGTAGAGATCGACAATTTCCAGCTCGAAGAACTCCTTGCAATTCTCGTCAAAGATACGTTTTGCGTTCTCTATCGCTTCCATGGATTTCTGCGACATGCCAGAAACGAATAGCTGCAAGACTAATTTTTGACCTTCTTCCGAAGGAGCTTCTTCGTTTTCCATTATGGTGTTTTTTTCGCCGGCAAGGGCCGGATGTTTAAGCCTACCAATACCTTTTCTTCGTCGGAGAGATCGCCGATGATCTTTCTTATGGGGACCGGGACCTTTCTGATGAGGGTGGGGATGGCGATGATCTGATCCCCTTGCGCCAACTGCGGCGTTTTCAGGAGATCGATGACCTCGATGGCATATCTTCCCTCCAGATTTTCCTGGCAATAGCGCGTTATATTTTTCAGGGCTAAGATCGATTTAGGCGTTTGTCCCGCCACATACAATCTGAGCTCCCATCGTTGTTCTTTTTCCATTCGTCTAGTTTGAGGTCGTGGGTGTTGAAGAGGTTGTGAAGCCGAGCCCCGCCGGGGAAATGTTGAAATTGGCCTGGTCGTTATAATGTTCCATGCCGCGCGATTTTACGATGAGCAAGGTACGCTGTCTTTTCCCGTCAAGCATCTCGTTTTGAAGATACAGCCAGTTGTCGGCCAGCGAAGATATCGCATCGATGGTCGTATCGTCGGCGCCTCTACCGATGCGGCTCGTGAGACAGGTGAATAATGCATTTATTTTATGGATCTTCAGGGTATCGATGAGCCGAACGAGCATTGCTTTTACTTCCAACGCACTTCCCACGGATACAAGGCTGCTGATCGGATCCACGATCACCGTTTCGGGTTTGAATTCCCTGAGCAGCTTATTGACTACGAGCAAATGCATTTCCAATCCATATAAGGTAGGTCGCGAGGCGTGTATCAGCAGTAATCCCGAGTCGATGTAGGGTCTTAGATCGATCCCGATGGTGAGTAGATTCCGGATGGTTTGGTTGGGGGCCTCTTCAAAGGAGAAGAGGAGGACGCGTTCGTTACGCAGACAGCTCCCGAGGGCGAAATAGCCGGCCAGGATCGTTTTTGCCGTCCCCGCCGTACCGGTGATCAGGGTGCTGCTGCCTTCGTATAGCCCACCCTTTTTGAACAGGGCGTCCAGCGGTTTGAGACCCGTGGATATAATGTTTTCGGAAGCTTTGTAATCGAGCTTTAGCGAGGTGATCGGGATAACGGAAACACCGTTCTCGTCGATGAGAAAGGGATATTCATTCGTGCCGTGGGTGCTGCCGCGATATTTTACGATCCTGAGTCTTCGGGTCGCGATCTGATCCACGACTCTAAAGTCCAGCAGGATCACACAGTCGGACACGTATTCTTCCAGCCCCTGCCGGGTCAGCGTGGAATCGCCCCGTTCGCCCGTGATGATCGTCGTGACGCCTTTTTCCTTGAGCCATCTGAAAAGCCGGCGGATCTCGGCACGGAGCAGCCCTTCGTTTCGCATGCCTGCAAACAGGGACTCGAGGGTATCCAGGACGACCCTTTTGGCTCCTATCGTGTCGATGGCATAATTCAGGCGGATGAACAGGCCTTCGAGATCGTATTCGCCTGTCTCTTCGATCTCCGATCGTTCTATCTGGATGTGATCGATCCGGAGCTTTCCTTCGGCGGTGAGTTTGTCCAGATCGAATCCGAGGGAAGCTACATTGTTCGTCAGGTCGGCGGCGCTTTCTTCAAAACTTAGAAAAACGCCCGGTTCGTTGTTTTCCACGATGCCTTTTACGAGAAATTGGATGCCAAAAAGGGTTTTGCCGCAACCGGCGCTGCCGCAGATGAGGACCGGCCGTCCTTTTGGGAACCCACCACTGGTGACTTCGTCGAGTCCTTCGATGCCGGTAGAAACTTTTGGTATGCTTGCGGTTTGTTGCATATAAATGGTTGGAAAAGAGTACCCTAAATTTAGGGGTTTTCGCGCTGATGAATTTATTTTCAACGTCATACTATTGGCGTATTGGGGTGGAGCGGGGCATTGCGGCGGGCCGTTGCGGCCGATGAAGGCGTCGACCCGTCCACCGGCAGCGGGAAATAAATTTCGTAGCTAACGGTTACGTTTGGGGGTCAGGCAATTACAAGATATTGGACGGACTTTCTTTTCCCACTCTTGAAGACTTTAGCCATGCGGAGCGATTTTTTGATGCATTATGAACAGCTAGGAGTGTTTTCCTATATGGAAGATGGATTCACCGTCCGCCTGGGGGAGGGGGTGAGGAAGTATCTTTACGGCGACATCGAGACCATTATTGCCTATAAGGCCAGCTGGGGGGGATACGATGAGGTGCGGCTGGAGATGGTCTTTGGGGATTGCGCGCTGCGGATCGCCGAGTGCGTGCCGGGTTGGTACCAATTCATGCTCCACATCAAAGAGGCCTTGCCGGGGATACCCAGGGACTGGGAGCTGCAGATGGCTTTCCCCCCGTTTACGATGAACCTGGTGGTGCTTTATAAGCGGCCCGCGGCGGGGTGACGTGCGGGGCCGGTCGTACGGCCGCGGGGCTACTGAGCTCTATTGCAAATCGCCGGCGCCGGTGCGCATGAGCTTGCGCTGGTCGTCTTCGTCGTCCATCTCGACGCCACCCTCTACCTTACGCCAGTCGATATTCCGGTGGAACTTTTTCATGGCCGCATCGGCATCGAAGACCTCCCGCGAAGGGATCAGGGTCTTATAGCCTTCGTAATTGGGTTTGGCGGTGAAGAAGTCCTGCAGCACGGAAGCGGTGGCATCGTACTGGTTGACATAGGGCACGTCGAGGATATTGTAGATCATCTTGATGATCGACCCGAAGTTGGCATGTTCGTGGGAGATGTAGCCATGCTTTACATACGGACCGGCCAGCAGCAGCAGACTACGATGAGCATCGATATGATCCACCCCACCCTGGGGATCGTCCTCTGTGATGATCACCAGCATGTGCTTCCAATACGGCGTTTCAGATAGAAAGGTCAGCATGCGGCCCAGCGCCAGGTCGTTGTCCGCCACATACGAATGCGTAAAGGGATAGCCTTCCGTGGGCCGGGGGCGATCCGTGTGATCATTGGGCAGCTGGATGGTCACCAGCGAGGGCATGGCCGTCTTGCCGTTTAGCCACATGCGGGTAAACTCGGTCTCGAACTGGCGCACCCGGAACTGATCCGGGATATGCGTATTGAAGCCCGCATAGTTATGGCTGGTCCGCGGGAACAACGCTTTCTGCATCGGCACCATCACCGAATGCCCGCTGCCGGTAGCCGTGTCGACCCAACTCTCCCGGTTATGCGCGGTTTCGTTGGCTTCGCCGAAGTTGTAGAAAGAGACGCCGCTGCGATCGAGGGCTTCCCACAAACCACCCCGTTCCGCATAGTCCTCCGGGTCCATGCTGCCGGTGGAACCCGGAAACCGGCGACCCGAAGCTTTGGAAAAGAGCTTGGCGGTCTTGTCGACGCTGGAGTTGGCCTCGACCCATTCGTTTGGTATGACACCGAGCATCCAATGGTGCCCATGGATAGACGCATCGCTGTCGCAATAGAAATTATCGGAGAAGGCGAATTTGCCCGCGATCTTGAGATGGTTGGGCGCAATGTTCATATGCACCAGCGTCTTGTCCTTCGCTATGACGCTCACGTCGACGCCGAACCGCGCCAGCGTGGAGTCCCCTTTGGCGCCGGGTAGCTGACCGAGTACTTCGTCATAGCTCCGGTTCTCTTTGGTGATGTAAACGATATAACGGATCGGGCTCTTGCCGGCGCCGGGAACGATTGGCAGGGGATTGTCGTCTTTGGCCGTCGCTCTGTGGTTCGCTTCCGTCGCCTTGTTGACCGTGAACGTGTTGTCGAGAGCCTGTCGCGTGTAGGTGGCCAGCGTTGCCTCGTCCGGGATGGGGATCTGCTGGTAAGTGCCGAGCTGGATATCGCCGATATACGTGCCGGTGGGCGGCGTAACGAAACCCTGACCCCCATTGGGCCCGGCGCCATAGCCGCGGCAGGAAGTGACGTAGAGCGTGTGCTCGTCGGGGCTTAGCGCGACGCGGGTAGGACCCCAGCCTGCGGGGATGAGGCCCTTCGTCGTTTTGGTGTCGACATCGATGACGGCTACGGCGTTGAACCCGAGGAGCGCCACGTATAGGGTCTTCTCGTCCTTGCTCAACTTGATCCCGAACGGCAGCAGCCCGCGGTAGTGATCGATGGCCGGATCGGCATGGATGGGAATGGTGCCTACGATGCGGTGATTCCGGTAGTCGATGATGGAAATATTGTCGTTGGTCGCATTGGTGACATAGGCGTATTTTTCGCCGACCGCGAGGCTATTGGGGCTCGAGCCGCCGACGACTTCCGCTCCTTCGATCATCTGGCCGATCTGGTAGCCGGGTTTGTAGCGGTCGAGGATCTTGTTCGTTGCCAGGTCGATCGTGTAGACGCTCATGGCCTCGGGCGCGCGGGGATCGCCGACACCCGGGATCTTGCGGCCCTTCCAGGTATAGCCATGGATCGATTCCTTGGTATCGTTGCCGTAGGGATGGAAGGGAAGCAGCATGCTGTCGTAGTTGGCGGGCGTGATATCGGGGAGCAGGGGATAGTCGTACATACCCACATTGGCGACGAAGGCCAGCCGGTGATCCGGGCTCAGGGCTAGCCCAAAAGGTTGCCGGCCCGTGGGGATCGAGGCGGTGAGCTTTTTTGTAGCGAGGTCGATGCGGACCATGCGGAAATTGCCGCGATCGAGCACCAGCAGCTCGTTGGTCGTGTTGTCATAGACGAGATCGGAAGTAAAGCTGTCGCCGTATTGCACGCCGTTCACTTCGCCGTTGAGCGAGATGGAGTCGAGTTTTTTGAATTGGTCGATATCGTAGATGATCACCGAGCCGTTGTCACCGCCGCTGAGATATACGGTGTGGTTATCCGGTCCGAAGGCGACGCCCAGGAAGGAGCCATCGGGGAGGGGAGAAGGGATGCCGCTGTACCAGCCGACCATGGTGCTTTTGAGGGTAGTGTTGTCGATCACCGTGAAGACGCCGTTGTGAAGCGTCACCGTCCTGCTGCCATCCGGGGAGACCGCCATACCAAAAGGGTCGTGGGAAATGCGGATGGTCCTGCCGGCGGGTGTGAGGAAGCGGCCACTGGGGAGGACCGAGATGCCGGCGGTGTCGAGATGCGTATATTGCTCCCTGGCAGGAACGGTGAGCCAGGTACTCTCGGTCTGTGCGTTCTTGGGGGCTCGCGTGTTCTTGGGGGCTTGCGTGTTCTTGGGGGCTTGCGTGTTCTTGGGGGCTCGCGTGTTCTTGGGGGCTCGCGTGTTCTTGGGGATCTGTGCGTTCTTGGGTTGCTGCGCGTAGGCGGTGGTGGTGCCGGCGAGGCACACTCCGAGCAGGGGGGCTACTAAACGGCGGATTTGCATGTATCGAAGGTACGTGTGCAGATGGGAGTTTGGGGCGGCGGGAAATTAACTTTGCATAAAATTTGTTTTATCTTGGTGTCATGCTTGTACGATTAACTTTGGGCTCGGGTGCGGGCTCCCTTATCCTTCCGGCGCTTCCGGCGCTTTTGGTGCTTTCGGTGCTCTCGGCGCTTTCGGCCTGTGGTTCGCATTCCGGCAGCGACGTGCGGGCGAAACCCGATAGCCTGGTGGCTGTGGCGCCGGGTGGCGCGGATACGGCCTTCAGGAGGCTGCATGTACCCGTTCCTTTTGCCGGCATCTATGTGAACGAAGAGTATGTCGATAAGATTCTTGCGAACCGGTCGCCGCGGCTGGATCAGGAAGTCGAGAAAAGCTGTGTCGACATTCCGGACAGCACGCTTAAATTGGCGATGTGGGTCTATGGTTTTCACGAGGGTGGTGGAAATGTGGTGGTGGTTAAGATTGGAGACCGATATCAGCTTTACGAGCCGGGTTCGAAGAAACTCGATGATACTATCGAGGTGTTGTCGCCGGACCGCCTGCGGATCGGAAAGCTGTATCTCAGGAAGCTTAAATATGCCGATCGTGAAAAAAACGACTGGGGTGTGCTGGAAGAAATTCTCTTTAGCGGCAAGTATGTAGCCGAAGACGGGAAAGAGGTGGAATTTGGGGCGGATGGGCATGTGAAGGGGCTTGCAGATACCGTGTCTTGCTATGTTCCTTATGCCGACTATGTGGGGCCGGGAGGGGATGTCGATGCCATCGGGCTGGGGCAATCGCAGGAACACAATACTGAATATGCATTCCGATTCGATAAGGATACGCTTTTCATTTGCCATCTCGATCATGTCGATTATGATACCACGGCGCATGACGGTGAAAGAACGGCAATGGGTAGTGTGCTGTGGAAGTTGCGGAAGGTGCAGTGACTTTTGCGCGGATTTGCGTGGTGCGGCGAGCGGGGGTTTGCGCGGATTTGTGCGGATTTGCGCGGATTTGCGCGGATTTGCGCGGGCTTGCGCGGTGCGGCGAGCGGGGTTTGCGCGGATTTGCGTGCGCGGCGGGCGGGGGGTTCCCGGTGCGGCGGGCGAGATGGCGGCGGGCGAGATGGCGGCGGCGCGGCTATAGCTTGCCTTTCGTTCGGGCGACGAAACTTTTCTCTTCGAATTTCGCTTCTACTTCTTCGATGGCCTTCATGAGGTTGTTCGGCGTGGACGTTATCTCTTCGATAGCGGCCGTCATCGCCTTCCACACGGGCTGCATCTCGCCGACGAGGTGCTGGCCTTTTTCGGTGAGGAGCAGGAGCCGCTTGCGTTCATCGTGCTTGTCTTTTTTGCTTTTGATGAGCCTGGCTTTTTCCAGCTCCTTCAGCAGCAGGATCGTCGATGGATGGGCATAGCCGATCTCCGCGGCCACCTCGACGACGCTGAGCTCCGGCCGGCGGTGGAGGGTGTAGATGACGGGAAACCATTTGGGCTCGAAATCGATGCCCTGGGCCTTGTAGATCATCGTCCCTTCCTTGCGGAACTGGTCGCTTAACCGCTGGAGCCGCGTGGCTATGGCCAGGAGGCCGGAGCCGTCGATGACATTCATGGGCGTAATTGTAGATGGAAAAAAATGGTGTCGAGGGCCATGCGGGGGAAATTCGGTGGCAGGTCCCCGGGGGCGATCCGCCTGAAGCCGTTGCGTTCATAGAATCGGTGGGCGGCCTTCATCGCGTCTACGGAGCCGAGATAGAGATCGGTGAGTTTTTTGGCCCGGCTGAAGGCGATGAGCGTGTCGATGAGCAGCTGGGCGGCTTTGGGCTCTTTGCCGCGGTATTCCTTTTTTACGAACATCTTCCGGATGACGCCGGTGCCCTGACCCGCGTTGATGAGGGCGATGGTGCCTATGAGCTCACGGGCTTTCTCGTGGCTGGTCCCGTGGCTGCTCTCGTGGTTGCTCTCGCGGTCCGCGAACGCGCCCCAGAAGCCGCCGCCGGGGCGGATATAGTACTCGTCGATATCGAGCAGGTCCGGCTGGTCCAGCACGGTGATGGGGACGCCGAACTCTTCGCGTTGTATCGGCAGGATGAGCGCGACGGCCTGCGTCGAGTGCTCGTTGGATAGCATGCTGATCGACATACGATGCTGATTCATATACGTACAAAACTACGTAGTTTTATACATATATTTGCGGGATTTTTCCTGTAACAAACGGCGGGCTTGGATCGTAGTACGATTAAACAATACAATATGAGACAGTTGGCTGCTATCCTGGTCACGGGCGCACTGGCCTTTTTTACGGGTGCGGCGGGCGCCCAGACATGTCCCGTGCATTCCTTCTATAAAGTGATGATCAGCCCGTATATCCAGGCGAGCTTTGTCCAGGGCAACGAGGAGAGCGTTACGATCAACAGCTGTATAGTGGACAGCAGCAAGCTGCATATCGAGGTTCATCACGGGGTGCTCCGGGTGTATCTGGATGGGGCCAGGGACATTCCGCATTACGAGCACAATGAGGGGTATAATGGGAATGGTCATTTGTATCGGGATCATTCCGTTGTGGTCACGGTGCATTATAAGAAGCTGGATGCGGTCTCGTTGCGGGGAGAGGAGAAGTACCTGTTTGAAAGCCCTATGGTGGCGCGGGATCTGCGGCTTTGGGTGTATGGGGAGTCGACCGTGATCTTTACGGAGGTACACATCGGGAAAATGCATACGACCATCTACGGGCAGAGCACGCTGGATATCCGTTCGGGGGAGGTGAACCGGCAGAATTATACCTGTTATGGCGAAGGGAAGATCCTCGGCACCGCGATCGCCGGGCGCGCCGCCAAGGTCACTGCGTATGGCGAGGCGGAGTTCCAGGTGAATGTTTCGGATCGTATCAAGCTCACGGCTTTTGGGGATGCGAAGCTGCGGTATATGGGTAACCCGGCCATTGTGAAGGGGATCCACCTCGGGGATGTGGATGTGAAGCGAATGGAGTAAGCCAGGCCGGACAGGCAAGCTTGGGCAGGATCGGGCGCAATTGCCTATATTGCACGAAATAGTTCTATTTATGCGACTGACCAAACGTATGATCCTGGCCCTGACGCTGTGTTTTGCCGGCGCAGGGGTATTTGCACAGACGACGAGCGACATCATCAATAAGAATCTCGGGGCCATGGGCGGCAAGGCCAAATTGCAGCAGCTCAACTCCGTATATGAAGAGATCACGACCTCGGCCATGGGGCAGGAAATTCCGGGCAAGATCTGGATCGTCAACAACAAGGGGATGCGCACGGAGATGTCCGTGATGAACCAAAAGATCATTACGGTGGTGACGAAGGATACGGGCTGGATGGTGAACCCGATGATGGGGAACTCCGAGCCGCAGCCGCTGCCTATGCAACAGATCAAGCAGAGCATCTCCCGGTTGGACCTGCGTGGTCAGTTCCTGGATTATGCGGCGAAAGGGTATACTGCGACTCTTTTGGGCAAGGAAGCGGAGAACGGGAAAAACTACTATAAGCTCAAGCTGGCCAAGGCCGGAGAGCAATCCTTCACTTTCTATATTGACGCTACTACCTACCTGGTCGCCAAGATCGATGCCGATGTCAAGGTTCAGGGGCAGGATGTGACCACCGAGGTTGAGCTGAGTGATTACAAAAAGACGCCGGAGGGCTATTCCTTCCCGGGTACCACGACGATCCATGTGAACTCCGGGGGCATGGAGATCAAGAGTACCATGGATAAGGTGACGGTGAACCCTACGATAGATCCTGCGTTGTTCCAGAAACCTTAACAAAAGACCGGGCTTTTTTGCCGCCGCGGGCGTCACGTGATTTACGAATTTTTTCGTAAATTGTTGTAAAATACGGAGCCGATGCGACCGAAGCTTTTTGTGCGACCGATGGATCTCGTTGCCGTGCCGTTGATCAGCGCCGCGACCGTCCTGGTTGTTATGTGGGGGACGGATGGGCGGCGTATGGCCTTCGGGGGGCTTCGTGGTGGCCATGCCGGTGCGGCGAGCGTGCGGCCGGTGGATTACCGGGGAGCGGCGGGGGCCGGGCCGGCGGATCTTGTGGATGCGGCGGGGGCCGGGCTCGCGGGTCTCGTCGATGCGGCCGGACCGGTGGATCTGGTGGATGCGGCGAAGGCGGTGGTGCCGGCAACCGTTCATGTTGTCGCGGGTGGTCGGGACCTGCAGAGTGTTAGCTCGGGCAGCGGTGCGATCATCAGTCAGGATGGGTATATCGTCACCAACAATCATGTTATCGATGGTGCGGGGTCCATCATGGTGACGCTAAGCAACCGGAAGACCTTGCGGGCTACTTTGATCGGCAATGATCCCACTACCGATCTGGCGGTGCTCAAGATCGATGCCGCCAATTTACCTTTTCTCGTTTATGGCAACAGCGACGACGCCAGAGTGGGGCAGTGGGTGCTGGCCGTGGGCTATCCGCTTTATTTGCAGGTGACGGCTACGGCGGGTATCATAAGCGCTATCGGCAGGGATCTCGGGGGATCGTTGGGGCAGTGGTCGACGCACATCGATTCCTTTATCCAAACGGATGCGGCGGTAAACCTTGGTAATAGCGGCGGCCCGCTGGTCAATCCGGCGGGACAGCTCATCGGCATCAATACGGCGATGGCCTCACCCAATGGGGCTTATACGGGCTATTCCTTCGCGATCCCCGTGCGCGTTGTGCGGCGCGTCGTGAATGAGCTCATAGCGCATGGGGCGGTAAGGAAGGGGTGAGATGGGGCGGCCGCGGAGCCCGCCAGCCCGAAGGCGGCGGATTTTTTTTGGATTTATTTGCTAAGTTTTTTAGTATTTTATCGGGAAATTCATTAGATTTGTAGAGCAATTTCGACGGAACCCAATTATCAGTGAAATGGGGTTGAAATCGTCAGTAAAAAACTGATCAAAACGACCTCATTACACATACAAAATTCAAAACACGGTACTTATGAGCCTTATAAATGTTTTATTTGCTTATGGAACAGCAGGACCATCGGTATCCGACCATTAAACCTATGCTGGACCAAGGAAGAATAAAAAAGTTGACGGATATCTTCACTTATATTCCGAAAACTGTCCTTGCACAAGACATAGGTAAGAATTTAAAGCGGCTGAATGACCTTTTGGAGCGTCTTGAGAACTTCACGGTAAAAGACCTTCTTGTTATTGGTAATCTTTGTAGTCTCAGCAGGAGGGAGATGTTGCTCTTGCTGGATGCGGAGTTTGATTTTCGGGAGCAGAACAAACAGAAAAATATTCATCGGCTTTAAGTCCGCTCGTGATATCCATAACCTAGAACCTGCCTATTTGGGCCGGGACCGAGCACCGGCCGTGCGCCAGCTCAATTTAGACCTTAAAACACTTGTACGGGGCTGCCCTTTCGGGCGGCCTTTTTCTTGTTGCTATCCCTAAATTTTCGCCTTATATTGGTCCATGTTTTTCCCCAGACCCCGGGCGACGTTGTATTTGCTGGTATTTTTCTTCCTTATTTCCTACAAGCTTTGTGCCCAGGTTGTCTGTACTCCGGTGTATATCAATGAATACAAGGGTTCGGATGGAGGTCCATTGCAGCCGCATGCCGTTAAGGGTCTTCCGGACGGTACTTATCTTGTCGCCGGCCGGGCGGCTTTGAGTAGTTCCACAACATACGATGGGTTTGTGTCCAAATATGCGGCGGATGGAACCCAGCTTTGGAGCTATTTTATCGGCGGGGCGGCTAACGACGACATCACCGGTATTACGCCGCTGAATGACGGCAGCTTTTTGCTGTATGGGGTTACGGGGTCGTTTGGGTATGCCGGAGGCAAGGGTTGGCTGGTGCATATCGATGGCAATGGAAAGGTCCTTTGGAGCTGGCAGCTAGGGGCATCGACTACAGGTACCGACCGGATCAAGGCGATACAACAATATCCCGACGGCGATCTAGTAGGTACGTTAAATGTGAACGACAGCTCGACGGCGAGCGATCCCGTGGTCTTCAAGATGGGTTTGGATGGAACTATCCGCTGGACCCAGCGTTTCGACAATGGCAGCGACGACAGCTTTACGACGCTGGCGATCACGGGAGATACGGTTTATGCCGGCGGTTATTCGACCGTAAGCGGTCTGCTGGTGGGGGTGCTCTGCGAATTGCAGGCAGAGACCGGTGAACATCTTTCGACCCGGAATATTGGCAGCGGCGATCCGACGTTCAACGCCCAAGTCACAGGGTTGCAGATCTATAACAATACGATCTCCTTTGGCCTTTATCTTAATAAGGGAGTGCTTTATTATGGCGGTACCAACTCCATCCTGCTCATCCAAACCGATCTCGCGGGTAATATGACGTATTGCAGCTATGCGCAGGATGTACAGGGTTTCGCGCCTTTGCGGTGTATACGGACGCAAGACGGCGGGTTCTATATTTTGCGCACGGACACCAAGGGGATCGGCGCGCCTACGGTGGATAAGGTCAACAGTTATGGTTACCAGGAGTGGGGGCTGATGCTTTTTGGCAACATCAATTTTGCCAATGCCATTGCCTATGATATGACAGCCGATGGAGGCTGCGTGGCGGCAGGGCATTATACAGAGTTTACGGGCAGCGCATGGCCCGAGGTGATGCGATTGGTGAAAATGACGGCAAATGGGGAAGTGGCGAGTTGTACGCTGGGTTCGGAGGCCTTTCCCGCCAACTCCAGCACCTACACGCAGGCCGCTTTTACATGGGCGGCTAATCCTGCGTTCAGTGTCTTATCGGCAGGTGTGTCACCCGTGGTTTCGGCGGATGCTTTTGCAGTCGCCGCCAGCTGCACCGGGTCTATCTGTGTAGATCATACGCCGATCCCCGCTGGTTGCGGGAAGACGTACAATATCGAGTATGGGGCGGACAAGAGCACGGAGATCCTCGACATCGTAGCTACCCCGGATGGCGGAAGGGTGGGTGTCGGCGCGATACAGACGGCATCCACTGCCTATGGTATAACATATTACGACGGGCTGGTAACAAAATATCAGAGCAACGGCGATATAGCCTGGACAAAGAATTACAATATTCCCGGCGAGACGATGCAGCTGAGGCGGGTATTACGAACGGCTGATGGGAACCTGCTCGCTCTGGGGACAATCTATTATATCGCGGACCATTATGTATACGACGCTATGATCTTGCTGAAGCTCGACAATAATGGCAGTATCATATGGGTTCATTATGTAAGCAATGATGAGACCGAGATGGTGGATGCGGCGCCCACACCGGATAACGGATTCGTGGTGGCCTTGCTGGACAACTACGGGAGCGGTGACATACAGTATAATTTTGTGCAGCGGTTCGATGCCAATGGGAACAAGGTGTGGGCTACGCAGGTGAATCCATCTCCGTATACGGCCAACTATAAGGCAATCACCTGTACGCAGGATGCGGTCTTTGTGGCTTATGATTCCTATGCGTACACGTATGATGAATTCGGCGTCGACCGGCTGGATCTTAATACGGGGGCGCTGGTCTATAGTAAACGTTATTCAGCGGGCGCGGGCACGAATATCCTCGTCAACAATATCTTTGCCAGCAAGGATTCCGCTTATATCTTTCTTTATCGCAATTCCGGTAACACCGCGCAGAATATGCTATTTGGCCTGGATCAGCAGGGTAATATCGTGCGGGCGCTGGATCTGGGCGCAGACCCCGTGAATCCTTTTCCCGAATTTGCATCGACGCATCTGGATGGCGCGGTCCCATCCGTTACCATGACGGCGGATCAGGATTTCTGGCTGGCCAGCAGGGTCAATCTGGCGGGAACGAGCTATATGGAAGTAACGCGGTTGAAGCAGGACGGCACTGTGGAGTTGTCGAAACTGCATGCCGCGCTCAACAATTATCTCCCCTATAATGTACGACCGCAGGGCAAGGGATTGATCGTGGTGGGGGCTGCCTATGTGACCCATAGCGGGAATGGCAGCTTTTCCAATGGGTTTGTGCTTAAACTGGACAGCAGCGGGCAGCTTCAAACAGGCGCGGCCGCGAACTGCCTGGCGACGGACCGGCCTTTTACCGTAACGCCTTGCACCACCTGTGGTCCGGTGACTATCCAGCCTCCTTACGCCGGAGCGACACAGATCGGTACTCCTTCACTGGGGGTCCCTTATGTCCAGGACAACGACACCCGTGCCATCCTCAGCTGTTTTCAGCCCGGAAACTGTGCGAACGTCAACTTACTGCAAAGGGGGGCGGTATGTGCTGTCAAGGATACGATGGTCTACTATCTCGACAAGTCGGGCAACTGCGGTGCCGCCGCTACCTGGTCGTATGATACGAGCTTTTTTCAGCCCGGTATTATTAGCGGTGACAGCATCGAGTTGATCGTACAAAAGGCGGGATCGACGACGGTAGGGGCGCAGGTGGAAGGCTATTGTT
Organism: Puia sp.; assembly: GCA_035946435.1. Lineage (GTDB taxonomy): Bacteria > Bacteroidota > Bacteroidia > Chitinophagales > Chitinophagaceae > Puia. The sequence continues at coordinate 10,939 of DASYZH010000411.1, read as the reverse complement.
CACTGACCAATGAGAACGTTCCGGCAAATATCGTGTTCTCCGGTCTAACCGGTCTGGGCCTCACGCCGGATACGGTGATCTGCAACAACGGGCCCATCAATTTACAGGCGACGAAGGGCTTTGCCACCTATGTGTGGAATGATAACAGCACCGGATCGAGCCTCCAGGTCGTGGTGCCGGGGCAATATTCGCTTGTGGCTACCGATCTCTGTGGTAAGTCGTATAACGCGGCAGTAAATGTCACGGATGCGAACGCGGTCTTTCATGTGACCTCGGATACGGTGAAGTGCAACAACGATGTGGATCCGCTGCAGGCAACGACAGGCTATTCCGATTACCAGTGGAGTCCGGCGACCGATCTGCAGGCACAGGACAATAAGGCGCTGGTTTGGCCGGATGTGACGACGCGTTATACGGTAAGTGCTTTGCGTAGCCCGGGATGTAACGTGAGCGCCTCCGTGCTGGTCACGACGCTTGCCTCACCCCAGATAAAACTCGGAGATGACACGACCATTTGTACCAGTGACAGTGTGCTGCTCGACGGTGGCACGGGTTTCAATTCCTACGCCTGGAGCAATGGCGCTTCGACATCGCAGATCTACGTTCGGGACCCTGGGACGTATTCGGTGGCGGCTTTGTATAATAACGGCTGTGTTTCGCGGGATACCTTTACGCTGCAAGGGTTGTACACGCCGAAGCCGGTGCTGAACAAGGACAGTATCTTCTGTATCGGCGAGCCAAGGATGCTGGATGCCGGCGGGTCGTTCTCTGCCTATTTGTGGAGCGACGGTAGCACCGGCCCTACTGTCCAAGTGTCCGGGACCGGCGAATACTGGGTACGGGTGACTGATGAGCATGGGTGTACGGCTGCCGATACCGTTCATGTGAGTGTGTCGGCGGATCCACCCGCGGGCTTTCTGCCTACAGATACCACCGTGTGCCAGTATGGGGGGTTGAAGCTGACGACGAGAGAGCCTTATGATAGCTATAGCTGGAGTGATCTTTCGTCCGCTGCGAGCATTACTGTGAACCAGCCTGGAACATATTGGCTGGAGGTAACGGACAATAACGGGTGCACGGCTACGGATACGGTGGTCGTGACGCAAAAATTCTGTTTGATCGGTGTATTTGTTCCCAATGCCTTCACTCCTGATGGAAATGGGCACAACGACCTGCTGCGGCCGCTGGTCTATGGCGATATCAAGCTACTGGATTTCGAGGTGTTCGACCGGTGGGGCATGCGCGTTTTCGAGACGCAGACCGTGCTGAATGGCTGGGATGGAACGATCAGGGGGACACCTGCTTCCGCCGGCACCTACGTGTGGTTTTGCAAGTATCAGGCCCCGGGAGGATCTGTGAGAATGGAAAAGGGGACAGCGATACTGATAAGATAAGATTGAGTGGTTTTGGGGTATATTTACACGTATGAAAAAGCTGTTTTTCCCCCTGGCGTTCCTTTTTTCTCAAGCCATCGCGCAGACCCCACAACGAAATTATCTCGACGACCCGCACCTGCCCATGCATGAACACTCGCTGAATTTTACGCATCTGCGGCTGGAGATCTGGCCACAGCCGGCGGCGGGAAAGATCGTCGGGAAGGTGACGCATACCTTCAGGCCCCTGCGGCCAGTGGTAGATAGCTTTTTCCTGGACGGCATCCTGATGGACGTGAAGTCGGTGGTGCTCAATGGACGGGCGGTAACTTTTCATGTTGACAGCGCCGGGATCACGGTCGTACCGGACACGCCGCTGACCTGGGACGCCGACGACAGCGTGACCGTCGAATATTCCGCCACGCCGCGGCACGGGCTCTATTTTATCGGTTGGAACGACCCGCGTAACCTCAGCAGGAAGCAGATCTGGAGCCAGGGTGAGGCCATCGACAACCGCTGGTGGATCCCGATGTACGACGAGCCGAATGACAAGGTGATCTCCGAGATGATCGTGCATTTTGATTCAACGTACCAGGTGTTGTCCAATGGTTCGCTCGTGAGCGCGACGGACAACGCGGACGGCACGAAGACCTGGGATTACCGAATGAGTCATCCGCAGGCGCCTTACCTTATCATGCTGGGCATCGGGAAATATGCCGTGAGGGATACGCATTCCGCGAGCGGTGTGCCGATGCATCTTTATTATTACCCCGATTGGAAGGACCGGGTGCAGCCGACTTATGTCTACAGTGAAGCCATGATGGATTTCTTTGAGAAGGAGACCGGTGTCAAATTCCCCTGGGAAAGCTATTCGGTGATACCCGTTCAGGACTATATGTATGGCGCGATGGAGAACACGACGGCGACGATCTATGGCGATTTTTATATGTCGGACCGGCGGGGGGCATTGGACCGGCCATTTGTGTCCGTGAATGCGCATGAGCTTGCGCATCAATGGTTCGGCGATGCCGTCACCGCCCGCAGCGACGCCCATGGCTGGCTGCAGGAGAGCTTTGCTACATATTACAGTCAGTTATTCGATCGCGAGGTATATGGCGAAGACTATTTTCAGTGGGAGCGTCGCGGTGCAGCCGGTGCGGCCATCGAGGCCTCTCAGCGCAATCTCTATGGCGTTGCTAACAGTGAGTCGGGGAGCGTGCGGGTCTATGGCAAGGGCGCGCTTGTGCTCGACATGCTGAAATATGTCCTCGGCGGCCGAGAGGCCTACAACAAGGCGATCCAACACTATCTTTTGGCTCACCCTTACGGCAATGTAGATACGCACCAGTTCCTGATCGACGTCGAAGAAAGCACGGGCATGGATCTGCAATGGTTTTGGGACGAATGGCTGAATCGCGGCGGCGAGCCGGAATACCAGGTGGCATTGGAAGATCATCCGGATCAACCTTCGCTGATCGTAAGCCAGGTGGTTCCGCCCGGCGCGGGTGGCCTCACGGGCTATAAGGACGGGCTGTTCCGTATGCCGGTGGTCATCGAGCTGCATTATACGGATCATAGCGTCTCGCGCGGGACCTTTTGGCTGGAACATGCCACGGACATCATCGAGCTTCCCAAGACGCCGGGCGCTACGCTCGCCTATGTGCTGTTCGATCCCGGAAGCCGTATCCTGAAAAGCATCTCCTTCCCCAAGCCGACTGCCATGCTGTTGGCGCAGGCCAGCGACGCGCCCGAGATGCTGGACCGGTATGATGCCCTGGTGGCGTTGCGCGGCGTGGCGCTGGCGGAGAAATCGGCGGTGCTCTTGTCAGCGTTTCATCGCGAACATTTTTTTGCCTTGCGCACGGAGGCGCTTGGGCAGCTATCGGCCGATCCTGGTTCCGGCGTCGCGTTGATCGGTGAGGCGCTCCGGGATTCGGATGTGGCCGTGCGGAAAGGCGCCCTGGAGCTGGTGGATGCGCATGGTGCCGATGTGACGGCCTTGCTGCCTTCGTTGACGGCCATGTTGCACGATAGCAGCTATGATATCGTGGAGACGGTGCTGCGGAAATTGGCCGAGGCGCGGCCTTCCGGACTGCGCGATTACCTCAAGGCCACGGCTGGTGTCGAAGGGGTGTTGGGCAGGAATGTGCGGGTATGCTGGTTGGAGCTCGCGTATCTCGCCTATGGGAAGAAGGCCTATGCCGATGAGCTGGTGTCGCTGACTTCTTCTTCCTACGAATTCCGGACACGGATCAATGCGATGGCGGCGCTTCGGCGGATCGATTATTTCAGTGCGCCGCTGACTGCCGATCTTGTCGACGCGATATTGAATCCCAATACGCGGCTTGCCGGACCGGCGGGTGATCTGCTGGCCTACTTTTATGCGCAGGACAGGTACCGGCGCGTGATCGGCGACTACGTACGAGGCGGGCAGTGGAAGGGTTGGCAATGGAGCCTGCTGAGCAGGTTTGCGGAGTGATACCCCAAAGCGGTGATGCCACATCGGGGCCGGCGGGACCTCAGGGTGCGACGGGGCTATGGGGTCTCAGAGGCCGTAGGGGGTTGCTAAACAATATTTTATAAGCCCAGGTGTTTGCCTGGGCCTTTTTATTGTGCGGTGAGGGTGAAAAAAAATTTGGAGGAAGTACGCAATTCGCGAACTTTGTAGTAACTTTGAAAATGATGGGATATGAAGGTTCATTTGATCAGACGGCAGACGATCGAGGAGTTTGCGATAGAGAATGCCCGAAGCAGGTCCTCGTTCAGATTGTGGTTATTAACTTTACGTTGTGCGGATTGGAATAGGCCGGAGGATATCCTCGATACCTTTGGGTCGGCGGATCTGTTGGGGGATGGCTGTTGCCGGGTGGTATTTGATATAGGCGGGAATAGTTATAGGATGATATGTCACTATGTTTTTGGCGATAAGCAGGTCCATTTATTTGTTTGTTGGATCGGCAGCCATGCGGAGTACTCCAAACTTTGTAAAGAAAACAAAACATTTACCATTAGTATTTATTAATTTTTTCTATGGAACCGTTATCGTATAGGGTTATTAAGTCGGCAAAACAGTATAATGAATATTGTGATGTGCTGGAGGAACTGGTTGTCGTGAAGAAGCTGACCAAAAATCAGCAGGATGTCGTTGACCTTTTGACCCTGCTGATCGAAAAGTGGGATCAGGCGCATAATAGTTTTGCGGAATCAGATCCCATCGAATCGCTGGCTTTTCTTATGAAAGAAAATAAGGTCAAGGCGGTCGAGCTGGCGGTTGATTTGGGGGTGGGCAAGAGTTTGATCTCTGATATTCTCAATTACCGGCGCGGTTTATCGCGGGAGGTCATTCGAAAGCTGGCGCTTCGTTTTAAGGTGAGCCAGGAGCTTTTCAATCGGCCGTACAAGCTGGTCTCGCCGGTGAATTCTCATTTACGGGACGCCAGCGTGATGAATACGCGGAAAAAACTTTCCAAAGCGCTTTAGGGTTGCTTAGGGCACGAGCACGATCTTGCCGTGGGTGTGGCGTTTCTCGAGCTCCTGATAGGCATCGCGGACATCGTTGAGGTTGTAGATGCGGGCGATGGGGATCTCGAGGCGGCCTTTGTCGATGAGGTTGGCGAGTTCGGCGAGCACACTGGCCTTGGCGCCCTGGGCGTTGCCTTCCGTTTTTACATGATATTTATACGCGGCTTCGAAGTCGATGATGGTGTCGATGCGCTCCGGCTTGACGCCCAGCGCGAGGGCGATGTCGACATAGCCATGGCCGTAAGTGTCGATGAAGGCGTCGATCCGCGAGCCGGCGGCCTGATGGGTATGGCCGGCGGCCTGCTGCGTGGCGCCCGGCTTGTCGGTGGCACTGTCGGCGCTGGTGCCCTGTGCGGCGGCGGTTCTGATCCGCTCCGTCATGCCTTCGCCATAGGTCACGGGGATGCCGCCGTGTTTAGTGATCCACCCGTGATTGCTTTTGCTGGCGAGGCCGATCACGCGGGCGCCGAGATTCCTTGCCAGCTGGACGACGATAGAACCTACGCCACCCGCGGCGCCGGAGACCACGAGCGTCTCGCCTTCCTTGAGGCCTACGGCGTGGATCGCTGCATAAGCCGTTGTGCCTACCACGAACAAAGCGCCGGCCTGTTCCCAGGAGACATGCGAAGGACGGCGGATAAGGTGGTTCGCGTCTACCGTGACATATTCGGCCTGGCTGGCCCGGTCGTCGGTGAAACCTATGACCTCATCACCGGCCTTGAACTTGTCGACTTTATCACCTACCCTTTCGATCACGCCGGCAAAGTCACTGCCCTGCCCCGAGGGGAAGTGTGCGGGCCATTTCTTGTCCATATACCCCTGCCTGATCGCGGCTTCGCCGGGATTGATGCCCGCGGCCTTGACCCGTACCAGCACCTGATCGTCCTTGGGGACGGGCACCGGCACCTCGTCGATGTGTAAAACGTCAATGCCGCCGTATTTGTCGAATTTAACGGCGCGGGCTTTTTTCCTGAGTGTTTCCATGAGATTAATGTTTTAGTGGCTGATGCATGATAAGATCATTAATCAATTTTTGTACCTGCCCCGACTTCGGGGTCTCGACGAGATACGCGCAGCGGCCCGAGGTGCTTGATTCCCAGGTATTGCTGCCATCCGACAACACATGGACCTGCCCGGATATGACGGAATACCATGGCTTATAGCCGGCAATGCCAACGAGCACGGCGGTCTCATCCCAGCTGCTGCGGCCACCTGCGTCCTCCTGAGCCTTGGGGAGGCAGATACGGAACACGTCTTTGACCGGGCTATTTTGAATGGAGGTGTTGTTCGCCAGCGGCAGGCCGGTCTTGATCTTTACGCCGATCTCGAACCCGCTGAGCAAAATGGGCGTCGGCCAATGTTCGAACACATAGGCCGATGCGACGCTGTCTTTGAGGACATTGAACTCGCGGCCCTGGGGATATCTGCCGGCCATGGATACCAGCTTTTTCACCTTTTGGTTGACCAGCTGTTTGCCACTGAGCCTGGAGCTTGTGTCCGCCGGGCTTTGCAGCAGGTTGCTGAGATTGGTGAAGAAACCGGTGGTAATGATGACCACATTATGATCGGGCTGTTTCGCCAGGATGCGCCGATAGAGGCTGACGGCATCCTCGGCCTGGGCGTTAGTGCCGATGGCGTGCGGGTATTTTGCCAGGATAGTGTCGGTCCAGTGCTGCCAGTCCTTTTGGTCCACGGCCCACTCTTTTGGTACGCCAATGGGGATGTTGGGACGATGGAACCAGGTATTGAAGACGTCGATGACGGCGGCAACCCCTTCGTACCTGTCGCTGGCCATCGTCGCGAGGATGGTCGCCTTACCGCTGTCCGCAAAGGCGTGTAAGAGTGTGATGGCGCCCACGTCGTCGTAGTCGGGACCCATGTCCGTGTCGAAGATCACGCGTTCCTGGGCTTCCGCGGCGGCTGTGACTAGCAGGAGGCTGATGAATAGGGCGGCCAGTTTCATATCCTAAATTTAATGCAACTGAAGGGCATTTGCTGCGGGTTTGGATTTTTTTAATTGTTTTCTTATTTTGTCCCAATGTCGACGAAACCCCTTACCTGCCTGACCATTTTGCTTTTCCTGTGTGTGCATTCCGCCTATTCCAACGGGCGATTTTATCCCGGATATTATATCGATAAGAATGGCGATTCGGTGGCTTGTACCATCGAGTACAACTACTGGTACCGAAACCCTGGTAGCATCGTCGTGATGGTGGGTAACACCAAAAAGACGCTGGGGCCGGCGGATATCCGCAGATTCCGTGTCACCGGTTACGACGAATACCAAAGTGCGAGCGTAACCTATCATTTGAATCCCAGAGGGGGACAGGACCTGCCGCTTCAATATTCGGATGAGACGGCGACCAGGGATTGTTTTTTGCGGGTGATGATCCGTGGTACGTATAGCCTTTTTGAGCTGACTTTCGCCGACCGGGGTTATTTTTTTATCAGCGAGCAGGGAGGCCCGATGCGGGAGCTGATATTAAGGGCTAAAACGGCGGACGATGTGATGGTCCTGGACGAGCAGTATAAAAGCGTACTCAGCGAGATGATGACGCGCGAACATATTTCCGACCAGGATATCGTCCATCTCAAATATACGCCTGGTAAGCTGGCCTTTGTCGTCAACCGGCTCAACCAGGCGCACGGCGGCAGCCAGACCGTCGCTATCGCGCCCAAAGGACCGAAGACGAAGCCTTTGCGGATGGAGATCTTTGCCGGGGGTATGTTGAATACCTTTCCTTCGACATACGAAACCGTCTATGGTACCGGCAAGATGGGATCGACGTTTTCCCCCGAATTCGGGCTGGGACTGCGTTATAACCTGAACCGGAGATTTTCGGCCTTTTCGGTGGGTCTTTCTTTGGGATTCAGCACCTTTAGTGCGCACTCCACACAAAATGGTAACGCGGATACCAAGGTACTAAGCCCCGGCGTCTGGTATGATTCGACCAACTATTCCGAAAGTCAAACCGTTTCCAATTCGATGCTGATGACGAATTTATATGTCATGTATACGTTTACGCAGTGGGCAAAGGGGAATCTCTACGCCAGGGTGGGCATCGACGTCAATTATCTGCTCAATGCCGGCGACAGTTCGGGCAAGGCTTACCTTACTTCCAACTATACGCAGACTTCCTTTGTACATTACTTTGGTTTTGCGCCAACCCCGGATGGATCGGGCCAGGGTTCCGTGCCCTTGATCCACCTGGTGTCGAGGGCGGTATGTTACAATTTCAGCGCCGGTGCTGCGTTCGATCGTCAACGGATCGAATTGACGTACTGTACGCCAATGCAACTGGCGCGGGGCGGCCGGGGACTATCTTTTACCATGGGCTCGTTTGGGCTTACCTATTACTACTCTATTTTGAAATAATGGCCGCGGGATCGGCGGCGACGCCCTCGTACCTTTCGCTGGCCATCGTCGCCAGGGTGGTTGCCTTGCCGCTGTCCGCGAAGGCGTGCAGGAAAAACAGGATGGCCAGAGCCAGTCCGGCCATCCTTCCGTCAATGTTTTTTTGGCCGGGGATCGAAGATCAATTGCAGGATCTCGTTAGCGACCAGCGAGGAATAGGGTTTGATCACATTATTTGTTATGAATGTCGAAGCGGTTGTAAATATCGCTGTTCCGAGCTGGCTGACATCATATCCCGCGGCTGGGGTCTGGTTGACCAGCTGCAGGAGCGCCTGTTTTTTTCCGAAGGTGAGCGTCAGGGGCTGGTCCCAGCCGAGTGGTACATTGACCTTGGCGAAAGGATTGGAGCCCTGGAGGGCGCTGGTCAGGATCCCGCCGCCGGTGGTGCTTGCGACATTGTATAGCGCTTTCTCGCCGATGTTGAGTAGGGAGTTGCCAGGGAGCCGCAAGCCAAAGCCGGTGAACTGGGTGCCATCCTCTTCCGTCAACGGGCCTGTGGGGTTCCAGCCGGCAAATGCTCCGGAGATGGCGCCACCGAATGTTGCGCCAACGGCTTGCTGCCAGCTCATATTGGTCCCTTTTTCGAGCAGAGCGGTGGTCTCCGTTTCGGCGAGCTTGATGAACACGCCATTGGCGGCGCCTTCGCCGATGCTCGCTTCGCCGGCACCCCAGGCGCCGGCCACGGCATCCTCGGAGGAGGAAATGGCGGGTTCAAAGAATTCTGCGCCGCCGACGACGGCCGAAGCGCCGGCGATGACGCCTGCCAGCGCACCTTGCCAGGCGTTACTATTCCATTGCCATGGCGCCCAACTGCCGCCGGCCCAGCTGGCTCCCAGATAGCCCGCACCGGCTACTATGCCGCCGGCCACCCAGCCGCCCCCGGCTGCCATGAGGCCGAGACCATCCGTGGCGACCGTGAGAGCGACAGCGCCGACGATGATGCCGATAGCGCCAAGGGTAGTCCAGAAATTTTTCCCGTCCAGGTCGATGCCATTGGGCCAATTGTTTCCCATGCCGGCATAAGGGCTGGCGTATTGGGAGGCGGGGTCTTGGGTATTCCAGCGGCCTAGCTGGGGGTCATAATAACGGGCTTTAAAGTCATATTCTTCGAGGCCGCTGCCGTCGTGCCACTCCTCGTCCTGCATTTCCTTACCCTGGTAGTGGTGGTAGTTGGGCTGTTTATTCCAGGCGCGGTCGCTGATGCCGGCCATGGCCACGCCGGCGGGATAATAGTGTGTTTCTTCGAGCAATGGCCCACGGGTCTGGGTGACCTGCAGGTTGTCGAAGTAAACGTTGAGATTGCTTTGATTGCTGACGTAGACGAAGATGTAGCCGTTCTTAGGGATAGTTACGGCCAGGCTGTGTTGTTTGATGTTGTCGGTGGATGTGCTCACCGGATCGAAGCCAACCACGGTGCCCTGCGGTTTAAACTGGTCGTCGAAGATGATGTAGTTAATGCCGGCATATGGCGCCTGGGTTCCGGATTGTGCGGATGCGGGGCTGAGCATAGGATTGAGGGAGGTAGCGGTGGGCGTGGTAACGGCGTTGTTGAAACCTCCGCTACCGAGTGCGGAGTGGGCTAACGTAGAGGATACGGCGGAACTGCCGCCGAATGCGCCCAGGAGGGAGCCGAGGACAGCGGAGACGGGATAGCTGCCAGTGGGGAGGTTGCCGCTATTGTGCCAGAAACTGAGGCCGTAGATATTAACGACATCACCGGCCATGACTTTGAGGGTAATGCCCAGGCCGAAGTTGTCGCCGCTGGGATTGTTTGCAGTGTTGCCGCAGACCTGGAAGACCTTGGTGCTGGTGGCGGTGGTTTGGCTAAAGGGGTCGTTGTTGGCGGGGATACCGCCGTCGTTCTCGTTGGGATAGCTGGAGCCGCTGATCGCGGAGAACCAGGGAAGGCTGGAGGAGGCGACGAAATCGCTGGCGTTGAAACTATAATATTGGGACTCGTAGTTCTGCGCCGTGCTGGTGGTTCCGCCGGAGGTTACGGAGGTGATCTCGCCGGTGGCTGCAGGGTAGATATCCTGCTGGACCTCGTCGGTGAGGCCCACGCGGACATGGCCCAGCTGATCGCGGATGAGGTAGTCGTGTACGAACTGTGCGGGTGCCGTTCCAAGGGCGGGTTTGAAGCGGAGGCGACCGTCTTCGGTACCGAAGAATTGGAGGACGTCGGTGGTGTTGAGTGAGGCGAGGGCTGCCGCGGAGTAGGCGACGGTCTTGTATTCCGCGCCGTCCACATAGTAGGTGGTAGTCGTCAGGTTCGTGGCGGTGCCGTTGATGGTGATGCCGTTCTCTATGACCTGTGTCTTTAATTTTTCACCCGAAGCATCATAAGTGAAAGTGATGGTTCCTTTGGGTGTAGTAATCTGTTTGGGGAGGTTGGGATAAGAGTAGTAGGAAATGGCGCTGATGGTACGGTTTGCGTCGCTGATCGTATTGGCATCGGCGTCGTAGGTAAAGTCGACGCTGGAAGACGTCTTGCCTGATCCGGGGTAATGGAAATCGCCCAGCGTAGAGTTGGTGACGTTAGCATTGTCGTTTACGTAAGCCAGGCGGTTGCTGTTACCGGGACCGTTGACATAATTGTAGGTGAGCTGGTCGATGGGTTTTGATCCACCCT
>DASYZH010000410.1:0-53458 GCA_035946435.1 Puia sp. | reverse complement strand
ACCGGAGCTGACCCTTCGTCAGCCGGCCGAAGGCACCGAAAAAAAAGAATTCTATGCATACACTCCTGGGAATAGATTATAGCACATGGTGGTTCCTGATCTTCGGGGCCGTGATCAGCGGCTATGCCATCCTGGATGGATTCGATCTTGGGGCGGGGTCGCTGCATCTTTTTCTCCGGAAAGAGGAGAGCCGCCGGATTGCCATGAATGCCATCGGGCCCATTTGGGATGGGAACGAAGTATGGCTCGTCATTGGCGGCGGCGCCTTGTTCGCGGGGTTCCCGGTGGCTTATGCTGCGATCTTCTCGGCCTTTTATGTACCCTTTATGATCTTTCTCGTTGGGCTCATCTTCCGGGCCGTCTCCATAGAATTCCGCAGCAAAGAACCCTGGCTCTGGTGGCGCAGGGGTTGGGACATCGTTTATTGCGTGGCTTCCATCGTGATCTCGCTATCGCTCGGGCTGATGCTGGGTAATGTCGTGGAAGGCGTGCCCTTGAATGCCAGCCGGGAATTTTCGGGGGATATCCTTTCGTTCTTCAATCCTTTTGCGGTGATGGTCTCGATCACGACACTGGCCTTGTTCATGATGCATGGCGCCATCTTCCTCACGATGAAAACGGAGAACCGGCTTTTTGTCAAGCTGCACGTACTTGCCAATAACTTCATCATCTTCTTCGTCGTCAGCTTCGTTATCACCACGTTGTATACCCTGCTCTATATCCCGCATCTCAGCGATTTCTTCAAAAGCAACCCGGGATATTTCACGATTCCGCTGTTGATGACGCTCTCGATCGCGAATATTCCGCGGCAGGTGAAGATCGGCAAGTACCGGTTTGCCTTTATCAGTTCGGCGATCACCATTGCATTATTGCTGATCATGGTGGCGATCGAGGTCTTTCCGTACCTGCTTTATTCGCCGCAGCATCCTGCCAACAGCATCACGGTCTACAATGCAGCTTCCTCGGCCAAGACCATGCATATCCTCTTGTGGATGGCGTTGATAGGTACACCGCTGGTGGGGATCTATACCTCTTTTGTCTTTTGGACCTTCAAGGGGAAGGTGCGGCTGGATGAGATGAGCTATTGACGGTTCGGCCGCCGCACTAAAGCAGCGTTCCCCGCATGATGATATAGGCTACCGTGAAGTAGATCACCAGCCCGGTGACATCCACCAGGGTAGCCACGAATGGCGCCGAAGACGCGGCAGGGTCGGCACCCAGCTTTTTCAGGACCAGCGGAAGCATACTTCCGGAGAGCGTTCCCCATAGCACCACGCCGATGAGCGAAAAGAATACGGTGGCTGCCACCTTGACCCAATGTATGCCGTAGTCGTACAGATGAAATTCCTGCCAGATGAAGATGCGGAGAAATCCCACGATCCCGAGGATGACGCCCAGGACGAGGCCGGAAGAAAATTCTTTACGTACCACCCGCCAGGCGTCGCGCCAGCTGATCTCGCCGATGGCCATGGCGCGGATGATGATGGAAGAGGCCTGGCTGCCGGAGTTACCGCCGCTGGAGATGATCAGGGGGACGAAAAGGGCGAGCACAACGGCTTTGCTGATCTCGTCCTCGAAATGGCCCATAGCGGTGGCCGTGAGCATTTCACCCAGGAAGAGGATGATGAGCCAGCCGGCGCGTTTTTTTATCAGTCGGCCAAAGGAGATAGTCGTATAAGGTTCATCGAGCGCTTCGGAACCACCGATCTTTTGGATCTCCCGGGTGCCTTCGGTTTCCGCCAGCCTCAGCACATCGTCGAGTGTCACGATACCCAGCAGGACGCCGTTGTTATCGGTGACGGGGAGAGCGTAGCGGCTGTTGTTGCGGAAAATATTGATGACGTCCTTTTGGGCCGCGTTGACGTTGAGCGCGAGGAATTGGTGGTCCATGATCTGGGCCACCCGGGTGTCGGGGTCGACCACCAGGAAATCCTTGATATTGATATCGTCGATCAGCACGCCTTTGTCATCGATCACGAAAAGCCAGTTGAGCGTTTCGGCAGCCTGTCCACGGTGGCGGATGACGCTGAGCACGTCCTGGCAGGTCTCGTTCTCCTTTATCGCAACATAGTCCGGGGTCATCAGCCGGCCAACGGAACCTTCTTCATAGCCCAGCAGCTTGAGGGTCTCCGCGCGGTTCTCGGGCTCCAGGATCTTGAGCAGCTCTTTGATGTAGTTGCCCGGCAGCTCTTCGAGAAAGGCTGTGCGGTCATCGGGCTGCATGGCGTTGAGGATCTCGGCCGCCTTTTCTTCGGGGAGGGTCTTGATGATATCTTCCTGTTTCTGCTGGCGCAGGAACTTGAATGCCTTGGCAGCATGCTTGGGATCCAGATGCTGGAACAGCTTCGTCGCGCCTTTCGTGTGGCGGTTGGCGAAATCGGCGATGTCCCGGGGCGTCAGTTTGTTCAACTTGGCGAAATCCGTGATCTTATTGTGCTGAAGCAGGTTCTTGATATCATTGAAATTGAGCATAGTCAAAAATAACGATCCAAAGGCTGTTTGGAGAAAAGTACCATACATTATTTTAATGTTATACGTGGGCCTGCCGCGGGGCAGAGCCGGGCTTCGTGGCGTCAGCCGCGCCACCTTATACTCAGGGATGCAGGATGCCGTCGGTGTGGTGCAGGACCAGCGTGGGGCCTGCAACCTGGTTGCCAGAGAGCCAGTTGACGGGGGTGGCGTTCCCACTCGTGGAAAACTGCAGAAAGCCATTAACGATACTCACGGTGACGCCGCCTCCATAAAGGGTGGTGAGAGTGGAGGGGAAGATATTGGTGAAATACGAGCCTTTGACAACCTGGTTCATGGCCAGCTGCAGCAGGGTGTCGATGCCGGCGGAGTCGATGGCGCCGATGCTGTCCCAGCCGGCATTTTGAAAAGCCGTATTGGTGGGGGCGAGTAAGGTATAGCTGCCATTGAGCAGGATCGAGTCGTAGAGATTGGTCCGGGTAAGCACTTCACCCATAAAGGTGAGGGTGCTGTCGTACTGGATGATTTCGGCGATCGAGTCGGCGGCGGGCGGCACGAGGGAATCGAGATAGTACACCGATGCCTGACCCACCTGGTTCGCCTGGTTAGGTGCGGTGACGCTGCCGTTGAGGAAAAGCTGATTGTTGCCCGTCTTCATGGCATAGAGGGGTACGCCCAGCAGGGTAGAGTTTGGGGTATACCCGGAACTGTCCGTATTCAGGCCGGAAGGAAGGAAATTGTAACGCACGATGCGGTCCGCCAGCTCCGAGCTCATGGAGTCGATAGCGACCTGACCGTACCCGGCATTCTCCAGAACGGAGTTGCGGAGGAACAGAAAGACTTTCGGCGAGTCGTTGAGCAGGGCCGCGTCGTTGGCGCGGAGGATCATCCGGTGATAGAGGGTGAGCGTCGTATCGGTATTGAGCAGGGCCTGGAGCGGCATCAACACAAGCGGTTTCGCGGGATGGGTCTTTTTGCAGGCCATAGCCGCAACCAGCAGGATGCCCAGGATGCCCGCGATCAGGTTGCCAGGCATGCGCCGTCCGAAAAAAATAGCGCACGCCCGGCAAAGGGGGCTTCGCCCGCAACCTTCGTCGGACCGGCGTTCCTTGGTCCTCCCCGGTTGTATCTGTAGCCCTTCGGCCCGCACCACTGGTGCGGCCCTCGGTCGCGGGCTTGCGCCCGTGGACGAAGACGCATCCGCGTCTTTAGGTGTGACGCCTCGTGTCATGTTACAATTTTTCGTATAAAGCCCGAAGCCGGTCGCGCGTCATGATCTTTTCCCAACCTTTCCCCAGCGCGTTCTCCCAGAGGGGCTTCATCACCAAAGAAACGTCGATCATGGTGTTGAATTGTTCGTCGGTGAGCCCTTTTGTGATATGTTGCGGGATATCGATCCGATTTTTTTCCACCATCTTCTTGAATTCGCGGACGCCATCCGGATAGAACTCTTCGAGGTGGTCGAACACGATGCAGTTGCCAATGCCGTGTTTGGTGCCGAGGAGATAGGCCAGACCATAGCTGACGGCGTGGGCGACCCCTACCTGGGAATAGGCGATGCTCATGCCGCCGGCGTAAGAGGCCATCATCAGCTTGTCGTCGCTATCCGAGTCCCAATGGTCTTTTTTGACGTACACTTCCTGGCAGAGCTGGAGCGCTTTTTCACCATAGGACTTGCTAAACTCGTTAAGATAGGTGCCCGTGAGGCTTTCGATACAGTGGATATAGCAGTCCATGCCGGTGTAAAAGCGTTGGTTTACAGGGGCGTCGGCGGTGAGCTCGGGGTCGAGGACGATTTGATCGAAGGGGGTAAAGTCGGAGTTCATCCCCAGCTTTTTTGTCGGCCCGGTGAGGACGGTGGTGCGCGAGACTTCGGCGCCGGTTCCGCTGAGGGTGGGGATGCCCACTTTATAGACGCCGGGGAGCTTTACCAAATCCCATCCCTGGTAGTCGGCGGAGGAGCCGGGGTTGGTCATCATTAGGCCGACGGCTTTGGCGAGGTCCATGGCGGAGCCGCCGCCGATACCGATGATGCCGCTCACGGTGCCGAATTCCGCTTTGAGGGCAGCGGCCAGCTTGTCGACGTAGGAGGTCTTGGGTTCATAGCTGACGTCGGCGAAGATCAGCTTGTCTTTGCCGCGGAGGGGGATGCGTTTGGCAAGGGGTTTATTTTCAAAATAGTGGTCGAGGAGGAAGACCATGGGTGCGTCGCCTTTGCGGTGCGGGGCCAGGATCTCGTCCAGCTGGTTAAAGCTTCCGCGGCCATAGATGACATACCCTACCATTTTGAAATTGCGAAACTTGTTCACGCTCATAACATATCAGATTGAGCCGCAAAGTTAAGGGAATCCGGAAAAGCCGGAGGCTTTTCCCAGACATTAGACCGCCGGCCGCCGAAGGCGGATTCATCGAAGTTTGTCTAAGGGTTGAACATATTTTGTCCGCATGACTTGTAAAAGGACCTGTAATTTTGTTCTTACCAGCAGATAACGTTAGAACTTACCTTCCCCGATGGTTTTAAAAGAGTTGGTAATCTTAGGATTATCATAAAGTGAAACGCCTTCATAGCTGAAGGCGTCGGTCCGGCGATTCTATCCTCCGGAGGGGCTCATACAAATTTAAATTAAAAAAAAGTATTGTCAAAAATTTTATACAAAGCTTGTATATGGAACCAATAGCAATAAAACAAAGAGTCATTACCTATATAGACGGATTTAACCTGTATTTTGGAATGTGTGAGGGCGGCCGCAAAGATACTTTATGGTTGAACATCCAATTACTTGCACAAAGTCTTTTAAAACCAGACCAGGAACTAGTATTTACCAAATATTTTACTTCCCGGGTAAAGAATGATCCGCCCAAGGTGAAACGGCAAAATACTTACATTGAAGCGATCGAGACATTGGATGACTGCCACGTCTATTATGGAAGCTACCTTTCTTATGTCGAGGAATGTAGAAAGTGTGGTCATTCCTATTTATACGCCAGCGAGAAAATGACCGACGTAAATATTGCGGTCGAAATGCTGGGGGATGCGTATTTGGATAGATACGATATGGCTTTGCTTATCACAGGAGACAGTGATTTGATCCCGCCGATCAAAGCCATCCACAACCTTTTCAAAAATAAACGCGTTTTTGTCGCTTTTCCCCCTAACAGACACAACATAGACATTCAATATGCTTCTAAAGGCAGCATTGTGATTGGAAGGAAAAAGCTAAAAGACGCTCAATTCCCCGATAATGTCGCAAAAAAAGACGGATTCATTCTGAGAAGACCGGCCGAATGGTCTTAACGCGCATACCCATTGCCCCTGGACCATAGTGCGGCTACTCTACCACCAATGCAGCGGCGCCGAACACGCCCGCCAGGATTCGCCCCCGGCGAATCGGCCGAAGGCCCGACATAAGCGAGTGCTTCGGGACGATGAAAAGAAGCTAATCCACGACGAGGGCAGCGGCGCCGAACACGCCCGCACTATCCCCCAGACTGGGTTTGAGCAGGGGTACTTCGACGCGGTTGTTGAAGATGAACTCACCCAGGGACTGGAGACCCTGGCTATAGAGCGCATCGATATTGCCGACGCCGCCGCCGACAACAATCACATCGGGGTCCAGCAGATTGGTGATGACGGACACCGCCTTGCCGAAAAAATGACAGAGCCGTTCGATGGTCTTGATTGCGGCGGGGTCGGTGCCGGCCTGGTAGCGGGCGACGATATCCTTTAGCTTGAGCTGTTCGCCCGCGATGCTTTTATAATAACGTTCGGTGGCGGGGCCGGCGATCACGGTCTCGACACAACCGGTTTTGCCGCAGTAACAGGGACCACCCGACTCATCGAGGAAATTGTGGCCCCACTCGCCGCCGATGCCATGACGGCCATTCCAGATCTTCCCGTCCATGACAATGCCGCCGCCTACGCCGGTGCCCATGATGATACCGAAGACCAGCCGGGCCCCGGGGGCGCTCTTGTGGACAATACCCCAATGTGTTTCCGCCAGAGCAAAACAATTGGCATCGTTGGCCAGCTCGATCTTCAGGCCTAATGCCTTTTCCAAATCTTTTTTGAGGGGTTTGCCGTTGAGGACCGTGGTATTGGCGTTTTTCATTACCTGCAGCGTAGGGTCCAACACACCGGGGGTGCCGATGCCGAGCGCCGTGGGTTTCAGGCCGCTCTGGGTTTCCATATTGGCCACCAGCTTTGCGATCTGGCCGATGATGTGTTCGTATCCTTTTGCTGCTTCTGTATCTACGCGGGTCCGGACGATCGGGGTGGGATTGGCAATGGACTCCAGGATCACTCCTTCGATCTTCGTTCCACCAAGATCAAGTCCCCATAATGGTTGGTTCATGTTGCAGATAGTTCTTTGGCGGCCAAGTTAAGCATTCCACTTTTTAGCAGATTGCAAAAGTTTTCGGCCGCAGGCTAATGTGCGGGGAATGCGTTACAGGAAAAATGACGCATTCCCGCAAACGGCCAATGTCGGTCCGTCGGACGAACCGCGGGACGCGGTTATGCCGCAGTCCTTTGCAGCGAGAGGCCGACGGTCATTTGCGGTTTGCGACGGAGGATCGGCAAAATCCTGCACCGGTTGATGATGGTTAGAGCAGCCATTGCTGACAATCAGAGCAGCCGTGCCGCCTTCTGCAGGTCTTCCGGAGTGTCGATCTCGATGCCCATATAGGAAGTCACGACCATCCGCATAGGCACGCCATTCTCCAGGTAGCGCAGGCACTCTATCTTCTCTACTGCTTCTAGCGGACTCACCGGCCAGGTTGTGAACTGCAGCAGCGCCTGTTTCCGAAAAGCGTATACCCCTATGTGTTCGTAATATACCGGATGGGCCGAAGGATCGCGTGGATAGGGGATCACGCTGCGGCTAAAGAAAAGGGCGTTGTTGTTCTTATCCAAAGCGACTTTCACATAATTGGGGTCGTCGATCTGTTTCCGATCTTTAAGCACCTGCACCAGCGAGCCTACCTGCACCTGTGTGCCGGCTTCGCCTTTAAACGCTTCCAGCAGTTGCGCGAGCGGCTCCTTCCGGACAAAAGGCTCATCGCCCTGCACGTTCACGACGATATCCACGTCCATATCCGCCACCGCTTCCGCAATGCGATCGCTACCGCTTTCGTGCGTGCGGACGCTCATCTTTGCCTTGCCGCCGTGCCTGGTGATCTCCTTGTAGATGATCTCGCTGTCCGTGACGACCAGCACCTCGTCGAATAATCCTGTCGCCCTGGTATTATCGTAGGTATGCCGGATCACCGTCTTGTCTCCCAGCTGCTGCATCAATTTAGCGGGAAAACGGGTGGCGGCATAGCGGGCGGGGATCATGGCGATAATGCGCATCTGATAATTTTTTTTGCGAAAATACTGCATTTTAAATAGCGGAGCGATCGGCGGGTGTAGCGGTGAGGCCGGTATGTTCTATCGGCGTATCCGTCCGCGCATCCATCGGCGGCCTATAGGGCCGGAACGGCATGTTCAGCAGCGCACGCATGTTGTTGTGTTCCTCTTCGGCGGGATGCGTATCGAGGCCATAGTGCAGGCCCTTTGTATTTTTCACGAATTTGAATGTCCTGAACAAACGATCCCAGCAGGAAAAGATATTGCCATAGTTGGAGTCGGTGAGCGGACGCCGGTAGTGGTGGTGCACCTTGTGCATATCGGGGGACACGACTACCCACGCCAACGTGTTATCGAGCCATTTGGGAAGTGAAATGTTGGCATGGTTGAACTGCGAGAACAACACGGACAGCGACTGATACAGTAGGACCAGCCATGCGGGTGAGCCCGCCACCGCCACGGCGATGAGGGTAAAGATGGCGCGGAAAAGACTTTCACCGGGATGATGACGATTGGCCGTCGTAGTATCCACCCAGGTATCGCTGTGATGGATCAGGTGAAACTGCCAGAGCCACCGGATCTGATGATGAAGCCAGTGGATCAGCCAGGCGCTGATGAGATCGAGGATCAGCAGACCCGCCAGGATGAACAACCACATCGGCAGATGGACGATATAGAGCAATCCGAAGTGATGCTGCGTACAATAGTCGGCGGTGCGGATAATCAGGGTGGCGAAAAGAAAGTTGACGATAATGGTCGTGAGGGTGAAAAAGAGGTTAAGTCCCGCATGCCGTCGCCAGCTACGTTTGAATCGGGTTAGCGGGATGAGGCCCTCTAATGCCCAAAAAAACACAAGCCCTCCTGCGAGGATCAGTGACCGTTGCCAGGAGGGAATATGTTGAAAATAATGTATCACATATTTAGCTGTTCAGCATCAGGGGCATCACCAGCATCAGCACTTCTTCGTTGTCGTCTTCTTCCAACGGCTTGATGATTCCGGCCTTGGTCGGCGTGGAAAGCTCCATGCGGACTTCGTCGCTATCGGCGGATGCCAGCATTTCGATGAGGAACCGGGCGTTGAATGCGATCGCCAGGTCTTCGCCGTCGTATTGGCACTTCATCCTTTCGTTACCTTCGAAGGAGAAGTCTACGTCCTGGGCGGTCAGTTGTAGCTCGCTGCCCTGGATGTTGAGGACGACCTGGTTGGTGCTTTTATTACTGAAGATGCTTACCCGACGGAGTGCGCTTTGGAAATCGTTACGGCCGACGACGAGCTTGTAGGGATTGTCGGCGGGGATTACGACTTTATAATCGGGGAAGCGGGCGTCGATCAGGCGACAGCTCATCTGCGTGGTGCCGTGGCTAACGAAGAGGTGGTTGCTATTGTAGCTGATGGTGATCTCGTCTTCGTTCATGGGAAGCGCGGATTTCAGGAGATTTAGCGGCTTTTTGGGAACGATGAGCGAATCGCTTTTGGGGCAGGAGACGTCCTTGCGTTTGTAACGAACGAGACGGTGAGCGTCGGTGGCTACGAACTGCAGGCCTTTTTTGTCCATTTCGAAATACACGCCCGTCATCGCCGGACGAAGATCATCGTTGCTCACGGCAAACAAGGTCTTGTTGATCGCGGTGACCAGCGCGGAGGAGGTCATCTTGAACGAAGTCGTCTCGTCGCTGGCGGGTTCTTTGGGGAAGTTATCGGGATTTTCGCCCATGACCTTGTACTTACCGTTATCGCTGGTGAGCTCGACGGCAAAATGTTTGTCGATGTTGAAGGTCAGGGGTTGGTCCGGAATATTTTTTAAGGAGTCGATGAGGATCTTAGCGGGAATGCACACTTTGCCGGTGTCTTTGGCTTCGATGTCGAGGTGCACTTTCATTACGGTTTCCAAATCGGTGGCAACAACGGTTAATTTGTTCTTTTCCACTTCGAACAAAAAGTCCTCCAGAATTGGCAATACGGTATTCGCATTGATCACACCGCTAATCTGTTGCAATTGCTTCAATAGTGCCGAGGAGGAAACGATAAACTTCATGGAATGTATACTTTGTGGCGAAACTAACGAATTTCCGGTAATAGCCAATAGTTTAGAACACACCAGCCGCTGCCGGCGGCCAATTGTTAATTACGTGTGATTAAAAAGCCGCACATTTCGGTAAATTCGCGGCTACCAATCGATTATGTGGAAACGACAGGCATTATCAGCTGAACAGGCGTTACAGAAAGCCCGGCATTATTGCGGTTACCAGGAGCGTTGTCACAGCGAGGTACAGGAAAAATTGTATTCTTTCGGCCTGCGGAAACCCCAGGTGGAGGCCGCTCTGGCAACCCTCATCGAGGAGGACTATCTCAACGAGGAGCGGTTCGCCATTCAGTACGCCGGCGGCCATTTTCGGTTAAAGCAATGGGGGAAGGTGCGGATCCGCTATCAGCTCAAGCAAAAACAGGTTTCGGAATATTGCATCAGGAAAGCCCTCGCAGCCATCGACGAAGAGGAATATGGCCGGACGCTGGCCCGGCTGGCCGGGCAGAAATGGGAGTTGTTAGAGGAAGAAGAAACTTCTCAGACACGAAAGCGCAAGCTGCAGACTTTTTTGCAACAAAAGGGATACGAGATCGAATTGGTGAACGCAGCGATAAGAAAAATAAATGACGATTTTGTATAATATGTTTGGCCGGATCAGATTTTAAAATTCGATCTATAGAAAGAGGGTAACTTTAAACAAACCTTTTTCTATGCAACGTGCCGTAGCCGAAAAACGACTTAAAAAGATCTTTGGGTTCGAAAGCTTTTATGATGACCAGTGGGCGACGATCGAACGGATACTCGAGGGACAACGGATCTTATTGATCGAGAAGACCGGGTTTGGCAAGTCCCTGTGTTATCAATTTCCTGCGGTCGTTTTTGAAGGAGTAACCGTTATTTTTTCCCCATTGATCGCATTGATGCGCGATCAGGTTATGAAGCTGAGGAAACATGGAAAAAGGCGAAATACCATATTGGATCTCGTTAGCGCATATTCCGGGGTGGGGCGCGGCGAAGGCCAATTCAATTGTTGTAAAGTTTTTCCATGAGCACAAATGCTCTATCCAGGAATTCTTTCATTTGGACAAAGCAACATGGAGGGGCGTTTATAGTTTGGACGATCCTGATATTGCCCAACTTGAGAAGGCAAGAGAACAAGTGGCCGGGAATGCTTTTCTGGCTGAGACCCTTTTGAACGAGGGATACGAGATCATCCCGGTGAACTCATCGGATTATTCCACGATCCTCAAATCGAATTTAAAGGCTTCACATTCACCGGTAATTCTTTATGTCAAGGGGAACAAGCGACTATTGAAAGAAGATTCGATCGCCATCGTGGGATCGAGAGAAGCGGCGGAACTATCACTGCGCTTCACCGACAATATCGCCCGAATGGCGATAAAACGTAACAAGGTTGTCGTCAGCGGATTTGCAAAAGGAGTGGATAGACAGGCATTGGATTCGGCAATCGATGCAAAGGGTCAAAGTATTATTGTCCTGCCGCAGGGTATCATGACCTTTTCATCGGGTTACAACGAATATTATAAGGAGATTGTGAAAGGAAACGTGCTGGTGTTAAGTACCTTTTCGCCGAAGGCGCCGTGGCACAGAGAGCTCGCTATGGCCAGGAACCCGATTATTTACGGCCTGGCAAATGAAATATATGTCGCGGAATCCAGTGAAAAAGGAGGAACTTGGGCCGGCGTAATGGATGGGCTAAGAAAAAAAAGAAGGATTTTTGTGCGTCAGCCTGATTTACATGAGCAAAATGCCAACGAAATATTGATCGGGAAAGGCGCTATAGCCGTCGATTTCGATGGTAAGGAAATTCAGGTAGGATCCCTGGTTGTAAGTGAGCCGGAAACCATCTATACGACAACGGAGTCTTTGGAGAAAAAGATCCTTGCCGTATTAAATGGAAAACCCGCGACAGCAAAGGAGATTCTGGATAGATTAAGCCTGGATCTGACTAGTCAAAAGCTCAACAGCTTGTTGAGGGGGCTTGATCAGGTAGAAGTTATTAAATCAAAGAAGCCCTATAAATTCCGATTAAAAGATAAAAACGACCAGGTGTATCAAAAGTCATTGTTTTAATTTGCAGTATGTCCTCACTTACGATCACGACGATCCAAACCGGGCTCAAATGGGAAGACAAGACGGCCAATCTCCAACATTTTGAGGCCAGGATCGAGTCCCTGCGAGAGGCTACGGAGCTCGTGATCCTCCCCGAAATGTTCAGCACGGGTTTCAGCATGCAGCCGGAGCGGCTGGCGGAGACGATGGACGGGCCTACCCTGCGCTGGATGGCGGACATGGCCGCGCGGAAAAAGATCATTCTCACGGGCAGCGTCATCATCGAAGAGAATGGCCGCTATTATAACCGGCTGGTTTGGATGCTTCCAAACGGACAATATGGGTATTATGACAAACGGCACCGGTTTGCCTATGCCGGCGAGGATCAACATTATACGGCTGGCGCGAAACGGCTGGTCGCGTCGGTGAAGGGTTGGCGGGTGCTGCTGCTGGTATGTTATGATCTGCGGTTTCCGGTGTGGAGCCGGCAGCGACCGCGGGAGCTCACGGGGGATCCAGCCGCGGCAGCGCGACCCGCCGGTTCAGCCGGAAGACCACGACCCGGCGGCGGGTCAGACGCCGCTGAAGCGCCCGACCTCGAATACGACCTGCTGCTATATGTCGCGAACTGGCCCGAGCGGCGCTCGCATGCCTGGAAGACCCTGCTGCAGGCGCGGGCGATCGAGAACCAGTGTTATGTCGCCGGGGTCAACCGGATCGGCAACGATGGCCACGACATTTATCATAGCGGCGACTCCATGATCATCGACCCGCTGGGCGAGACCCTATATCATGCCGGCGCCAAAGACGAGACATTTACGCTTACCCTCGAAAAGGATGACCTCGCCAAAGTGCGGGAACGGTTTCCTTTTTGGCGGGATGCCGATCATTTTTCTATAGAATCTTAGCAAATTATGTCACAGGCAGCATTCATCGCACGAGAGATCTTTACAGGCCGCGAGATCCAGACCGGCAAGGCCATATTGGTAAAAGAAGGAACCATTGTAGACATCGTTCCGGCAAAAGCCGTACCGGCAGACTACCGGGTGCGGGAGCTGCCCGGTTATATGCTGGCGCCGGCCTTTCTGGATCTGCAGATCTATGGCGGCAACGGCAAAATGTTTTCGTCGGAGCTGACCACCGAATCGCTCGAAGCTGTATACGAGTATTGTCTCGCCGGCGGCTGCACGCAATTTATGATCACCCTGGCCACCAACTCGATCGAGAAGTTCGTCCGCGGGCTGGAGGTGGCGCGGGAATACCGCAACAACGGCGGCAAAGGCCTGCTGGGCGTGCATCTCGAAGGTCCGTATATCAACCCCATAAAGAAAGGCGCGCATCTCGGGAAATTCATCAAGAAACCCAGCATCGCCGAGCTCGAACAGCTGCTCCACGCCGGCAGGGATATCTTTAAAATGATGACGCTGGCGCCCGAGCAATGCGACCGCGCAAGTATCGGGCTGCTGATGAAAAACGGTATCGTGGTCTCCGCCGGTCACAGCAATGCCACATATGAGCAGGCCATTGATGGATTCTACCAGGGCATACCTGCGGCTACCCACTTGTTCAATGCCATGTCGCCGTTACAGGGGCGTCAGCCGGGTATCGTCGGCGCGGTCTATGATCATAATGATGTCCGAAGCAGCATCGTATGCGACGGCGTGCACGTCGATTTCGCCTCGGTGCGGATCAGCAAGAAGATCATGCAGGACCGGCTGTTCTTTATCACCGACGCCGTAACCGAAGTCTCCTATGGCGAATACATCCATGTCTTCAAAGGAGACCGGTATACGCTGCCCGATGGCACTCTTAGCGGCTCCGCATTGACGATGCTGCAGGCGGTACGTAACGGCGTGGAGAAAGCCGGCATCCCATTGCCCGAGGCGCTGCGGATGGCATCCCTGTATCCCGCGACGGTGATCGGTCAGCAAAACCGTTGGGGTGTGATCCAGCCGGGCGCTAGTGCTGATCTTGTGGTGTTGGACGAGCAGCTGAATCTGCTGCAGGTGATCGTGGAGGGGGAGGGCTGATCAGCTCCTTTGCCCGCGCCAATTTATAATCAACTCCTTTGCTTATCGCTTCCACACTGGGCAGGGCGGGAACGTCGGGAAGAATGCCCCGGCCGTCTTTCACCCGGTTGCGATCGATCACGAGGCGGAACCGCGGCAGGCGGAAGCGAACCCTTGTTTCCGGCAGCGTGACATCGGGGATCATCCAGGCCGTATTCCCATAATAAGCGCCACCCGTTTCCTCTCCCACCAGGGTTACATTCGACTGACCTTTAAGGGCACCCGCGAAAAGACAGGTTGCCGAAAAAGAATTGCCACCCGTGAGGATATAGATATGCCCGTCGAAATGGTCATCGGTGAACGGCGCGAAATAATGCCGCTCGTAATGACCAAAATGATAGAACCCATCCTTGTGTTTTCGAGTGGCGAACCACGTGAGCAGGCTATAGATCCGGCCGTTGTTGATATAGCGGTCATAGCGGCTGCTGCGGCGAATGGTATAGAGCGAATCCGCGAGCTTGAATTTTTTGTCGATCAGGTAACGGGTCAGCAGGGTAGAGAGCGAGGCGTCGCCGCCGCCGTTGGAGCGGACATCGATCACGAGATCTTTTACGTGCCGATCCTTAAGCACGTGAAAGGTATGCCGGAAAAATCCCCGCAGATGATAGCCGTGCTCGAAGGTATTGAGCGTCATGAAAGCCGTGGCGGTAGCCGAGTCCAGCTGTAAGCTGCGGTTGAAAAGCAGCTCCGACCGTCGCCGGCTGCGTTTGCTGCGATGCCGGACCCGCTGTGTCGGACCAGGACTTCGTGCCGCCGTGCCGGGCTGCAAGACTTTACCCAGACTGTTATGCACAGTGTCTGCCCTTGGGTCATATAGGGGGATATGTGTTTCCTGTTGCCTCCCCCCTGTGTCGACATAACGGATATCGAAGGAATCGGTATAGCCATAGAGCGCGGCATACCAGCTGCTGAAATGCAGGCCCGTGCTCAGGTACTGGTATTTTCCAACGGGACTGTATCCATCGGTGACGATATACGGAAAGAGTGTATCGGTGAACTGGCGCGCCGTCCTGCCGTTGATCGAAAGGATCTGGGTGCCCCGGCGCAGTACGCTATCCCGGCGGTTAAGGTTAAGGATGACGACCATGGTGTCGGGCCAGAACTTCAGGATCAGCGGGAATTGCGGAAGCCGGGCCGTGTCCAGGTAATGAGCAAAGGCTTTTGAGGCTCGCACAGAGGTGTGCCCGCAATCCACCTGGGCAATAACATGGCTGAGAATAGTCCGGAATTGCGATTCGGTCATGGAGTCGGTGATAGCAGCATAACCCCGATCGAAATAGCGGTCCATGCTGTCTTTGGGTGTATACCAATATAGGCTGGGATGCCAGGCTTCGAGCACATGCCGGAAGACCCGGTAGTCCTTTTGCAGTTTTGCGACGGGATATTTGCGGTCGGGACGAAAGTTCTTTTCCGTCGAACAGGCGGCAAGAAGCAGGCAAAAGCTATATAGTAGAATTCGGATCCGGTTCATGCATTCAGCTCATTTGGAGGCGAAGGCGTTCCATCCTTGCGCGGTAATATCGAAAGTGTTGCCTCCTTTTGTGATGATCTTTGAGCCCTTTTCCGGTTCGGTCATGTAGCCGATGACGCTGATTTGCTCGTTGAGGACCAGCTTGTCATAATCCTGTTGGGAGACGGTGAACAATAGCTCGTAATCTTCTCCGCCGCTGAGCGCGCACGCGGTGGGGTCGAGCTCGAATTTGAAGGCGGCCTTTCGGGTCTCTTCGGCGATAGGGATCTTTTCTTCATAGACCACGCAACCCAGCGAGCTTTGGCGGCAGATGTGAAGGATGTCCGAACTGAGCCCGTCGCTGATATCCATCATCGATGTGGGGATGACGCCGGATTGTTCGAAGAATTCGATGATATCCTTCCGGGCTTCCGGTTTCAGCAGGCGGCCGATCACATATTTCTCGTTCTCGAGATCGGCCTTGACGTCGGGGCTTTCGAGGAAGATCTTTTTCTCCCGTTCCAAAAAGACCAGGCCCAGGTAAGCGGCGCCGAGATCGCCGGAACAACAAAGCAGATCGCCTTTTTGCGCCGTGCTTCTTTTCACGAACTTATCCGGGGTGACCTCGCCGAGGGCGGTCACCGAGATGACGAAGCCCTTTTTCGATGAGACGGTATCGCCACCTATGAGATCCACTCCATAGTTTTCGCAGGCAGCATAGACACCTTCGTAGAATTCGTCGAGCGCCTCTACGCCAAAGCGGTTGCTGATGCCGATGCTCATGGTGATCTGCGTGGGAGTAGCGTTCATGGCATAGACGTCGCTGAGATTGACGACCACGGACTTATAACCCAGGTGCTGAAGGGGCGTATACATCAGATCGAAGTGAACCTCTTCGAGCAGGAGGTCCGTGGTCACGACCGTTTGTTTACCAAAATGATCGATGACAGCGGCGTCGTCGCCTACCCCCACGAGGGTGGAGACATTCTTTATTTCGATGTTTCCCGTGAGATGTTCGATCAACCCAAATTCTCCCAGGGACGAGATCTCGGTCCTGTTTTCACTCATAGTTGTGTTATTTTACCCCCGTTGACGACGTCCACCAGCTGATCGTGGATCTTGCCATTGGTCGCGATGATATGGGGTTGATAAGGCGAATATCTGCCGCCGGCGAAATCGGAAACGCGACCACCGGCCTCTTCTACGATCAGGAAACCGGCCGCGCTGTCCCAGGCCTGGAGCTTGTGTTCATAGAACCCGTCGAAACGTCCGGCGGCGACCCAGCAAAGGTCCATGGCGGCGGAACCTAGTCTGCGGACGGGTACTCCCGCACGGATCAGCTTGGAGAACACTTCCAACGGGCCGTTTGGTTGATCGAGGTAGGTATAGGGAAAACCGGTGACGAGACAGGATTTGGCCAGGGACGTCTCGTTGCTGACGGTAATCTTTTTATCATTCAACGTTGCACCATAACCGCGTTGTGCAAAATAGAACTCCTTGATAAAGGGGTTGTATACGGCGCCCAGGATCATCCCACCTTCCTGCTCGAGGGCGATGGAAACACAGCAGATAGGTAAGCCGTGTGCGAAGTTCACTGTTCCGTCTATAGGGTCGATGATCCATTTGAAGGTGGAGTCCATCTTTATCTCTCCGGCTTCTTCGCTCAGCAGGAAATGATCGGGGTAGTCTTCTTTGATCACCTCGAAGATCGCTTTTTCCGAGGCATGATCTGCTTCTGTGACCAGGTTATTAATTCCTTCCTTGTTGGAGATCTTGAATTCGCCTTGAAAATACCTTTGCATAACGGCGGCACCAGCTTCAGCCGCCTTGATAAGTGTTGATTTTAGCATGGCGTAAAGATAGGCCAGAAACTGCGTAATGATAATAGATTACGCAAGCTGGCGTAAAGAGTCCGTGTATTCGTTGAGTACCCCGGTGTTCAGGGTGTAGTTGTAATTCCGCCCTTCTTTTTCGGCACTGATGAGGCCGGACTCGATGAGGATCTTGACGTGGTGGGAAACGGACGGTTGTGCGAGACCGATAATTTCCTGCAAGGCCGAACATTCGCCGCATCCGCCCTTGCCGGAGATATAGTTTAAGATCTTTAGTCGGTTGCTGTCTCCCAGGGCTTTTGATATCTTCTCGATTTGGAAAAGCGATAATCTCATCACTGTGTAGCGTATATTGACAAATGCAAATATATCAATTTTCTTCAAATTGTCGTTTGGACACATTATTCCGCTGGTATATTTTGACTTATCTTGGCAGCCAATGGTTCTCAGCGTGATCATCGTCAATTACCGGGTCCGGTATTTCCTGGAGCTCTGCTTGTTTTCGGTTCAACGGGCGCTCACGGGGATTGGACCCAGCGAGGTCATTGTCGTCGACAATGCTTCGGCGGATGGGAGCATAGAGGCCTTGCGGTCTTTATTTCCGGCCGTGCGGTTCATTGAGAATTCGGAGAATGTCGGGTTTGCGCGGGCAAATAATCAGGCGTTGCGGCTGGCGGTCGGGGAGTATATTCTTTTTCTCAATCCCGATACGGTGTTGCCGGAAGACTTTTTCATGTTGTGTCTGGATTTCATGCGTTCGGAGCCGCACTCGGGGCCGCGCGAGAGCCGGCCGCAGGGCAAGGCCGGGCCTGCCACACGAGGCATAGGCGCCATGGGGGTCCGGATGATCGACGGCGGCGGCCGCTTTTTACCGGAATCGCGGCGGGGGTTCCCGAGGCCCTGGGTGGCCTTTAGCAAATTGGCGGGGTTGTCGACATTGTTTCCCCGGAGCCGGTTCTTTGCTACCTACTATCTCGGTCATCTGGCGGCGGATCGTGCACATCCTGCGCCGGTGTTGTCAGGTGCCTGTATGTTGGTGCGGCGGGTGATCCTCGAGGAGGTTGGCGGCTTCGACGACCGGTTCTTTATGTATGCCGAAGACATCGATCTCAGCTATCGCATCGAAAAAGCCGGGTATGAAAACTTCTATTTTCCCGGTACGACGATAGTTCATTTCAAGGGTGAGAGCACACAGAAGGATATCCGGTATGTCCGGATGTTCTATAAGGCGATGAGCCAGTTCCGGCGGAAGCATTTCAACCGGGGTTTGCCGGCGGTGTGGAATTGGGGTATGGAGCTGGCTATCTGGGTGAGGGCGGGGCTGGGTTCGTTGGGGCGGGCTGTCAAGGGCGGCGCGACGGGCCATGCGAGTGGGCCGGCCAGCCTATTCATCACGGGGGATGCGGCGGAAGCCGCGCAGGTAAAGGGTTTGATGGGCGACGGTTGGGTTATTGTTTCGAACGCTCAGGAGACTTCGGCGGTGCTTTTGTGTGAGGGACCGGACTTTTCGTTCCGGAATTGTATCAGCGCGTTGGAAAAGGATGCGTCCGCACGGAGCAGATCGCGCAGCCCGCAAGGGCAAGGGACCGGGCTCATGCTATTTCATGCTGCCGGGAGTCGATCGGCGGTGGGAAGCGCGGACCGGGCCGGCCACGGGAAGACCCTGGTCTTTTAGCATGATTCGGATAGAACACGGGACGCGTTTTTAGTAGGCCGCAGACGCTTATCCGAAATAAATTGTTAATTTCGCCGGAACACCCAATTTGACAGAGGCTACTTCATGGCATTGATTGACATTCAATTACCTAAATCTTTGGCCAAAGCTTTGCGGCTGCCACAGAAATCCCCCCGGCGGCAGCAGCTTAAGGTATTGCGTAAACTGCTGAAGAAGGCGAGATTTACGGAGTTCGGTCAGAAATACCGGTTCGACGAGATCCTGCTGGACCGGCGGCATCCCGGGAAGAAATTCCAGCAGATCGTACCTACCTCCGATTACAATAAGATCTACGAGGCCTGGTGGCATCAGACACTTGAAGGGAAGGCGGATATCTGCTGGCCGGGAAAGATCAAATACTATGCGCTTTCCTCCGGTACGTCGGAAGCGGGCAGCAAATATATTCCCATCACTACAGACCTGCTGCGCGGCAACCGGATCGTGATGGTCCGGCAGCTGCTCACGTTGCGGACCTACAAGGATATTCCCGTGAAGAGTCTCGGCAAGGGCTGGCTGATGATCGGCGGCAGCACGAGTCTTCAAAAAGGCGCGGGCTATTATTCCGGGGATCTCAGCGGCATCACGGCCAGAAAAGTGCCGTTTTGGTTCCAGCCCTTCTACAAGCCGGGGAAGAAGATTGCCCGCACGCAGGACTGGAGCAAAAAGCTGGAAGAGGTCGTGAAGCTGGCCCCGCAATGGGATATCGGCTTTCTTGTCGGAGTGCCCGGCTGGATCCAGCTATGCATGGAAAAGATCATCGAGCGGTACAACCTCAACAACATCCATGAGATCTGGCCCAACCTGGGATTTTTCGTGCACGGGGGCGTGTCCTTCGATCCTTATCGGAAAGGATTCGAGAAACTGCTCGGCAAGCCGATAACCTATATCGAGACCTATCTGGCCTCGGAGGGATTTATCGCTTACCAGGATATTCAAAATTCCAAAGGGATGCGGCTGGTAACCAATCAGCATATCTTTTTGGAATTCGTGCCGTTCGACAACAAGAATTTCGACGCCGAAGGCAATCTCGTACCTAACCCGGAAGTATACATGATCCATGAGGTAGAGGAGGGGAAGGACTATGCCTTGCTGCTCAGCACCAGTGCGGGCGCCTGGCGGTATTTGATCGGCGATACGGTACGGTTTGTAGATAAAGAGCGATGTGAGATCATCATCACCGGGCGGACCAAACATTTCCTCAGCCTGGTTGGCGAACATCTCAGTGTCGACAATATGAACAAGGCGGTGCAGCTGGCCACGGAAGAGATGAATCTCTCTATTCCGGAGTTTACCGTTGCCGGCGTTCCACATGGCCTGTTTTTTGCCCATCAATGGTGGCTGGCGTGTAATGACCCCGTCGATGAGGCTTTGTTGAGAGAGAAGATCGACCAACGGCTTAAAGAGCTGAATGACGACTACGCGGTAGAACGCGACAGCGCGCTCAAAGATGTCTATGTAAAAGTGTTACCCGAGCAGAAATTCATGGAGTTTATGCGGCTAAAGGGAAAGATCGGCGGCCAGCATAAATTTCCGCGGGTACTGAAAGGTAAGATGCTGCTGGATTGGCAAAAATTTCTGGAGACAGGAAGTCTCAATTCGTAATTGACATCGTATGCTGGAGTCCGTATTGAAAGGATTGGCCTTGGGATTTGCACTTGCCTTATCGGTAGGGCCTATAATTTTTATCATCATCAAGCACAGCCTGAATGGCGGGCACAAGGCGGGATTCAGCTTTGTGGCCGGGGTTTGGGTCAGCGATATCATCCTGGTGGTGCTGAGCAATACCGTATCGGCGGCGGTGAGCCTGCTGGATACCCACGAAAAGATCGTAGGTTGTCTCGGCGGTCTCTTTCTGTTGAGCCTGGGAGTCTATTTCGCCTTTTTCAAGAAGGTCAAGCTACAGGACCCGGACAAGGCTGACGCGCGGTTCCGCAAAAGAGATATGGCGCGGCTGTTCGCATCGGGGTTTGCCATCAATACCCTAAACCCCAGCGTTATCTTCTTTTGGCTATTCAACGCGGCACTCGTCGCGGGAACGCATACCACTCATGAGCGCATCA
Source organism: Puia sp. (assembly GCA_035946435.1). Classification (GTDB taxonomy): domain Bacteria; phylum Bacteroidota; class Bacteroidia; order Chitinophagales; family Chitinophagaceae; genus Puia. The sequence goes on along the minus strand of DASYZH010000410.1, from coordinate 32,417 downwards.
TAATCTTCTCCATTTGTCTGCTGATCAATATGAGCGCAGATGTCGGAAAGGTGATGATGGCCGGGAAGCTCAGAAACAAGCTGAACTATCACACGCTAAGGGTCGTCAACAAGATCTCCGGCAGCCTGCTGATCCTTTTCGGAGTGGTGCTCGCACTCGACGTGCTGATCTTTCATAAGAAATAGTTTTTTTTTGCGAATCCCGGCGATTAACAAGGACATTACAAGGATAATCGTAAGTTTGAACCCTCCACTATGCAACGCATAATCATCATCATCTTTTGTGTTATCCCCTTTGTGTCCCGGGCACAGCATGATGTTCTCGCTTTGGAAAAGAACGCCATGCATGTGCGATCGTATACGGTTGGCGATCCAATGACCTTTGAAACGGTCTATGGCCAGTGGTTTACGGGAACCATCGACGACCTGCATCACGATACGGTGTATATCAACGGGCAGGCGTTCAGCTATAAAGAGATCGCGGCTGTCGCGCGGGAGAAGACCACCGGTGTTACCGGTAAAACCACGGGCATCAGCGCCATTGTAGTGGGTACCGGTGTTTTTGTGCTGGGGGCCGTCAACGGGGGCATCCGGGGTGATGCGGCCAGGACCTGGTATACCACCTCCGGCATCGTTCTGGGGAGCGCCCTGATTGCTACGGGGGTCGTGCTGGTGGCGACCGCCAAAAAATATTACAAATTGGGCGGCCGGTTCAAATTACAATACCTCCAGATCGGCCGGTAATAGTATATTGCAAGAAAATTGCAATATAAAGAATGTGGCGAATCATCAAGCGTGTTCTTCTTGCTCTCTTTATTCTCCAGTTCCTTTATATTTTCCTGCTCAAATGGGTCAACCCGCCTATTACACTTACACAGCTGGGTAGTTTGTTTGCCGGCGACGGTTTAAAGCGCAGCTATGTGTCCATGAAGGAGATCTCCCCTTACGCGAAGCTGGCCGTGATCTGTTCCGAAGACCAGCTGTTTCCCGATCACGATGGATTCGATGTCAAGAATATCGAGAAAGCGATCGAACATAACGAGAAAAGTAAAAAGATCCGGGGCGCCAGCACGATCAGCCAGCAGGTTGCCAAGAATGTATTTCTCTGGCAGGGGCGCGATTGGATAAGGAAGGGGCTGGAAGCTTATTTTACCGTGATGATCGAGCTGGTCTGGGGGAAGAAACGCATCCTGGAGATGTATCTGAACGTGAGTGAAATGGGGAAGGGGATCTACGGGATCGAGGCGGCATCACGGAAGTATTTCAATAAGCCGGCCAAATCGCTCAGCCGCCTTGAAGCAGCGAAGATCGCCGCTTGTCTACCCAATCCGAAAGAATATACCGTCAAGCCATTATCTCGTTACGTAGCGGGTAAGAGCGCCTGGATCATCGGACAGATGGGTATCTTGCAAAATAAACCCAGTATCCAGAAGTTACTGCAGTAGCTGGGTTGACGCCGTGACGCCTGCTGCGATGCGGTTCTCCCCTTGTCCGCCGATCTCCAGCCATGGCGTAGATTGGTTGACCAGGCAGTCGCGGTAGATATGGAACAGTCTTTCGCGGGAGACGAGGTCGGGATATTCGCGCAGGTCATCGCGGACCCAGGGGAGATCGGTGCGGCAGAGAAGATAGCCGTCGTACCGGCGGGCCGCGATCTGGTCAAGGATCCAGGGATGGCAACGGCCGAAGACGAATTCGCACCAGACCTTCATGACATACATATCGGTGTCGATGAAAATTTGGCTTTTGCCTGCGGCGAGGGCCGCCGTACACATGCGGTCTTCCAGCGCCAGCTGTCCGCGGGCGATGGTCAGCAGATCGTCGAAGGAATAGTTGGTGCCATAGGTGGTGAGGTATTCACGGGCAAATTCAGGAACCCAGTGCGTACCAAAATGTGCCGCCAGGGCCGCGCACAATGAGGACTTGCCGGTGGATTCTGGGCCGATGATGACGATCTTTTTAAGCGGTGGCATTGACATGTTCGGTGGGGTTGACGGCTTTTGACCTTTTGGTCCATTCGACCAGACCGCCGATCGCCAGGATCAGCAGCACCACGTAATAGACGCTGGTAAAAACATAATGCTTCACGAAATACAGCGGAATGGATGAAAGATTGGTGGCAAGCCACCAGTACCAGCTTTCCAGTTTTTTGCGGGTCATCAGCCACATACCGGTATAGGCCGTCGCGGAGGCGAAGGCGTCGGCCCAGGGAATCGCCAGCGGCGCGAAATTCTTTTTCAGATAGGTCAGCGCGAAGAAGGTGACGGTATAGAAAAAGCCGAAAAAGATCAGCTGGAGGCTCCATTCCCGCGGCGTCGAGCGGGTGACGTGGAGGATGTATTGCTGTTGCCGGTCCTTTCTCGTCCAGGCGATCCAGCCATAGATGTTCAATGCGGTGTAATACAGATTGACACTTGCCTCGCCCAGCAGGGACATCTTGAAGCTGAGGTAGACATAGGCGATAGTATTTACGAGGCCGGTGGGATAGACGAAGATGTTTTCGGTGCGGCTATACCACACGCTGAGAATGCCGGCGACGACGGCGGTGAATTCCAGCCAGCCGGTTTGACGCAGGTCCAGAACGAACTGACGGAAGATCTCGTGGAGCATGGGGGTTGCGGTTCGGCTGATGGACCTCCGGTCCGTTTGGCTGGGGCCGCGTTTATTCGGCTTCGGCTACGACCTCTTTTACTTCGGGGATCATGCGTTTCATCATCCCTTCGATGCCGGCCTTGAGGGTGATCATGGAGGAGGGGCAGCCCGAACAGGAGCCTTGCAGCATCAGGTTGACGACGCCGTCGTTATAGCTTTTGAACTGGATGGCGCCACCGTCCATTTCAACGGCGGGTTTCACATAGTTCTCAAGAAGTTCTTTGATGCGTTTTACGACATCATCGTCATCCGCATCGATGGCGTTGCCTTCTTTTTTGACGACGACGATCTCTTCTTCGTTGATCACGGCTTTACCCTCTTCGAGATATTCTTTGAGAAACTGGCGGATGGCGGGGATCACATCGTCCCAATCCGTATCCGGCGTCTTGGTCAGGGTGACGAAATTGCTGGCGATAAAAACGGCTTTGATAAAGGGGAAGCCGAAGAGCTCGATGGCGAGCGGTGACGGTTTGGCCGATTCGACGTCGGGGAAATCGATGATCTTGCCGGGGTACAACAGTTTGTTGGCCACGAATTTCATCGTTTCCGGGTTGGGAGTCATTTCGGTATAGATGCTGATAACCGGGTTTCCTGTCTTGATCATAGTGTCGCAATTTCAGGCCAAAGTTAACGAATTGCCGTGAGTGGCGGTTGCCGGATCGGGAAAATCTGGGTTCGGGGCCTATGCCGGGCGACCGGGGGTAGCCGGGGTGCATGGATAGGACGCCGGTTCATGAGAGCTGGAGGAGGAGTGATTCCCATCGGCGGCCGGGATGCGAGGCGCCGGGCCCTGTTCCGGGGGGGCCGGATGGCGGTGATGTTGCCGGCACCAACGGTAGTTGAGCCAGTGCGCACCGACGATCAGCAGGACGGCAAACGGAAGAAAGCCCAGCTCATAGGTACGCCATATCTCTTTGGCTAGCAGGCAGCTCATGCCGCCGGTAAAAAGCAGCCAGGGGGTCAGCCGGTGATGGTGGCGGTTAAAGCCGTGCCAGAGTGCGGTGGTCCCGACGATGAAGGCGAGGGCGATCATGCCGTATTCAAAAAGGGCGTTGTGCAGGATGTTGACCCCGAGGATGGGCAGCGAGGCCACGACCAGCGGCAGTACGGCGCAGTGGATGGCACAGAGGATCGAAGCGGTGACGCCCAGGGCGTCCAGGTTGAGCTTTCTGAACATGGGCAACAAAATTATGGTGTTTGCAACAATGTTGCAAATAAATTTTGTCGAATTAGCCGTAATTTTGTGGACTGAAATAACAAAAAGATCTTTCTTATGAGCAAGAAGCGGGTTTTATGGATGGCCGGGTTTTTCGTTCTGCTGATCGTAGGCTTTTATTTTGCCTTGGGTCAGATCGTTCCCGGCTTTGGCAAGCCGGTATTGCCGGTCCTCAGCTATGTTCCGGATTTTGCATTCAGGAATCAGGAGGGAAAGCTGATCACGGAAAAGGATCTGGCGGGGAAGGTGTATGTCGCCGAATATTTTTTTACGACCTGCAAGGGTATCTGTCCCAAGCTGAATAACAACATGAAGAAATTGGCGGCGGATTTTGCGAGCGAGCCGGGAATCCGGTTCTGTTCGTATACGGTAGACCCGGAAACCGATAGTGTTGCGCGCATGAAATGGTACGCGGATTCATTGGGCGCCGATCCGCAGAAATGGTTCTTTCTCACCGGAAGCAAGGACAGCCTGTATCGTCTGGCCCGGAACGGGTATTTGCTGGATGATCCGAAAAACAACGCGATCAATATCAACGAGCAATTTTTGCATACGCAGTTCCTGGCGCTTGTCGACAAGGGTGGCCGGGTTCGGAAGATCTACGACGGGCTGAAGAAAGACGAGCTGGATGAATTGGAAAAAGATATTGCTACGCTCCTGAAGGAGAAGGTCGATGTGCCTCGTTTTGCAAATGGTTTACTCAACAATAATCCCGGCTAATTATGGTCAATAAAAAAGCGGATGAGCTGCTGAAGAAAAATCATCTGAGCATCACCGGTGGTCGTAAGAAGATCCTGGAGCTGTTCCTGCAGCATGACGGCGCTTTGTCGCATAGCGATATCGAGAAAAAGGCGGGCGAGAAATTCGACCGGGTTACCGTCTACCGTACGCTGCAAACGTTTTTAGAAAAGGGATTGGTGCATAGTATACCGACGGCGGATAATTCCATACGATATGCGTTGTGCAAAGACGACTGTTCCGGTGGACATCACCATGATGATCATGTGCACTTCATCTGCAACGCTTGCGGCAGCACCGTTTGCCTGGAAGGCGTAACCGTGCCCTCCATCGAATTACCGGGCGGTTATGTAAGCGAGCAGGTGGATATGTTGATCAGCGGTGTGTGCAAGAATTGTAACCAGTGAGCCGCGATGGACCGCGATGTAAGCCTCGTCAGGTGTATTATAAAAAAAGCCCCGATGTAGAAACACCGGGACTTTTGGTTAAGGCTCTGATTAGTAGCTTCTTTATGTAATGATTACATTTTTTCGATTTCGATCCTTGCAAATATAGCCGGAAAAAAGCATACGAACAAGCGTTCTTTCTACTACTTTCCGGGTATTTTTATTTTTCCGAAGAGGCCGCAGGCCTCTTGTCCGAAGGACAGACATTAGAGTTCTTCACTGACGAATGCCATCAGCTCTTTAATGTGCTCTTTTGAAAAGTTGAATTGAAGACCCGCTGCAGCGTACAATTCGGGGAGTGTCCGGGTCCCACCAAGCGACAGTGCCTGGATGTAATTACTTAAAGCCTTCTCTTTGTTCTTTTTATACTGCATGTATAGACCTATTGCACCCAGCTGTGCGATGCCGTATTCGATGTAGTAGAAAGGAACTTCAAAGAGATGCAGCTGTCGCTGCCAGCCGAATTCCCGATAGTGTTCCAACCCGCTCCAGTCCACGGATTGCGAAGAGAATTCATTGAGGATCTCGATCCATTTTTCTTTTCTCTGCTCTAGTGTGTGACTAGGGTTTTCGTATATCCAATGTTGAAATTTATCAATCGTTGCGATCCATGGAAAGATCGTGATCACTCTTTCGAGCTGATGTTCTCTTGCTCGTGCTAAATCGTTTTTATTGTCAAAGAATAAATCCCAATGATCCATGGTGAACAGCTCCATCGACATGCTTGCTACTTCCGCGATCTCCATGGGATAGTCCTTAAAGCTACTCAGTTTCAAGGGGTGGGAGAGGAAGGAGTGGATGGCGTGTCCGCCTTCGTGCACCATGGTGGTGAGATCGCCCATCTGGCCGGAGGCGTTCATAAAGATGAAGGGGGCGCCGGTTTCTGCTAACGGACAGTTGTAACCGCCTGGTGATTTCCCCTTGCGGCTTTCGAGATCGAAGCGACCCATTTTTTGCATGGTGCGCAGGCAGTTCCCGAAGAAGGGGTTGAGCTCATCGAAGCAGGTAATGGTCTTGGTCAAAAGATCCTGGCCATTGGTGAACGGGCGGAGGGGTTCTATCCCTGCCGGTTCGGCCTCGGTGTCCCAGGGGCGCAGTGTGTCGAGACCGAGCTTCTTTCTTTTCTTCTCGTTGATCTTGCTAACGAGGGGAACCACATATTCCTTGACGGCGTCGTGAAACCGGAAGCAATCTTCCTTGGTATAGTCGAAACGGCCGAGTTCTTCGAATTTGAAGTCGCGATAATTGGCGAATCCGGCGTTTTGGGCCATTTGGTGACGGATGCCGATCAGCTTGGAGTAAAGGTCGTTCAGGGCATCCTTGTCCTGCAGGCGGCGTTCCTGCACCTTCCGGAAAACGGTTTCCCGCAGGGACCGGTCGGGGTTTTCCAGGAATTTAGCAGCCTGTTGAAGCGTGTACTCCTGCCCGTTCACTTCGACCGTCATTTTACCCGAGATAACGCCATATTGCTGGCCAAGCACGCTTGATTCGGCATAAAGTGGGATATTCGTCTCCCGGAACAGCTCGATCCTTTTACGGACGCCGCGGAGATAGGTGAAATATTCCTTTTGGTCCAGCTCGCGCGTATGCGGGTTTTCCACAAGCCGGCGGTTGAGGCGGTCGGCGTAGGGCTGGATCTCGGGTTGTATCTGCAGGAAGAAATAGTTGAAGGCTTCTTCGAGTGCCTTGTTCTCGGTATCGCAGGTCATCTTGATCTGGCGCCAGGAGGCATCTTCGCTCACCACGGCTTCCAGCTCGCTCATGTCCAGGAGCCATTTTTCCAGTTGCTCCCTTGTATCGAGCGGGCGTTTTTCCAGATCCTGAAAATAGGGCTCTAAGCTTTTCCAATCGGTGATCACATAATCGGCGGGTAGAAAATGCCGCACGGGTTTTTGCAGCTCACTGGCTGTTGACGTAAGATTCGCTGTAGGCGTCATTAACTTTTCTTTTTAGTGGCCGTTTTCTTGGCTGTGTCCTTGGCTGTTTTCTTTGAACTCGAACTCGGACTCGTGGCGGCCTTTTCAGGCTTTTCTTCTTTTTCCTCTTTTGGAGCCGCTTTCTTGGCTGCTGCTTTCTTCGGAGCTGCTTCTCCGGCTGTTTTCTTTGGACCCGGCGCTGGCTTTTCCTCTTCTTCTTCTTCTTTCGGAGCAGCCTTCTTGGCGGCGGACGCCTTGGCCTTAGCCGGTTCTTTCTCTTCGGCGGGGGCTTTTTCCGCGGCAGCCTTTTTCTCGGCTGTTTCCTTGGCTGTTTTCTTTAGACTTAGACTCGCCGGGGCCTTTTCTACTTCGGCGGATTCGGCTACTTCTTCGCCCGCTTCCTCAGGTTGAGACAATTTAATCTCGATATTGTTCGATCTTAAAACGTTAAACCATTTTACCATTTTCTTGAGATCACTGCCGTAGACCCTCTCGAAATCCAGATCGGGATAGACCTTGCTGAAATAGGATTTTAATGCAGCGTTGTCTTTTTCGTCGGGCAGTTTTTCCGTCGACGCCTCCATGGCGTTGAGCACATCGACCAGGTTCACGTTATCCCTCACGGTGTAGACTTCGATGCTTTCCAAATGGGAAAAATTGTGGACGCGGCTCGAGACGAAACGGGTCGATTTGTCATCCAGCGAGCGGACGATAGCGCCATCGCTTTTGCTGCTCAGTAATTCGTACAATCCCGGCAATCCGGTAACGGCTATGATCTTGTTATATTCCATGCAATCATTTTATTCGCGCATGAAGCGCATGAATGAAATTTTAGGGACATGCAAGTTAATGTTAATCGCCGATTTAGGGGCAAATATTTTCACTGCAAAGCTGGATCACTGCTGGTTAGGAGCCCTTTGAGGCCGTAGGCCGAACCCCCGACATTAGCGGATCGCGGGCGGTTCGTTATTTTTCCTGGCAACGAATCGCCGGCATCATCACCCCCGTTATTCCGCCGCTTTTTGGAGGGCCTGTTCGATGGCGTTCTTCATCTTTGCGTAATCGGTATAACCCCGGGTCAGCAAGTAAAATTTCGTGTCGCTAACCTGTAAAAATACGGTAGGAAAACCAGAGACATTCAATTGTTTTACCAGGGCGAACTCATCATAGGCTTTTTCTTTATAGGCGGGGTGATGCAATTTGCCATAAAATTCTTTTTCGGGGATCTTATATTTTTCCACCAGTTGCCTATAGGCCTCGTCATCGCAAAGATCGCGCCCTTCCCAATGAAGGGCATATTGCAGCTCACCCGCAAAGGGCACGGCAAGATCGGGATAGTATTCTTTGAATACGCAGAGGGCGATCGCCGGTTTCTCGGAGTAAGGGAACCAGTCGCTTTCTTCAGGATGAAAGATATGCCAGAGCCAATCGTCGCCGAACCGGATGCCGGTGCGTTCTTCGACGGTCTTGTAAGCTTTTTGGATATAACCGGCCATAACGCCAATGGGCTGGGGTTTTTCGGGGAGGATCATGCCACCTGAGAGGACCTCGAAAGCAAGAGTCCGGCGGTAATCATCAAAGATGCGGCGGATCACGGGGCTGAACCCATAGCACCAGCCGCAATAGGCGTCGTAGCAATAATAAACTGTGGGGGTCATGGATGCAAAAGTAAAGAGCCCGAAGGCTCTTTAAATTTATTGATCACTCAGGCGCTTAAAAATATTTTTAGCGCCAGTATTCTTAGTGTCGCCGGCCACCACCGCCGCCGCCACCCGAGGGCCTGCCGCCACCGCCTGAGGGTCTGCTAAACCCGCCGGAAGGCCTGCTGAATCCACCCGAAGGACGGGACGGAGCGAAACTGCGCGATTGCTGGAAATTCTGCGTGCGGACCTGACCGCGGTTGAACATCTGCTGTTGCCGGTTGAGGCTCTGCGTCGTGCCCGCGTTCTGTACCGGCCGCCAGGAATTGTTGGTCGACCGTTGCTGCCACTGATTGGTGGACTGGTTACGCTGGTAGACGTTGCCCTGGCGATCGGAGAAGACGTTGCCGCCGGGCCGTCCAACGCTCGGTCTTGCACCACCGCCGGTTCCCATGGGCCGCCCGAAGCCGCCGCCAGGCCGGTTGATGCCGCCAACACCACCGGGGCGTACGCCAGTCCGGTTGTAGAACGAATGGTTATCCCGGGTGACGACGCCGCCACGACCAGCATAGATATTCGTGTGGAAGCTGGTATTATAATAGATATTCCTGTTGCGGTAGGCGTTCGGGCCATAGAAACCATAGTTTCTGTAACCACCCCAGCCATAAGCAGGATGATACATGCGCGGGCCCCACCAGCCGCCGCCGCCCCAGCCGCCCCAGTAGCCATGCCAGCCGAAGCCGACACCGTAATGGAACCAGCCGAAGCCATAGCCATAGCCCAGGGACCAGCCGGCCCAGGGATTATAGAAGACATTGAAACCCCATGTGCATGGCCGGGGATAATAGAACCCATCGTACCAGGGGTTGTAATAGAACCCGGTACCATAGACGACCGTGGGGCCATAGATATAGGTATTCAGATAACCCGGCGTATAGCCCGTGTACACATAATCGGGGGTTACATCATAGATATAAACATATTTCGTATTGTATAGCGGGGACGTCGGCGGGATACGGTCGACCTCGTCCGGACGTTCCGTTGCTACTGTCCATGGACCATTGGGGCTGGGACCCTGGAACCAAACCCCGTTGTCGACGGTATAATAGACCCCATTGTCTTCGATCACGTTCGAACCGGTGTTGGTAGCATATTGCATATCCGTTCCCTGCAAGGGGGCAAACTGTGGGTCCCCATTGTAGTCGACGGTGGTGGAAGCCGAATTCCGGTCGACCTTCGCGGTCTGAGGGATCTGCGCGTCCATGATCGCTTCGCGGGCCGCGTCGGTGCCGGCTACACTGGCCAGTACGTTATCCTTGGGGCTGCCTTCGGGGATGTTCGCGAAATCTCCGGGAAGGGAATTAGCGGCAACATAATGCCAGCCACCATCCAGTGAGTTGGAAGAATACCAGCGGCCGGAGATCAGCACATAATATTTGCCCGAACCATCCTGGAAAATATCGTTGGTAGTGTTGGCGGCATAGGAGAGACCTGTCCCGGAGATGGGGGTCCAGTTCGGCGCGCCGCTGGTCTGGATCAGCTCGGCGGGAGAGGTGCTCACGATGATATTCGAGAGCTCTTTGTCCTGGGCGGCCGCAGCGGAATCCTGGTAACCGGGGCTGGAGCTGTTGGCATTATCGACCGCGCTTTGCACCTGGTTGAGCTCGGACGGAATATTACCGGCAGGCGAATAGGGGCCGGTCGCCGTTTGAGCCTGGTACCAGTGTTTGCCACCATACAGGTAGAAGTTGCCGTCATTGGCTTTTACGATGGTGAACGGCGAGTTGACGACGACGTCCAGATTCCAGTCTTTATTAGTCTGCATCTTGGGCTGACCATCGATCGTCACCAGCAGCGAAGGCTGATTGCTGTAGATGATCCGCGGCGCCTGGGTGCTCAGGTCTTTGGACAATTTCTTCTGTTGGGTATTCTCGTCCAGACCGGCGAGGACCTGGTCGAGGGACAGATCGCCGGCAACCTGGGGTAAATTCGCTTCGAGTGCCGTTTTAAGGCTGTTGGTAAAGTCGTTATCCGTTTGGCCCGGGAACCGGACATTGGGAACCTTGGCGCTCTGGATGATGACGCGGCGGTTATCCCTATCGGTTTCCACGTTGGCAACTGACCAAAACGTCCCGAAAACGGGATCGGATTTACCGGGCTGAAGCACGGATATTGCCCACCGGGATTTGAGCACATTATCCGAAAACCCCTCGGGTTGGGGCTGGTAGATCTTTACTACTGTCCCGTCGTCCGTGGTGAAACTGCGGGGCCAGTCCTGTTGCTGCTGCGGGCCGGGACCCTCTTGTTGCTGCGGTGGCGGGGCGTTCTGTGCCAGCAGAGATCCCGAAGCCAGGATACCGGTGAGCATCAGAACGAATATAGTACGCATGCTTCTCATATGTTATTGTTTGTTTAAATCGTTTGACTCGAATAGAGCGTGAAGGTTTGTTGTCAATGAATAAATAAGTTGTTAATAACTACTTAAATGGCCGGAATTCGCTGTCAGGAATTTAGCGAATTTCGGCAAATCGCTAACGTCTGTCCTTCGGACAAGCCGCTTTCGCGGCTTAAGTTGCGCGCTTAATGCGCTTCCAGCCAGTTGACACCCGAACCCATTTCGGCCAGGGCGGGCACCTCCTGTGGAAGGGGCAGCGCAGTCTGCATACAACGTGTGATTATCGGTTTAATTATATCTAATTCAGGTTTATAGGCATCAAAGACCAATTCGTCGTGTACCTGGAGCAACATCTTCGATCGGAGCCCCTGGCGGGTGAATTCCTCGTGCACCCTGATCATGGCCAACTTGATCATATCGGCGGCCGTTCCCTGGATCGGGGAGTTGATGGCATTGCGCTCGGCGAACCCGCGGACGGTAAAATTGGCCGAATTGATATCCTTCAGCCATCTTTTCCGCCCCATGAGGGTTTCCACATAACCGTTCTCGCGGGCAAAATTGATGGTGTTGTCCATATATCGCTGGATGCCGGCGAACTGCGCTTTGTAGTTGTCGATGATCTCTTTGGCCTCACCGCGGCTGATGCCCAGGTTATCGGCAAGCCCAAAAGCCCCCTGGCCATAGATGATGCCGAAGTTGACGCTCTTGGCTTTGTAGCGCATCTCTTTTGTAACGTCTTTTTCTTCAACGCCGAAGACCTTGGCGGCCGTCGCGGTATGGATGTCCTTTCCCTCCAGGAAGGCTGCGCACATATTGGGGTCGCCGCTGATGGCGGCGACGATGCGCAGCTCGATCTGGGAATAGTCGGCGGAGACGAGGACGTAGTCGTCGTTGCGGGGGATAAAAGCCTTTCGGATCTCGCGTCCCCTTTCCGTACGGATGGGAATATTCTGCAGATTGGGATTGTTGGAGCTTAACCTTCCCGTGACGGCCACGGCCTGGGCGTAGCTCGTGTGTACGCGTCCCGTCTTTCGGTTGATCATCGTCGGCAGGGCGTCCACGTAAGTCGATTTGAGCTTGGTGAGCTCGCGGAATGCGAGGATGTCGTCGACGATCTGGTGTTTGGCCGCCAGCTTCAGCAGCACATCTTCGCCCGTGGCATACTGGCCGGTCTTGGTCTTCCTGGCCTTGGGGTCCAGCTTCATCCGCTCGAAAAGGATCTCGCCGAGCTGTTTCGGGCTCGCGAGGTTGAAGCGCTCGCCAGCCTGAACATAGACCTTTTCTTCGGCCTGCCTGGCCTCTCTGTCGAGTTCTTTGGAGTATTCGAGCAGGAATTCGGTGTCGACCCGGATGCCTTCGAATTCCATATCGGTGAGGACCTTTACAAGGGGGTTCTCGACCTCATAAAAGACCCGCTCCACCTCTTTGGTCTTGAGCTGGGGGAGGAAGATGTGTTTCAGCTGTAGGGTGATATCGGCGTCTTCGGCTGCGTATTCGGTTATCTTGTCGAGCTGGACATCGCGCATATTGCCCTGCGTCTTCCCCTTCTTGCCTATGAGCTCTTCGATATGTACGGGCTCGTAGGCAAGGTATTGAGCGCTCAGCTGATCCATGCCGCGTTTGCCTTCCGGCTCGAGGACATAGTGTGCCAGCATCGTGTCGAAGAGCCGGCCTTTGGGGGTGACGCCGTACCATTTCAAGACCAGCAGGTCATATTTCAGGTTCTGACCGATCCAGGTAATGTCCGATGCGTCGAAAAGCGGGCGGAAGGCGTCGATGATGGCCTGCGCGGCTTTCTGGTCCGGCGGTGTTGGCACAAACCAGGCCTCGCCGGGTGTGACGGAGAAGCTCATGCCCACGATCTCGATGTCGTTGGCGTCGATGCCGGTGGTTTCGGTGTCGAAACAGATCTCTTTGTGGGCCCGGAGGTTTTTTACCAGGTCTTTTATTGCGGCTTCGCCTACCACCGAAGCGTACGTATGCGGCGTGTTGGCGACGGTTTTGGCTGCGTGCGGCGCGGGTGCTTCAGCTGTTTCGTCGCCGGTCTCGCCTTCTTCCTCGCCTCTCTCGACGGCGGCTTCGAGCCGGGTGCTGGCTTCTTCTAATTTTTCGAGCTGGGCCGCGGGTGCGCCTGCCTGGCCGCCCGATCCCCCGGCAATCCCGGCTGCCCCGGCTGCGCCCGACGCGGGTGATCCGGATGCCCCCGCCACTGGTGCGCCTGCCCCTGCACGTTTTTTTGCCGCAGCCGGCGGCGTCACTGCGTTGCCGAAAAGATCTTTCTGGACGCTTTCCGGCGCAGTGTAGGTGGAAGTGGCGCCGTCGCCGAGCAGGCGTTTCATCAGCGTCCGGAATTCGAGGGCGTTGAAAACCTCATTGAGGACATCTTTGTTCCACTCTTTGAGCCGGAAATTCTCTTCGTGGAATTCAACGGGCACCGTAGTGATGATCGTCGCAAGTTTTTTGCTCAGGATGGCGGATTCTTTGCCGGCACGTACTTTTTCGCCCAGCGCGCCCTTGATGTTGTCGGCATTGGCGATAACATTCTCCAGCGTCTGGTATTCGTTCAGCAGCTTGGCGGCGGTCTTTTCGCCTACGCCTTTGATGCCGGGGATGTTGTCTACGGCATCACCCATGAGCCCGAGGATATCGATCACCTGCGAGACGTCCCTGATATTCCATTTTTCGCAGACCTCTTTGGGCCCGTAGATCTCGGCGATACCGCCCTGGTAAGGTGGTCTATAGATGCGGACCCTGTCGTCGACCAGCTGACCATAATCTTTATCGGGCGTGACCATATACACTTCATAGCCCGCCGCGGAGGCCTGTTTGCTGAGCGTGCCGATGACGTCGTCGGCCTCATAGCCGTCGAGTTCGATACAGGGGATATTGAAGCCTTTGACGATGGCTTTGATGTCGGGCAACGCGCTCAGCAGGTCTTCGGGTGCCTCCTGGCGGTTGGCTTTATAGTCGGAAAAATCGGTATGCCGTTCGGTGGGCGCCTCGGTGTCGAAACACACGGCCATATGCGTCGGCTTCTGATTATTGATCAGGTCGACCAGCGCGTTCGTGAAACCAAACTGCGCATTCGTATTGCGGCCTTTGGTGGTTACGCGCGGATTGCTGATCAACGCGTAGTAAGCACGAAAGATCAGGGCCATCGCGTCAAGGAGAAATAGTCTTTTATCGGTATTTTCCATAGCCACGAATTTAGCGATTTAACCGCTATGCGAAACTTCCAACGGAGCTAATGTTTTTAGTTTTTTGTTTTAGAGAAGGGGTAAATTTGTATGAAGTAAAATTATCTTATGAGTCACATGAAAATATTCGAGTCCCGGAAAATAAGAAGTCAGTGGGACGCAGAGAAGGGGAAATGGTATTTCAGCATTGTAGATATCATTGGGATTCTTACGGATAGCCCGAATCCAAGAAAATATTGGAGCGTTATGAAGGCAAGACTTAAAAAAGAAGGGAGCGAGTTGGCTACACTTTGTAGTCAGCTGAAATTGCAGGCTGCCGACGGGAAATTCTATCTTACCGATGTCGCTGATAATGAGCAACTTCTGCGCATCATCCAATCCGTCCCCTCCCCGAAGGCGGAGCCTTTCAAACAGTGGCTCGCCAAAGTCGGCTATGAGCGCATCGAGGAGACGCAGGACCCGGAAAGATCCATCGACCGGGCCATGGAAAACTACCTGAAGCTGGGTTACAGCAAGGAATGGATCAACCAACGGCTCAAGAGCATCGAGATCCGAAAAGAGCTCACGGACGAATGGGAAAACCGCGGCGTGAAAAAGGGGCAGGAGTTTGCGGTCCTCACCGACATTATCACGCAGGCCTGGAGCGGCAAGACCGTCCGGGAATACAAGGACTTCAAGGAGCTGAAAAAAGAGAATCTCCGCGACAACATGACCAACCTGGAACTCGTGCTTAACATGCTGGCCGAGGCCACGACGGCGGAAATTTCAAAGGAAAAGAAGCCGGAGACGTTCGATGAGAACAAAGACGTAGCCAAAGAAGGCGGCACCGTAGCGGGAAACACCCGGAGGGATATAGAATCCAAAACGGGGAAGCAGATCGTCACCAGGCAAAATGCAAAGGGGCTAAAGCCTCCGCCGGAAGCAGAACGGCTCGAGTGAAGCGACGAAGGCGGCGCGGCTCGGGTGAGACGCGGCCGCCGCCGCGTCAAGCCTTCATTTCTTTGAGCTTCTTTTGCAACCCGAACATCTCGTCGCGCAGCCGCGCAGCCTCCATGAAGTCGAGGTCGCGCGCGGCCTTCTCCATCTCCTTTTTGGTGCGGGCAATCGCTTTTTCCACCTGCGGGATGGTTTGATAGACCTCCTGCTCCTCCTCCACGGTGGCGGTCACGAGCTCGCCGTCGGGCGCAACGGCATAAGGGTCGCCGGGGTTGTAGCCCTTGATGTCGAGGACCGCGGTTTGCGCGAAGACCTGCTCCTTGCTCTTGATCACCGTGCGGGGAATGATGCCATGTTCTTCATTATGGGCGATCTGTTTCTCGCGGCGCCGATTGGTCTCGTCGATCGTGCGTTGCATGCTCTCGGTCATCTTGTCGGCATAGAAGATCACCAGCCCGTCGACATTACGCGCGGCGCGGCCGGCCGTCTGGGTCAAGGACTTCTCATTGCGTAAAAATCCTTCTTTATCGGCATCCAAAATGGCGACGAGCGACACCTCCGGCAGATCGAGGCCTTCACGAAGGAGGTTCACACCCACCAGCACATCGATCTCGCCCAGCCGCAGCTGCCGCAGGATCTCGACCCGCTCGAGCGTATCGACTTCGCTGTGGATATATTTGGATTTGATATCGATGCGATGCAGGTATTTGTCCATCTCCTCGGCCATGCGTTTGGTCAGCGTGGTCACGAGGACGCGGTCACCCTTCGTCACGCGTTTGTCGATCTCGTCGAGGAGATCGTCGATCTGGTTGGCGCTGGGACGGATCTCGATAGGCGGATCAAGCAGACCCGTAGGCCGCACCACCTGCTCGACAACCACACCGCCGGTCTTCTCGAGCTCATAGTCGCCCGGAGTGGCCGATACAAAGATCGTTTGACCCGTCATCTGTTCGAACTCATGAAAATTAAGGGGCCGGTTGTCGAGTGCGCTGGGAAGACGGAAGCCATAGTCGACCAGCACGAGTTTCCGGCTGCGGTCGCCGCCATACATGCCGCTGATCTGCGGGACGGTCTGATGGCTTTCGTCCAGCACCAGCAAAAAATCCTTGGGGAAATAGTCCAGCAGACAGAAAGGCCGCGTTCCGGGCTGACGGCGGTCGAAGAAACGCGAATAGTTCTCGACGCCGTTACAGTAACCAAGCTCACGGATCATCTCCACATCGTAGTTCACGCGTTCGCTGAGCCGCTGCGCTTCGATGTATTTCCCGACGTTCTTGAAATACGCCACCTGTTCCGCCAGTTCGTCCTGGATCTCATAGATCACCTGGTGCAGGATATCCTTGGGCGCGAGATAGAGATTGGCGGGGAAGATGGCGATATTGTCCATGGGACCGATGCGTTTCCCCGTCTTGATCTCGAAGCTTTCGATAGAATCGATCTCGTCGCCGAAGAAGCTGATGCGGTAGCCATAATCGACATAAGGCAGGTTGATGTCGACGGTATCGCCTTTGACACGGAAGTTACCCCGGGCGAACTCCACCTCGCTGCGTTTGTACAGGCTATTCACCAGCGAATGGAGGAAGCCTTGTCGGGAGATCATCTGGCCTTGTTGCAGACGAATTATGCCGTTCTCGAACTCGGCGGGGTTACCGATACCATAGATGCAGCTCACCGAAGCAACGACGATGATATCGCGGCGGCCGCTTAACAATTGAGTTGTGGCCTGCAGCCGGAGCTTTTCCAGCTCTTCGTTGATCGACAGATCTTTTTCAATATAGGTATTGCTCACCGGCATATACGCTTCCGGCTGATAGTAGTCGTAATAGCTCACGAAGTAGCCTACGGCATTATCCGGAAAGAACTGTTTGAACTCGCCGTAAAGCTGCGCGACAAGCGTCTTATTGTGGGTCAGGACCAGGGTCGGGCGCTGAACATTCTGAATGACATTGGCGACGGTAAAGGTCTTCCCCGAGCCGGTGACACCCAAAAGGGTATGATAGTGTTCCCCCCGCCAGGATACCCTCCGTAAGCTGACGGATAGCTTCCGGCTGGTCGCCACTGGGAGGGAATGGAGCATGGAGATTGAAAGGCATGAATCAAAGTTTCGTAAACGGGTAAAATTACCGAACTTTTTTCAAAGCTCTTTTAAAGGGGTCCCAGCTAATCTTCACCTTTCCGTCGTCGCCTGTCCTCGCGCGCAAATGGATGCTGGGGCCGGCCCTCCCCTCGTTCCCCTTGCGCGCCGGCGGGATGTCCTGGTTGCGATCTTTGGACAGGTTGCTCAGCGGGACCTGGAGGCTCATATCAACCCCGGTCCTGAGGTCATAGGTCCCTTCGACAAAGAGGGTGAAAGCGGTGGAGTTGATCTCCATCCGGTGAACAAAGATGGTTGTCGAATCCACATCCAGCCGATTTTGCAGCTCCGCAAACCTGATCTCGGAGAGGTCTCTTTTTTTGAGTAGCGACACGCGCACCTTCTCTATCGGGGCGAAATCCACCAGCTGCCCATTGCGGATCGTAAAATTGACGGTCCCTTTGAGGCTCCGGCTCACGATCTTGGCTTTGTCGTTGAGGTCGCCGGTGAGATGGATATCGGCCGTTAGATTTCCTTTCAGATTCTTCGCGGTTACGGCATCCTGACCGAAATTATTGAAGGCGGAGAAGAGATGCGGCAGGTCTACATTGTCCACATGGGAGTCCACGTTCAGCGGGCTTACATCGCCGCCGTCCTGGTGACTTAACGTGGCTTTCAATTGCAGCGAGCCACCGCCTTGTTCAACGGTCAGCCTGTTCAGCCGGATCTGGTGATTGTCGAACAGCAGATCGGCTTTGGCGTGGGCGCCGGTAAATTTCCGGAACCGCATATCGACCGCAGCGATGTTGACATGGATGGCGCCTTCTTTCAGCAGGTTGTCGATGCGGGCAAAGGTCTCGCCGAATGCACTTTTGGTACTCCGGCGGGCAGGGGCGGCAGTGGTACGATTGATCAACGGCAGCAGGTTTTCCAGATCGAGCGAAGGGGTAGTGAGGTCCCAGTTCATGGAGACGTTCTCCGTGTTTCGATCCAGCAGGGCGATGAGATTCCGGCCGATACCCGACGCCATTATCCGGCTATCGCCGCAGCGAACAGCCAGGGACTCGATCACGAGATCCTGGTCTTTGAAGCGGAGTCGTCCTTTGCCGCCGGTAAGCTTGAAGTGATTGGGAAGATATTCCAAACCGGCGGAGTCGATATCCAAATGGCCGTTGACCGTAGTTCCGGCGGTATCGTTCTCGGAGAGCGGACCGGCATAGACGAGGTCCATATTGCCCGTCCCGTTTGTAAACTGCAGTGTCTGGCTGCCGGTGAGATCATTTAGCCGGTCCAGGCCGAACTGTGAATGGAGGTCACCCCTCATCTGCGGATGCTTCAGGTCGGTGATAAGGAGGGTATCGCTGCGAAGCGGCAGATTGTCGAAGGTGCCGGTAAACGCCAGGATGCGGATGGCGGAATTCTCATCACCACGTTTCAGGCCCTTTTTCCATTCGTTGCTAAAGGTTGCTTTAAAAGATGCGTCGGTAAAGCGTCCGGGAGGCGTCAGCACGCTGCCATGGTCAAGGTTCAACCGGACCTGGAGCTGTGGAGTGGGGTCGTCGGCGGCCCCGGCGTCGACGGTGGTGTGGATGTCGACGGGTTTATCGATATCGTATACGTCGACCTTCTGTTCGATATTGGGTGTGAGGAGTGCCGCGGCATCATGAAACCGGATGTCTTCCGTTTGGATCTCCAGGAAGAAAGGATCGGGTACCACGGACGGGAAGAAGCGGCCGGTAAAACTGAAAGGATGTCCATCGATGTCGACGATGGCCTTTGCGAACTGGACGATCTTGCTGCCGCTGTTGTAGTCGAGCGCAAAATGGCCGGAAAGAAGTTTGTCCTTTAAAAAGCTACCCTTTTCGGTATTAAAGGAAAAGCTGTTGACATGGATGCTGGGCCGGATATCCAGCCGTAGCTGACGGCCGTCCCTTTGGATGCCACAGGTCAGATGGTTGACATCGAGATCGAAGAGCTTGTGTTTATCCTGGCGTTCCATGACGAAATGCATGTCGACGAGCTCGATAGCCGGCAGGTCGCCGGGCTTGCCCGCTTTTCCCGTTTTGGCCGGTTTTCGCTCGTGAAGCAGGTATGTATTCGTGTAGCCGGTGCTATCGGTATAGAGGTAGATCTGCCCGTGTTCGAGGGATATCCTGCCCAGCTCGACACGGCCGTGGACCAGGCTTTTGAAAAGATTACAGGAGACGTAGGCGCCGGCGGCCTTCAGGAGGTCGTGGTGATGTTGCTGCCAGGCGCTATCCCGCAGCCAGACGTCGGAGAGGTGGACGGTTATCGAGGGGAAATTGCGGAAGAAGGAGATCTCCAGGGAGCCGATATGGGCATCACCCTGCAGATGGGTTTTAATCGCATTCTGGGCGTTATCCAGGATGGTTCGCTTGTGGAGCTGAACGTAGACAGCCAGTGCCATCCAGGCAAGAAATAGCAGGCACAAGATCGTGCCTGCTATGCGGAGGGTATATCGTATAATCTTCTTCAAAATCAAATTGCGATCGAGGCCAGATAGTCGGCGAACCGGGTGATGACCGCAGCGTCTACATCTATCTGTTGTTGGGCCTCGGCGAAATTGCGTTGTTCTATCGCTTCCCTGATACCGGGCAGGGTCTTTACGCCATAGCCGGTATAGAAGCCGGGGGCGTAGATGGTGTGCCGGTACCAGGGCCGCCGGGGCAGTCCGTTATCAGATAGCAATTGTTGTTCCGCCCTGTAAAGCGCTTCGTTTACCGTCTGCTCCCGGCTGCCGGTGAGGTGGACTTTCGCCAGGCTGTCGGCGAGATGGGTGGCGGCGTGGTCCAGCCGGTTAAGCGCGTTTTGCAAAGGCGAGAAGTTCAGGTAGGGGACAGGATCGTGTGCCGGAGGGGGTTGAAGGTGCAGGGCGGTGTCGGTTGCATAGCCGTAGTCGCCGGCTTTGATCACCTGATCTTTTAGTGCGGTGGTCTCGCGCAGGTTGTCCAGCTCTGTCATCAGGTCGGTGGCGTATTCGTTGATCGTTTTGAAGAGCGCACGGAAGTCGAAGGGCAGCAGCGGGGCGTCGGCCATGCGCAGCGTAGTCCGGCCGGCGGTCTGGGCGAGGGCTACGCCGTACTGGAAGCTGGGGTCTTTGAAACGGCGGTAGTCGTCATAGGAGTCGTAGATGCTGTGATATTCGCCGCCGGGGTCTTCGCCGCCGAAACCCAGGTTGAAGCTGGGGATGCCGAGGTGCTGAAGGAAGGGGGAATAATCGGAGCCCGAGCCGAGTGCGCCGAGGCTAAAGGTCTTTTTCTGGAACAGGTCCTTTTTGAGGCGGTTGCCTTCGGCGGCGCTGACCAGCTCACGGGCATGTTTACGTTCGGCGACGCTGATATGGGTCTCGGGGTCGATGACATCGCGGGCGACCTCGTTCATGAAAGGTTCCAGCGCATGCGATCCTTCGGCGCCGAGGTAGCCGCGGCCGTTGCCGTCGGAGTTGATATAGACTACGGCTTTTTGCTGGAGTTCGGCAGCGTGTGTTTCGACCCATTCCGTGCTACCGAGCAACCCGGGTTCCTCGCCGTCCCAGGCGCAGTAGACGATGGTGCGTTTGGGGGACCAGCCGGTTTTATGGAGCTCGGCCACGGCGCGGGCTTCTTCAAGCATGGCGCTCTGGCCGCTCAGCGGATCGCCGGCGCCGTTGACCCAGCCGTCGTGGTGGTTGCCGCGGATGACCCATTCATCGGGCCATTCGGTGCCGGGGAGTTTGGCGATGACGTCGTTTACGGGTTTGATGTCCCAGTTGAAGGCCAGCTTAAGATGCACTTTGGTCTTGCCGGGTCCCACATGGTAGGTGAAGGGGAGCGCGCCACGCCATTCTTCCGGGGCGACGGGGCCGTCGAGCGCACGGAGCAGGGGTTCGGCGTCGTGGTAGCTGATGGGCAGCACGGGGATCTTGAGGAGGGTGGCGGCGTCTTTGCGGTCGAGCCGTTTGGCGTCTTTGGTGGCGCCGATGCCCGGTGTCAGCGGATCGCCGGGGTAGATGGGCATGTCCAGCACCGAGCCGCGCTGAACGCCGTATTCGTTCTTAAAGGCGCCTTTCGGATAGACATCGCCCTCGAAATACCCGTCGTCCCTCGGGTCGGAGTAGATAATGCAACCGATGGCGCCATGTTCCTGTGCCACCTTGGGTTTGATACCGCGCCAGGAGTGGCCGTATTTGGCGATGACGATCTTGCCTTTTACCGAGATGCCCATTCTCTCGAGTCTTTCGTAGTCTTCGGGGATGCCGTAGTTGACGAACACGAGCTCGCCGGCAACGTCGCCGTCCGGGGAGAAGCAGTTGTAGGTCGGCAGCTGTTCTTTGGTCTGGTCACTGGTGCCGTCTTCCTTTAGCGGCGGTTCGGTGAGTCCCGCTTTATACGTTACGGGGCCGGTCATTTCCAGCAGTCGTTCTTTGGGCGTAGGAAAAAGAACGTAGAAGGTCTCGATTTGGGCGTCGTAGCCCCATGACTTGAACTTGTTGTAGATGTACTCCGCCACCGCTTTGTCGCCGGGCGAGCCCACGTGGTGCGGGTGCGAGGACATGATACGGAGATTGCTGTCGATGTTGGCGGCTTTCAGAAAGCCGTCGAAGTTCGACTCCAGCTGAAGCTCTTGGTTGGCGTCGGTCTCGCCGAAGCCGGAAAGGGTTTTGGGCTGTGACCGGGCGGAGGTGGACGCCAGGAGCAGACTTCCGGCGATCAGTAGTTTTAGTTCTCTCATGTGTGTATAGCGCCGGGAATGGTTATTGAAGAAGGTACCCATTCCCGGCGCACGGTTAATGATGGGCCTTCGGCCGGCGGACCTGTGGTCCGCTGGTCTATTTTGGTGATTGATTGGATTGATTGGGATTGCGCAGGCGGTTGTTGTAAAGCGAATAATCCGGCACGACGACCTCGTAATCGTCGTACATCAGCGGGGATGTCAGCAGGAAATCGGCGGTGGCCCGATCGCAGGCGAAAGGGAGGTTCCAGGTTACGGCCAGACGAAGAAGGGCCTTGATGTCGGGGTCATGGGGTTGGGCTTCCATGGGATCCCAGAAGAAGATGAGGACGTCGATCTTTCCTTCGGCTATGCGGGCGCCGATCTGCTGGTCACCGCCAAGTGGGCCGCTCAGGTACCTGGTGACGGGCTGTCCCAATGCTTCTTCTACGAGGGAACCGGTGGTGCCGGTGCCGAAGAGCTGGTGTCTGGCGAGGGCGGTCTTGTTATAGATGGCCCATTCGATGAGTTCGCTTTTTTTGTTGTCGTGAGCTACGAGGGCTATCCGTTTGGTGCCGCTCATTTTCCTGATGGGAGTTTGCATGTTGGAAAGATAGCTGGCTTTTAAGAAGATTATAACAAAAGGAAAATAATTTTAATTGCCGTGCAGCGTTTTCATGAATAGGCATAGAATTTGTTCACGCAACCCCCCGTTCCCGACATTAAATTCTACTAAGTCATTCCAAACGGGCCGGAGGTCCGTTGGCCGAAGGCCAGACATTAAACTTACTGATCCATTAAAATGAAACAGCTAGCCTGTCTTTTACTGCTGGTGCTAGCCAGCGTCGTCGTCTGCGTCGGGCAACCCGGTCCCGAGTCGCCGGATTCTACGGAGGGGCGGGGCATAGCTCAGGCAGCTGACCGGTTATTCGTTCATTTCTCCGCCGAGGTTAAAGAATCCAGCAAAGTCATATTGGAATGGGATGTCGACAGCTCCACGGAGGGAGATTATTTCGTTGTCGAGCGGAGTTCGGAAGGCGGGCCTTTTGAGACCGTGGGTGCCGAGGTTTCCAACAACGGAAAGCTTCATTATGAGCTGGTGGATCAGGCGCCGCCGAATGGTAGTGATCTTTACCGCATCCATTATACCAGTGCGGGGGGTGTCAACCTCTATTCGAAACCCGAAGAGCTGAGTATGTCCGGTGAAGTCGATTTCAAATTCTACCCAAATCCCGTAGACAAGTTGTTCATCGTGCGCACGGAGCACAGTATCGAGCTGGACGTTCTGGATCCCTCCGGCGCGGTCCGGATAAGTAAACGGTTACAACCTGGGATACAAGTTATTAACGCGACGGCGTTGGAGCGTGGGGTCTATATTCTACGAGTAACTGATAAAGAAAGCAATAGAGCGATTTCAAGGCAATTGGTGAAGAATTAAAAACCACTTAAAATAAATATTACCTGAAAATGGTATTGCAGATTTGATTTTATTCCTCTACCTTTATCTTGGTTTTTCATAGGATATTGGATTTTAAAACGGGGTTGAATTTCTATTCAGACCCCTTTTTTTTTGTGTATTTGCCAGAAACTTTATTTGTGTACCGGAAGCTTTATTTTTAGGGGTTGATCGGCTGGAGACCGCGCCGGGACTGTGCAGCGACACCACGCGTATACGTAGTTATACGCAGCACATACGCGTGAGTGTGACGAGCAGCGACGAAAAATAAAAAAAGCCTCGATAGACATCGAGGCCGGTACTTACTAACCCAATTTAAATTAAAAACAAACTAACGTAGTTCTAACTCGTTTGCATTTCTTTAACTTTCTCACGGATCTTGTTCTCAATCTCTGTAGCTAATTCAGGATTGTCGTGTAGCAATTGTTTTACCGTATCGCGACCCTGTCCCAATTTATCAGTACCATAGCTGAACCAGCTGCCGCTTTTTTGAACGACGCCTAGCTCGACGCCCATGTCGACGATCTCGCCCATCTTGGATATGCCTTCGCCGAAGACGATATCGAACTCGGCGGCGCGGAAGGGTGGGGCGACTTTATTCTTGACGACTTTAACTTTTACCCGGTTGCCTACGGCTTCGTCGCCGTCTTTGATCTGCGCCATGCGGCGAATGTCGAGGCGGACGGAAGCATAGAATTTAAGCGCATTACCACCCGTGGTCGTTTCGGGGTTACCGAACATGACGCCGATCTTCTCACGGAGCTGGTTGATGAAGATACAGATGGTGTTGGTCTTGCTGATGGTTGCCGTGAGTTTCCGCAGTGCCTGGGACATCAGGCGGGCTTGCAGACCCATCTTGCTATCACCCATTTCGCCTTCGAGTTCTCCCTTGGGAACGAGGGCGGCGACGGAGTCGATGACGACGACATCGAGAGCGCCGGAGAGAATGAGCCGGTCGGCGATCTCCAGCGCCTGTTCGCCATAGTCGGGTTGAGAGATGAGGAGGTTGTCGACGTCGACCCCTAGTTTCTGCGCATAACCGCTGTCGAAAGCATGCTCGGCGTCGATGATCGCGCACATGCCGCCTTTTTTCTGGGCTTCGGCGATGATATGTGTGGCAACAGTCGTTTTACCGGAAGATTCGGGGCCATATATTTCGACGATCCTGCCTTTGGGCAGCCCTCCGACTCCCAGCGCCATGTCGAGACCGATGGAGCCGCTGGAAATAACCTCCATAGGATCCTGGCTTTTCTCGTTCATCATCATTACGCTGCCCTTCCCGAAATCCTTGTCTATTTTGTCCATCGTCAGCTTCAGCGCCTTGAGCTTTTCTGCATTTGACATAATCGTATTGTTTAGTGTCCCCAAATTTATTGATTCGGTGAAGGTACGGGAATTAAATTATTCACACCTAATCTTTTTAGCATTTTCTGACTAAATTTTTTGGGCCGGGGCCAGATCTTTAACTTTTTCGGGGCAGCGGGCAGCCCGGTTGGGCCACGCCAGCGGCCGGCTTGATGATCCCGGGGGGCCCGGGCAGGGACTGGACGACCGCGAGGCTACCTGGGAGCGGCTGATGGACAAGATCGCCGCAAGAACTATTTCACCCTGAATCCCGACCTCGATTTCTCCCGTGGCTACCTGGTCCATAGCCAGGGCGACTACTTCGTCCGGCACACCTTTCGGCTGTGCATCGGCTCGGCAAGCCAGGAGCTTCTAACGGTTTGTCGCATCGTATAGGGTGGCCTAAAATATAGTAAATACAACGATTTCCGCGGTTTTGGCATTATATTAGCCTATCTTTTTCCACAAACAAATTAGCTTTATTCGTTTGTTGATATATCTTTGGCACAATTATTCTTCTCCCATCGCACAAGTAATACGCGTAGAAGGATATTAATTTTTAAATAAATGATATTACTATGAAGCTTAAACACAAATTGCTTTTCGCGGCTTTTCCTTTGTTCCTGTTTTCCTGCGTAAGTCAAAAAAAGTACAAAGCCGCGGAAGCCAAGATCGACTCCTTAACCAACGCCAATGCCAAATTAGCCGGTGACCTCAAGAACTGTAACGACCTCACCGCTTCGGACGCCAGCAAAGCCGCCGCGCTCCAGAACCAGATCGACGCCCTTAACAAGCAGATCGACTTCCTGAAACAAAATCACGACGCTACCCTCAAGCAACTCGAAGACCTGAGTGTAATTTCCAACTCGCAGGCGGAAAGCATCAAGAAATCTTTGGATAACATCGGCGCCAAAGACGAGTTCATCAAGAACCTGCAGGATCAGCTGGCTCACAAGGACTCCCTCAACATGGCCCTCGTGATGAACCTCAAGGGTGCTATCGGAAACATGGATGACAAGGACATCAACATCAAGGTTGACAAGGGTGTTGTCTATATCGATATCTCCGACAAGCTGCTGTTCAAGAGCGGTAGCTGGACGGTAACCGAAGCCGCCAAAACGGTGCTGGGCAAAGTTGCTTCCGTACTGAAAGCACAACCCGACATCGAATTCATGGTAGAAGGTCATACCGACAACAAGAAGTTCTTCCGTCCGAACCTGGAAGACAACTGGGATCTTAGCGTTAAACGCGCCACTTCCGTTGTCCGCATCCTCCAGAAACAATATGGCCTCGATCCGGCACACATCACTGCCGCCGGCCGTGGCGAATATGTACCCGTTGCGGGTAATGATACCGAAGAAGGACGCGCCGCCAACCGTCGCACCCGTATCGTGATCCTGCCGCAGCTGGATCAGTTCTTCAAGCTCCTCGAGAAGAAATAATTGATATTAAATAAAACATTCAGACGGCTCACACAAGGTGAGCCGTCTTTTTTTCGTTATTCTCCGAATGAAGATCCTGCAGAAAATACTTCTGTTCTGCCTCTGCCTCACCATGTCTTTTTTCTGTCGTGCAAACGAAGGGCAGCCCGTTGCCCGGAAGGGTGTGCTCGATCTGCGAAACGCCAATCTTTTTCATAACTCACTGAATACCAATGGCGAATGGGCCTTTTATTGGGATAGGCTGCTTTCACCCGACAGTATTCCCTTCGTTAGGCCCGACTACGAGCCTTTCCCCGTTTTATGGAATGATCTCAAATTTCACGGGCAAAAGCTCCCGACAATAGGCTATGCGACCTATAAGCTGACCATTTTGCTACCCGCCCGGCGTCCACGGCTCGGAATTCAGCTGCCGGACACCTATTGCGCTTCAAAGCTATATGTAAATGGGGTCGTGCAGGCGCAAAACGGCCTGCCGGCAACGACCAAAGAAGCGGCCATCCCCTTTTGGTCGACGCGCTATTTTGCCGTTCCGCCGGGGGAGCCGGATACCCTGGTGCTGGTGCTCCAGATCGCCAATTTTTGGCATAACCGTGCGGGGCCATATAAGGACCTGCTTATCGGCGATAAGGACGTGCTTTTTTTGAAGAAGAACCGGGAAGAAGCCTATGACTTCATGCTCGCCGGGTGCATGTTCATGGGCGGGCTTTTTTTCCTGGGGCTTTTCATCTTCGGCCGTCAGGACAAGACGATCCTTTTCTTTTCGCTTTTTTGTATCGTCTTCAGCTACCGGATGGTGGGCACCAACCACTATGTGCTGCATTCCCTTTTCGTCGATCTCAACTGGTTTATCACCATCCGGTTCGAATATCTTTCGCTATCCCTGGCGATGGTATTTTTCTGTATCTATACCAAGAATCTATATCCCGATGATATCAATCGCCCCGTCACTCATGGGTTGATCTGGTTCTGTATCGGCTATAGCGCGCTGGTGCTGGTGGCGCCGACCCTGATCTTTACTAAAATACTGATCCTTTTCCTGGGCGTCATGTTCTTTTGCATCGCCTATTCGATGTACGTATTTTTGAGAGCCGCCCGGCATCATCGCAGCGGGTCGTTGTTTGCCTTGTTGAGCACGGCGGTGATGCTGTTCATCGGGCTGGTGATGAACCTGCATTATTTCGGAGTGATCTCCGATTGGCGCATCGTGCTTTTCGTTTGCTATATCGCCTTTTTCTTTTTACAGTCGCTGGCATTGAGCCATCGGTTCGCACATCATTTCCGGCAGGCGACGATCCAGGCGCAGCAGGGGTTGAAGGCCAAGACGGAATTCCTGTCCACGATGTCGCATGAGATCAGGACGCCATTGAATGCCGTGATCGGGATGACTCATTTGCTCCTGCGCAGCGAGCCGAGGCCGGACCAGGAAGAGGACCTGGGGGTATTGCTCTTCTCCGCCAACAACCTGCTGTCTATCGTCAACAATATCCTCGACTATAACAAGATCGAAGAAGGTAAGATCAATTTCGAACAGATCCCGATGGATCTCGGCGGCATCGCCCATAATATCGTCGCCGGTCTCAAGAATGCCGCCGATGAGAAGGCGCTCCGGCTGGTGGCGGATGTGGACAGCCGGCTCGACAAGATGCTGGTCGGCGACCCTACCCGAACGAGCCAGGTGATCAACAATCTCGTGCACAACGCCCTCAAATTCACCAAAGACGGTTCGGTACGCTTGGCCATCGCCGTGGATGAGATCCGGCCGGCGGCGATCACGCTTACGGTGCGGGTAAGGGATACGGGCATCGGCATTGCAAAGGAAAAACAGGGGATGATCTTCGACCGGTTCACGCAGGCGGACTCTTCGACCTCGCGAAGCTATGGCGGTACCGGTTTGGGTCTGGCCATTTCGAAAAAGATACTCGGGCTGCAGGGAGTCGACCTGCAGCTGGAGAGCGAGCCCGGCAAAGGCTCGTGTTTTTATTTTACGCAGACCTTCCCCGTGAGCGATGAGCCAATACCGGAGCCGGGCAAGACGTCCGCCTCGGCAGGAAAAGAGTCTTTGCTGCAAAACGTCTCCATCCTGCTGGTCGAAGACAACCCGCTCAATGTCCTCGTAGCGCAGACCATGCTCGAGAATAACGGCGCATTTGTGGAGGTGGCCACCAACGGAGCGGAGGCGTTGGAGCGGCTGGATGCGACTCGCCATCAGCTCGTCCTGATGGACCTGCATATGCCGGTGATGGATGGCTATGAAGCGACGGTATTGTTACGCAAGCGAGGAGAGACACTGCCCATCATCGCCCTGACCGCCAGCATGCCCAAAGAGGTGGAAAGCGATGCCTTTGCCGCCGGACTAAACGATATTATCGTGAAACCTTTTAGTCCCGATGAGCTTTACCGGGTGATCCTGCAGCATGTCAGCGTCTGAAGCGCGCTTCTTCCAGATCCAGTTCGGTCTCTTTGTTTCGCAGCAGCTCTTCATCGAATTCATTATCCCGGCGCATGCGGGAAAGCTCCTGGCGCTGGATGTTGACCAGTTCGAGCAGCAGTTTCCGGTATTGGGGGAGGTAAGCGGGCGGCGTTCCCTTCTCACCATCTCTATTGAGTTGTTTATCGGTGATCGACACCATTCGTTCATAGCGGGCTTTTAGCCGGCCGAATGCTTCTATGGTCTTGGACTCCTGCGGATAGTTGGTGGCGATATGGTCCAGGACGATGTTGGCGAGCCGCAGCCGGAGGGACAGCCGATCCGCTTCTTCGGTCTCTTTAACCTCGATCTTCAGCCAGCGGATGATCCATGGCAGGGTGATGCCCTGGACCACCAGGGTGGACAGGATGACGCAGAAGGTGATGAAGAGGATCATGTTCCGGTGCGGGAAGAGCTCGCCCGACGACAGGGTCATCGGGATGGCCAGGGCCGAGGCGAGGGAGACTACGCCCCGCATTCCGCTCCAGCCGACCATGAACGTCAGTTTCCAACCGGGTGCGCGTTCGCGTTCCCGGATCTTTTTGCTCAGCAGGCGGGGCAGGTAGGCGCCGGGATACATCCAGAGCAATCTCACCAGGATCGTAACGACGCTGATAGCGATGCCATACCAGATGGCCGCATGCAGCGAATATTGGCCGAGGCCGCGGATCACGGCCGGCAGCTGCAAGCCGATGAGGATAAAGACGACGCCATTCAGCAGGAAGACGAGCACGTTCCACACGCTTTGGGATTGGAGCCGGCTTTCGTAGCTGAAGATCTCATGCGAGCGATAGCTGAGGAACAATCCTCCGCTGACGACCGCCAGGACGCCCGAATAATGAAAGTGCTCGGCGGTGATATACATCAGATAGGGGCAGATGAGCGTGATCGCGGTGTCGATGCTGGAGGTCGTGGGCAGCCAGCGATGAATGGCATAGGCGATATGCGCGATGGCCAGCCCGATCACGATACCCATAAAGATCACGAGCAGAAAATCTACGCCGGCCCGCCACAGCAGGAATTTGCCGGTGAAGATCGCGGCGAGTGCGAACCGGTATACGATCAGGCTGGACGCGTCGTTGACAAGACTTTCACCTTCCAGCACGGTTATGGCCCGTTTGGGTACGCGGAGATTTTGCAGGACGCTGGTGGCGGCCACGGCATCGGGTGGGGAGATGATGCCACCGAGCAGGAAGCCCAGGGGCAGCGAAAAATCGGGGATGAGCCAGTTCGAGAACCAGGCGACGGCGAGTGCGGTAAATAGGACGAGGCCGAATCCCAGCAGCCCGATGGGCCTTCGGTTCTGCCAGAAGTCGTGCCAGGAGGTATACCAGGCGGCACTGTACAAAAGTGGCGGAAGGAAGATGATGAAGACGATATTGGGGTCCAGCTCGATAGTGGGGATGCCCGGCACCAGGCTGATGCCCAGTCCGGCGATCACCAGAAAGATTGGATAGGAGATGCGCAGCTTGTCGCTGAGCATCGCCAGCATGGAGACGAGGAATAGCAGGGAAACGATGAGTAAGAGGCCGTCTTTGAGCATAGGCCTAAGATAAGACAGGCCTGGCACAGTTTTTCCATTAATAGCTTCCAAAGCTATCCAGTATGAAACCCATCGCCTTTCTTCCGCTGCTCGTTTTTGCTGCCTGCCAGAATTCCGGTCCGGCCCATACCGCGAAGACCCCTGATACGCTCGCCACGGTGGCCCGCGTCGGGACGCCACCGGCGCCGCCGGATACCACGACCCTTGGCGGAATGTGGTACCTTCAACCAATGCTGCCTTCGGATACGGCCACAGGCAAGATCCCCACGCTGGACCTAAACCTGGACAAATCCCGTTTTTCGGGGAACACCGGTTGCAATAAGATGCATGGCGAGTTCTGGTTCAGCAAGACCGACAGCAGTCTTTCTTTTAGTGACAGGATGAACATCACCAGGATGTCCTGTCCGGGGTACGACGAACCGGCATTCATCAAGAGTCTCCGCAGCGCCGGACGTTACCGCCTCCGGAATGGGGTGCTTACTTTGCTTTCGGATAACAATACCGAGCTATCCCATTGGGTGCGGAAACCCAGCACGGTCCCGAAAGCACTCAAGGCCTGACGGGAGCCGCCGATCCTCGCACTAATCCACATCAAATACACAACAAACGCGGGTCGCAATTGTATAACATAATGTTCATGATCCGGTAACATAATTGCAGGAACTTACACAAAAGGCTATTCGTATGACACAATCACTAGTCGATCTGACAAGAGAGCTTTTGAGCGGTGGCGTGTTCAATCATCTTCCGGACAATGAGATCGCCAGGCTGCATTGGATGATCCTGCAGGGACAGCGGGGAGATCAGGTCCCGGTCCAGCCGCTTTTGAGCTATTGGTACAGGGGAGATTATTATTCTTCCAATGCCTCGCCCCGGCTGTTGCAGCAATGCAACGAATATTTACAACGGATGGGCCAGCCGCTCATCGATGTATACGGAGAAGAGTTCTACGAGGCGTAAACGCTGCAATGGTCGGTCCCGGCGGACGAGCCGGACCCCCGCGAGGCTTATTTTCCGTAGTAGGTAGTGGGATCGCTTAACACCTTTTTCCACTGCCGCTGATGACTTTCCTGCCATTTTTTATCCGCATAGATCGCCCAGTTCACCATTTTTAATGCCTCCCGCACAAATTCCCGCTGTTCCGGGTGAACAAACAAAGGATGTAAATAATACCATTCGGGATCTTTCGTTAATACTTTCCAGAAGGCTTCGAAGCTGACATACCAGGTATTGAAGACCGTTACTTCGCCGGACTTCGGATCGGCAACACTATAGTTGTAGAGAAAGGCTATTTCGCCACCCGGTTCTGGCACCCGATAGAGACTACCGCCGGTATTTTCGGAGCTGATATCGAAATAGAGTTCTTTGGGCATGCGTTAATTATTTATTACTTTCGTATCTCTGTTATCTTATAAAAAATTGTACTATGTCTCTCCTCAACAACAATAGCAAAAAGAAGAAAGACGGCAAACAGCCGGCCGCAGCTAAGAGTAATATTCCCGGTTTTCCGTCTGGCAAGGGTAAGACCAGCAAGGGTGCGGTGAAGAATACCCGTTTCACAGGCGGCGCTCAGCGCGGATCCTGACCTGGCTGATCTTCGCGATCTCCGTGTTCCGGGACGAATCCTTTTTGTTTTTGCTCTTCTTCCTGTTTAGTGAGCTCATTTCGGGCAGCCGTTTCATCCGCAAAGGTGCGCAAGCGGATCTGTACCCGTGCGCCTTTTCTTCCCCAGCGGGTGATCAGTTTATTGTGTTCAGTTGCCGCTTCCCAGAATAGGCCATCCACGGGATTGACCAGCCGGTGAAAATCGAGATGCTCATACTGGCCGGCAGGTGCGGCTACCGTGGGCGTACCTGTACCTGCTTCGGCCGGCGCGCGCGACGGGATGGTGGCCGGCGTCTCACCTGGATTGGAGCCGAGTTCCCTGACGATCTGTTCCATCACCCGTTGTGGCTGATGAAGCCAGTCCTTTGCATAGACGGGCAGCACCTTCCACCCGAAATCGCGCAGGATCGCCGGACGCTGGTAATATTGTTCGACGAGATTCTCATTGCGATAGTGGTCTTCGTCGTCGATGAGGATCGCCAGCGCGTACTCCTCGTCCGCGGCATTCCTTTTAACGGCCAGCGAACATTTGAAATCGGATTGCCCCACGGGACCTGCGACTTCATAACCCATCGCGGTCAGCTGGTCTTTTAGCTGGGTGCGAATGATGGTGGGTGTTAAAGTGTCGGCTCCTGCGCTCC
>DASYZH010000409.1:0-19029 GCA_035946435.1 Puia sp. | reverse complement strand
CCTTGAAGAATACCTCCAGTAAAGAGCTCCGGATGATACAGCCGCCGCGCCAGATCTTTACGACCTCCTGCATGGGGATCTGCATGTCCAGGTCCTTGCTGGCGATATGCAACATGGCCAGGCCCTGGGCATAGCTGATGATCACCCCGAAGAACAGGGCATCCTGAACCTGCTGGATAAAGATCTCTTTGGGAACGGGGATATCGCTGGCGGGCGTTTTATAGATCTGCGCGGCCTGCGTACGCTCGTCCTTATAAGCAGACAGCTCACGCATACAAACGGCCTGGTCGATCACCGGGATGGGAATACCCAGGTCCATGGCGTCCTGTGACGTCCACTTGCCCGTGCCCTTGGCGCCGGCTTTGTCGAGGATCATATCCACCAGCCGGTTGCCCGTTTTGTCGTCGACCTTCAGGAAAATATCACGCGTGATCTCTACGAGGAAAGACTGCAGCTCCCCGTCGTTCCAGTTCTTGTAGGTTTTGTACAGCTCGCCGTTATTCAGCCCCAGCCCGCGATGCAGCAGGTCATAGGTCTCGCTGATCAGCTGCATGATCGCATACTCGATGCCGTTGTGCACCATCTTGACATAATGTCCCGCTGCGCCCTTGCCGAGATAGGCAACACAAGGAACGCCACCCACTTTCGCGGACACCGCTTCCAGCATGGCCCTGACGTTCCCGTAAGCTTCGGAATCGCCGCCGGGCATGATGCTGGGCCCGGTACGCGCGCCCTGCTCTCCGCCGGAGATGCCGCAACCCATAAAATGAAAGCCCTTTTCTTCCATAAAGGTGACACGCCGCAGCGTATCCGTATAATGCGAGTTACCACCGTCGATAACGATATCTCCTTTTTCAAGGAGCGGGAGCAGATCGTGGATGACATCGTCTACCGGCTTGCCTGCCGGAACCAGCATCATCATCCTCCTGGGTTTTTCAAGCAGCTGGACCATCTCCGCCAGCGTAGTGACACCTTTGACAGTCGTTCCGGGTGTTGCCGAAGATTCAAGCGTCGCCCCTTTAGTTGCATCCTTATCAAAGCCGACTACAGGAAAGCCATGATCAGCCATGTTGAGTAACAGGTTCCGTCCCATCACACCAAGACCGATCATTCCGAATTTAAATGAATTGTTTGCCATAACTATACATATAAGAGGCCATAAATTTAGGTATTATTAATAATAAAGAAGCCAGCTCCTTATAAAAGAAGCCGGCCTTTATCAATATAATTAATAATTATTTTACTTCACCTCATCGAGCTACTTCACCTCATCGGGGTGCGGACTGCCCCGGTGACACGTTACACAGCTGATCGCGGGGATCGTCTCGCCCTTGTCGTCTTTATTGAAGCTAAAATATTTCTTGTTGATCTTACCGGACATCTTGTACATACTACGGGCGATATTCTTTTCCGGCTTGGCATCGCTGGCGAAATCGAGATGATGGGATGAGCTGTCGGCGGACGCTGCATGGCAAAAACTACACTTAACTCCCAATGCCGCCTTCCAGCTGTCCATGATCTTGCCCAGGTCTTCATGGCTGATGTGCTTGGGCAATACTTTGAGATTCTTGGGCCCTTCTTCGGGGGGACGGGTGGCGGCCATACCAACAACAGTCAGCGCAAAGATGCCGATGACAACGGCAATTTTTTTGTGATGCAACATATCTGGGAGCTTTTGGTTCCTAAGTTAGGGTATCCGTTGCAGGTTAACAAATTACTAATTAGATCCCCTGCTTGTTTATTTGCTTGGCAATTCGGTAAATTGATGTATATTTGCACCTGTTAAATTTGAGCTGACTACAGCATTAGTAAATTGAATGATCATTTCCGCTCCGTACGGACCACAGGTCCGGGGCCGCAAGGCCAGACTTCAGAGAAAATCTTCGGTTATTTCGTCGTCTTTACTCCCTGCTTTTTGACTCAGATTGTATTAAATCGTTATTTTTAATCAGTTATTTGTTATGAACATTTACATTTCGAACTTAAGTTTTAACGTCACGGACGAAGACTTACAAGATTATTTTGCTGAGTATGGCGAGGTTTCTTCCGCTAAAGTCATTATGGACAAATTCACCGGCAAATCCCGCGGATTTGCATTCGTTGAAATGCCCGATGACGAAGCCGCTAAAAAAGCTATTCAGGAACTGGATGGCGCGTCTGTCGACGGCAGAACCATCGGTGTTTCCGTAGCCAAGCCCAGAGAAGATCGCGGCAATGGCGGCGGCGGCAACAAAGGCGGTGGTGGTTTCCAACGCCGGAACAACAACTACAGCAACAGCAGATATTAATCACTGCGCAGTAGATACTATCAGGGCTTCTCATCCGGGAAGCCCTTTTTAATGTATTAAAATGCGGCAGCGTTTTTAGCCCGAAAGGCAGACATTAGCGTCACGCCGCTTTGCGTAAGGTGAGCGCCACCGTTGTGCTCATGTCCCACGAATCGATGCTGATCGACCCGCCCAGTTTCTCCGCGGCGTCCTGCACCTGACGGAAACAGTTAGCGCAGCTGCGGTAGAAATAAACGCCGGCATTCCGCACCCGGATCATCGTACTGTCCCCCTGTTGCACGGACTCGATATGGATGCACTCGTTCTGCGTGCTGTCCACCACTTTATCCAGCAGGTTCCACAATACAAAGGCTAAAAGATTTTCATCGGACCCAACTTCGAGATCTCGATCTATTTGGTTGAGGATTATTGACTTGCGACTAACCGCCCGCGGTAACAGCCCCGCCGTTAGCTCATCCACAAAACGGTGCAGCGAGATTTTGGTGTAATAATCAGATGCCATTGATACAGGATTTTAGAATGTGCCGGGAATGCGCTTTGCCAAAAATTAGCGCATTCCCGACAAAGCGCTAACGTCTGTTGAACTTCGTGCCGCACCACCGGTGCGGCCCTCGTTCGCGCCCTTCGCCAAAGCTCGGGCGTGGACAAGCCTCCTTCGTCGGCTTCTGGAAGGGGGTGCTTTTAATCGTGTAAATGTAACGCAATGGGACATTACTTTATTGACACGTTAAAATTTTTTTTCCACCCCTCGCACCAAAATACGCCGGAGCAGCGCACCTGCACTATCTCCAGCGCCCGCGATTCCAGTGATAGCCCCTGGCGGTATGATCCCAATGACCTGACGACCAGCTACGTCCGCCCCTCGGCCGGGACCAGTAGCCGTTATGCCAGTGATAACCGCCACCATACCAGACCCAGTCGCCATCGATCCAGACATAGCCATCCCCGGGCGCTGCGGGCCGGGTATAGACCACTTCGGCCGGCTGGTCGGTGACATAACCGTCAACGGTGCAGCTCATGACCGCAAAACAGCCGGCTATTCCCATGATTAATAATGCCTTTTTCATAGTTTTTATTTTAAATATAAACGATAGGAGGTCGTTCACCGGTACAAAAACCAATCCCATGCCAGGCGCAGGTAGGCCATAAGCCAGGCTTTTTCCCCTTCGGAATCCGGAAAAATGTAGTTATATTTCCCCAAATGGACCCGCAGTTTCCGGGGGAGAGCCAAAAAGACATCTTGGTTTTAACTAATTTTGTATTATGTCAACAACAACAGTTCCGACGCCTCTCACGGCGAAGGATTTTGCAACCGATCAGGAAGTGCGCTGGTGCCCTGGATGCGGAGACTATTCCATCCTTGCGCAAGTGCAGAAGATCATGCCGACCCTGGGGATCCCCCGGGAGAACATCGTTATTATTTCGGGTATCGGTTGCAGCAGCCGGTTCCCCTATTATATGGACACCTATGGGATGCATTCGATCCATGGCCGCGCTACAGCCATCGCCTCCGGATTGAAAGCCAGCCGGCCCGAGCTAAGCATCTGGGTGGTCACCGGTGACGGCGACAGCCTCAGCATCGGAGGTAACCACACCATCCACCTGCTGCGCCGCAATTTCGATATGAATATCATGCTCTTCAACAACCAGATCTACGGCTTGACCAAAGGGCAGTATTCACCCACCTCCGAAGGAGGCAAGGTCACGAAGTCGACACCCTACGGAAGTCTCGACCATCCCTTCAACCCGCTGGCCCTCGCCATGGGCGCCGACGCCACGTTCATCGCCAGAAGCATGGACCGTGACCCCAAACACCTGCAACAGCTCCTGCTGCGCAGTCATGCCCACAAAGGCGCCAGCTTCCTCGAGATCTATCAGAACTGCAATATCTTCAACGACGGCGCCTTCGAGATCTTCACCGAAAAAGGCTCCAAGCCCATGGAGACCCTCTTCCTCGAACACGGCAAGCCGCTGGTCTTCGGCGCGCAAAGGGAAAAAGGCATCCGGCTGGAGGGCTTCCGCCCGGTGGTCGTCGAGCTCGGCAATGGTGTAAGCGAAAGCGATTGCTGGATACACGACGAAAAAGATTTTTATAAAGCCCAGATCCTCGTCCGCATGTTCGACGACCCCAAGATGGAGGGACACCAGCCCCGCCCCTTCGGCGTCTTCTACGAAACCGAAAGACCTTGTTATGAAGACATGCTCAACCTGCAGATAGAAGAAGTGATCCTTACAAAGGGGAAGGGCGATCTCGACAAACTCCTCAGAGGCAACGAGACCTGGACGATCGCGTAAATAAAGATCTGCGGCATCTCCCCAAAGATTTGCGGCGTTCACCCAAAGATCTGCGGCGTTCACCCAAAGATTTGCAGCATCCCACAAAATAAAAAGAGGTCGGCCCGACAGGATTGAGCCGCCTCTTTTCTGGTTTTTTCACAGTGAAGTTACTTAAGGTCTTAACCGGAGTAATAAAAAAGAGCCAGCGATAGACATCGCCGGCCTGTGCTTACCTCTGAAACCACAAAAAGAAAAAGTTCTAATATTTTTCATTGTACACTATTCTGATGTTACTGTGACTGTCTATTGAAAGACAGACGGTCTTTTCCACTATACCAGGCTGTTAGTCTTGGCTGTTGGACATTAAATTATTTACGAATGGGTAATGATCCGGATCGCTTAAAGGGTAACGAATGTCTTTTCGACAAGGGTAACGGGAGATTTTTGTCAGGACAGGGGATAGGCATTTTAACCGAGTAAAAACCGTAGTCTAAATGACTCGAAGAAAATCACCTTATACAAATCAATTCAATTGGAACCCGGATATCGATGGAATTGGAATCTTCGGATGGAAATTGGACAGTTCCAAGCGGTGTAATTTAACCAGGTCTCGGAAGTACTAAACTAAAAGAAACTCAGCTACTTCGGAAGGAGATTGGATTGGAGTGTAGTTAAGTGGTTCAGTGTATGTAAGCGCGGTAAAAATAAAGACAGTTTTGGTAAAAAGCAATAATTTTTTTCCAATTTTTTAGTCACCTGCTACGTCCGGGACGTTTTCCCATATGCAATCAAGCTCTCTAATGCCTTACGGAACAATGGTTTCAAGCTCTTTGTCCGCCGCCTTGAACGTCTTTTCTTTTTTTCTGTTGAACCACCATTCCGGCGCGGTTTTCTTCATCAGGGTATCGATACTCCGCATGCCCATCAGGTACCAGATACCCTTTAATTTTCCACTCAGGGAGGACTGCAACGCCCGGAGGCTCATGGCGAAGCCGCTGTCGAGGTATTCCATATGATGCCAATAGCCCGCAGGCATGAACAGGGTATCACCATGTTCCAGGATCACCTCATATCCCCTCGCCAGCCGCAACGCGGGATACTTCTCCAGTTCCAGCTTATTCGCATCCATATCGAAATATTTTTCGAAATTCACGAAGCTCAGCACCTCCCAGGGCTTTCGGTAGAGCTTATGCTGCTCCTCGAAAGGGAAGAGCAGGACCCGCTTGCGACCGATGAATTGGGTATGGATGATGTGCGAGAGATCGATATCGAAATGCATATGCGTCACGGACCCCTTGCCGCCGACAAAGAGCATCGGATACCGTTTCACGAAACCCTTCATAAACTGTTCCGGCCACTCGAAATCCCGGGTGAGCTGCGGCGCATGATCGAAGATGTTGAACAAAAAGATCCGCCATTCCGCGGGTCCTTTGCGCACCATTTCGATATAGTCCCTGAACTTCATGTAGTCATCGGCCGTATTGATCGGCGTGTAAGCGTCGCTTTTGATATTGTTGTAGACTCCCACCTGAACGTCCCCAACAATGGATTTGAAATAATCCCAGTTCCATTTTTCGTGGGCCGGCCACTGCTTCGAAAGCCCGCGTATGACAAGAGGCTTCATAGGAGTATAATAGCGTTCCTTGAATTCTTCAGGACTGATGCTATCTACTCTATCTACCGCCTGTAATTCCATGTGCGTCAAAAAATTTGTGCAAAAATAAAAAAAAATTGACGTTAAGGAAATGTTAGCAAAAGTCACGCCCGCCTATGCGCCATTTTTTGCATAACTTACCCTATGTTATTGCAGCTGCATCCGGTCAATCCCCAACCCCGGAATATCAAGACGATCGTCGAATGTCTCCTGGATGGCGGGGTCATCATCTATCCTACCGACACGATCTATGGCTTCGGATGTGATATCTTTCAGCATAAAGCGGTGGAACGCATTTGCCGGATCAAACAGGTAGACCCCGCTAAGGCGCAGCTTTCGTTTATCTGCTATGACCTCAGCGACCTGAGCAACTACACCAAAAGCATCTCTACACCGCTCTACAGGTTGCTCAAGACCTACCTCCCCGGTCCTTATACCTTCATCCTGCCGGCGAGCAAGCAGGTGCCTAAGATCCTCAAAAGCCGCAAAGACACCATCGGCCTCCGCATCCCCGATAACATCATTGCGCGTTCCCTCATCAGGGAGCTGCAACATCCCATCCTGAGCTCGTCGCTGCCCGGAGGTGTCCTGGCGGATGATACGGCCGACGGAACGCTACAGGCGCTGCCTGTGGAAGAATACACCGACCCGGAGATCATCCGGGAGAAATTCGGCGCCCTCGTCGATATCGTGATAGACGGCGGCATCGGCGGCATCCTGCCCTCCACCATCGTGGATTGCACCGGCGACATACCCGTTGTGATCCGCAAAGGGCTGGGCCAGTGGGAAGAAACGGCCGAAGCCTAGGCCGGGCCGAAGCGATGCCGCGGATCCGCCCTGGCCGCGCAAAGCCCTGAACCGCGAGCTGCGTCGGGCCCCGGCGCCTAATCCATAAAATCCAGCACTTCCTGGACCGGCGCGGCCGGGTCTATGTTGAAGCTCCTGCGGTGATATTTGCAAAGCCCGAACTTCCCGATGGCATCGCGATGTTCCCTCGTGCCATAACCCTTGTTGCTGTTCCAGCCATAATGGGGGAATTCGGCATGGAGTGTCTGCATGTATTCATCCCGCCAGGTCTTGGCCAGGATGCTCGCCGCGGCAATAGACGCGAAGATCGCATCGCCCTTGACGATACAACGATGCGGAACGCGTTTGTATTTAGTGAAGCGGTTGCCATCGATCAGGAGTAGTTTGGGCCTGAGCTTCAGCTGATCCAGCGCCAGATGCATGGCCTTGAAAGAGGCCTTGAGGATATTGATCCGGTCGATCTCGTCGTGATCGACCCGCGCCACGGCCCAGGCCAGGGCATTGGCCTCGATATAGACCCGCAGCTCGTTGCGGTCTTCCGGCGCGACCTGTTTGGAGTCGTTGAGCAACGGATGGAAAAAGCCCTGGGGCAGGATCACGGCCGCGGCAAACACCGGTCCGGCATAACACCCACGCCCTGCCTCATCACAACCGGCTTCCCTCAGCTCCTCCTGGAAAAAACATCTCAGCGGGTTCTCCATGCGTCAAAAATAGGACCTTTTGCGCCCGACGAACGGGAAGTGGATAAAAAAATGGAAATTTGCACCCGCTATGCAATCCTCTTCCCGCAAACTCACCGACAGCTCGCGTCCCCCGGCAGACGACCTGCGTATCTCTTCCCGTGCCGTAGCGATCTGGGTATACGCCGGCGCCTTTATGCTGCTCATACAAGTGATCCTCGGGGGCATCACCCGTCTCACCGGCAGTGGCCTTTCCATCACCCAGTGGGACGTCGTTGTCGGAGTGTTACCCCCGCTCAACCACGATCAGTGGATGC
This sequence comes from Puia sp., assembly GCA_035946435.1. GTDB lineage: Bacteria > Bacteroidota > Bacteroidia > Chitinophagales > Chitinophagaceae > Puia. The sequence goes on along the minus strand of DASYZH010000409.1, from coordinate 11,006 downwards.
AGGCCTTCGACGGGTATAAACACACCGAACAGTTCCGCATCCTCAATTCCGACTTCACCCTCGCGAACTATAAAACCATTTTTTTCTGGGAGTGGTTCCACCGTTTCTGGGCCCGGCTGGTCGGCGTCGTCTTTATCATCGGGTTCGTCTGGTTCCTGGTAAAACGACAGCTGAACCGGTGGATGATCGGTCAGCTGGCCCTGCTGTTCCTGGTAGGCGCGCTACAGGGCACCGTAGGCTGGATCATGGTGGCGAGCGGTTTCGTGGGCGATGCCATTTATGTGGCGCCGACCAAGCTGGCCCTCCATTTTATCTTCGCGCTGGGACTGATCGTCTATACCTTTTGGTTTGCCCTGCAATTGTCGGTACCCGTCTCCACCCGGCTTACATCGCCTGACGGAGCGCGACCCACGCCGCAGCCGGAACCTGCCGATCCACGCCGCTCGCCGCAACCTGCCTCCGCAGAGCCGCAAGGCCCGGCGACCGCGTCCACCCGGCTCGTGACGCTCCGCCGCTGGACGGCGCTCCTCCTGGTACTGCTCTTCTTTCAGCTCCTGTACGGCGCCCTCATGGCCGGTCATAAAGCGGCGACGGCCGCGCACACCTGGCCCGATATCAACGGCAGCTTTCTGCCGCCAGGCGCCTTCACCCAGCATCCCCTGCTCCACGACTTGGTAGGCAATAAGCTCACCGTTCATTTTATCCATCGCAACCTGGCGTATTGTATTTTCATCGGCGTGGTGATCTGGACGATACTGGCGGTCCGCATCGCACCCCTGCCGGCCTTCTTTCGCAGGCTCCGCTGGCTGCCCATGGGCATCGTTACGTTACAGATCGCACTCGGCATCTGCAGCCTGCTGACCAGCCCGGGCATCGTCCCGCATCACTGGGGCGCATTCGAATGGCTGGCCCAATTCCATCAGATCACCGGGCTGGTATTCTTGCTGACAATGGTCGGGATGTTGTACCTTGTGATACCCGTGGGACACCCAGCGAACCGGACGTGACCCCCGACATTATGACGTACACTGTAACCGTATGATGCGAGTACTTAAAGCCATTTATTACTTCTTCCCCGTACAGCTGCTTCTGTTGCATCTAAAAAAGTTTCAGGTATTGCTGATCTTCTGGTTGATCCTCTTCAGCACCCTGAATGGCGGGTTCATGCGGGCCTATGGGGCAAATGCGCTTTTCCTTTCCCCCGAATACCTTGGCCATGTGAGCCCCGTGAGCGCCTCCATCGTCGGCATTGCCATGGGCATCTTCATCATGAGCTGGAACATCACCACCTTTATCCTCTTTTCCCGGCACTTCCGCTTTCTGGCCACCACGGGAAAGCCGTTCCTGAAATATTGCATCAACAACTCCCTGCTGCCGATCATCTTCCTGATCTTCTATTTCCTGAAAGTCCTGCAGTTCAGTATCGACCGGGAGCTGTTGAGCACCAGGCATATCATCCTGCTCTGTCTCGGGTTCCTCGCGGGCCTCGCTTTCGTGAGCGCCGTATCCCTCTACTATTTTTTCCGTGCGGACCGCACCATCATCCGCCGCATGACCCCGGTGATCAGCAATCCGAAACTATTCAAGTCGCAGTTCAGCAAAGAGGAGGTGAAGCTCAACGAGAGCCGGCTGATGCACGTTAAATGGTATCTCAACTCCCCCACCACGATCCGCAAGACGCGTGATGTCTCCCACTATAGCAAAGCCTTTATCGAAAGCATCTTCAACCGCCACCATATCGCCGCGGTATTGTCGATCTTCATGGCGTTCATCTTTTTGATCGTCGTCGGCTTCTTCATGGACAGCCGTTATTTCCAGCTTCCCGCCGCCGCCAGCATCCTGATCTTTTTCGCCATCCTGATCTCGCTCTCCGGCGCCTTTTCCTACTTCCTTCAGTCCTGGAGCATCCCCTTTCTCGTGGCGATCTTTTTTGTCCTCAACCTGCTATACAAGTACAACGTCATCGACCCTACGAATAAGGCTTATGGCCTCAGCTATAACGAAAAAGACGACCGCCCCCTTTACGATCGCGAGACCCTGCTGGACCTCTGCTCCGACAAGAACGTGGCCCACGACAAAGCCAATATGCTCGCCATCCTGGAACGATGGAAGGCGCGCCAGAGCTCGCCCAAACCCATTCTCTTCCTGATCAGCACCAGCGGCGGCGGCAGCCGGAGCGCCACTTTTACCTTCAGCATCCTCCAGCGCCTCGATAGCCTCAGCGGCGGGAAGCTGATGCGCAAGAGCTTTTTGATCACCGGCGCCTCCGGCGGTATGCTCGGCGCCGCCTATTTCCGCGAGCTATCGCGCAGACGCGATCGTGGCGATACGTCCATCCATCTTCAGGACCGCCGTTATGTCAACGATATCTCCGGTGACCTCCTCAATACCCTCTTCTCTTCATTCGTGGCGCGCGACCTCGCCTCTCCCGCACAAAAATTCGCGGTGGGCGACCAGCAATATGTCAAAGACCGGGGTTACGCCTTCGAACAACAGCTCAATGAGAATACCCATGGCATCCTCAACCAGCAGTTGAAGGACCTTGCGCCCGACGAGGCCGCGGCCAGGATGCCCCTTATGCTGTTCAACCCGGTGATCACCCGCGATAGCCGCGCCCTGGTGATCAGCACCCAGCCCGTGAGCTTTCTGATGCGCCCCCGTTTCGACAGCACGAAGATCCCTTCCATGGACCCCGACGCCGTCGAATTCGGCGCCATGTTCGCCAAACAGGGTCCTATGAATCTCCGGTTCCTCACGGCCTTGCGGATGAATGCCACCTTCCCCTATGTGTTGCCCAATGTATGGCTGCCTACGCGTCCCGTAATTGACGTCATGGACGCCGGCTACCGCGATAATTTCGGTGAGCTTAACGCCATCCGTTTTCTCAACGTCTTCCGCGACTGGCTGCGGGAGAACACCAGCGGTGTCGTCCTGCTCCAGATGCGCGACCGCAAGACGGGCGGCTGGGATGAGCCATATGAATCGGACGAGATCACCGAGATCGTTACCAAGCCCGTGTTGCTATTGGAGGACAATTGGTATAAGATGCAGGAGTATAACCAGGATGACCTGCTCAGCATCGCGCAGAATGCCCTGGGTTTTCCGTTCCGGAAACTGATCTTTCAGTATGTGCCGAGAACCGAAGACGCGGCCGCGGCCTTGAATTTTCACCTGACGAAAGAGGAAAAGCTGAACATCATGGGGTCGCTGGACAACTCCTTCAACCAGCAGGCCTTTCAGCAATTTAAGGAACTCGCGAAGTAGTCTCCCGCCGGCCCGTCCGCGGAAGCCGGACGGTGCCCAAGGCAGAGGGGCACAAGAGGTCCGGCGGTCCGCGTGCCCGGCTTCCACCAGTAGGGCTATGGCTGTATCAGCCGGATCGCGCTGCGCACCACCTCGATCCGGAACGTTCGCGCGGATGCCTTCGGATCGCCATCGATATGCAAGGGCGCGTCACCCGGATTTTCGATCACCAGCGACGGCGTCTGGAAATAAAGGATGGCGCCTTTGCCTGCGCCGGCCGGGGAAGGCAGCACCCGATATCCGCCCAAAACCTGGCGTATCACCGACCACAAAAAATTCAGCCGCCCCGTTTTTTTCGCGATCACGATATCGAGAAGCCCGTCGTGCAGGCTGGCCTTGGGAGCAATGGTAAAATTGTTGCCAAACTGATTGCCATTGGCAATGCTGATAAAAAAAGCATCCACGGTCAGCTCACGCTGGGGGCCCTCCGGCGCGCCGGCGTCAGGAACCGGGCCCTCCGGCACACAAAGCCGAAACGGATATGGCCGCGCGCTAAAGAAATTCCGCATCGTGATGCGGATATACGTCTGCAGTCCCCGCCGCTGCTGCCCCGCAAATTCATGCGCCACCTTCCCATCCATCCCGATGCCGGCGAGCATACACGAGAATTCGTCATTGATCAAGACCCCGTCGATCGGGGTAGCCTTGCCGGCAAATACGATGCCCAGGGCCTGGGCGGGGTCCTTGGGAATGCCGGCGGCGAAAGCCAGGCCATTCCCCGAGCCCATGGGGATGACACCCATCCGGACATCGCATCCGCGCAAAGCCGCCCCTACCGCGCTCACCGTGCCGTCGCCGCCACAGATCACGATATCGGTGACGCCCTCCGCGCGAATCACCGAAGAGAGATGACTGTAGTCGCCCTCCGCATTTGTCGGGAGTATGCTGAAATCGATTCCCTGCTCCTGAGTCTTCTGCCGGATCATCTCCTTCAGCGAACGCTTACCGCGCGTACCGCTAATGGGATTGATGAGATAGATGATTTTTCTTGACATAGTATAAACCGCCGGCAGGCGGTTCGTCCACGGGCGCAAGCCCGCGACCGAGGGCCGCACCAGTGGTGCGGGCCGAAGGTCTACAGACATTAGCCTTTTGCCGGAGATGCGCTAATTTTCTGACAGCGCATCTCCGGCACATATCCACGCCGCATGCCGGCGGCGCAAATATCTATGAATTTTGCGAAAGCATCAGTGCACAGGCATCACCGCGCGCAAAGAATCCCCGGTTTCAGGGAGCCGTCCCTGGGCGGGATGGGCTTCCGGCATAGGGGCTTCCGGCAGATGTACCACGTCCGAAAGAAAATGAACGATCCCTTTCTCCACCCCCGGCACATCATGGCTTCGGATAGAAGACCCGATCACATGCGTACCGGCCTCGGGGATCGCCTCCTTGTATTTGAGCGCCATCGGCGTGCCCAGCTCATCGAACATCTCCAGCTCGGCGGAGACCTTCACGGTACTGTCCTGATGAATTTTGTCCTTGTAATAGTAGAAAAGCCCCACGGGCTGCGTGACCTTCTCAAACGTGCCCTTGTTCATCGTAGTGGCCAGCATCTCCTGTAACGCTACCACGGCCTCGGTACGATACTTGGTATACCAGTATTGCCGGTACAGCGGGCCATAGTCGTCTTTGCTGATGACATAGTCGGAGTGGGTGATCAGGTGTGCCAGCTGCAGCCCCCAGTGCTGATTGGCGATCCAGGCGTTAGGATCGTTGATGGCAATGTTCGGGGACATCAACACCAGCGCCGCCACCTGGTTAGGAAAGGCCGCCGCCAACTGAAGGGCTTGCGTACCACCCGTCGATGTACCCATCAGGATCACGCTGTCGCCAAGCTGCCGTCCGATGGCCAACGCCTGCTTTGCGGACTCCCAGTATTCGTCGGCCGTGAGACCCGCCATCGCTTCCGTGGTGTCGATGCCATGTTCGGCCAGCCGCGAAAGGTAAAGATTGCAACCGTAGCGCGCAGCAATGTATCGGTGTACCGGATCACCCTCCCCCTGGGAGGCAGAGAATCCATGCAGATACACGATGGCGTAGCGCGTCTTTTTCTTGGAGCTGTCCGCCCATACGATACGTGCTTCGTTGTCGGGTTTCAGGTGATGCCAGGACTCCATGATCCGGATGTACTGTTCCAGGCTGTCCGGGGCGGCCGGCACCACGGGCATGTCCTTTGAATACACGGGAGTGGGCGGTTTAGGTCCGGCAAAAAAAAGGATGATCAATAGCAATGGGAGAAACAACCACCAATAGCGGCGCCGTTTACGCATGGGAATTTAGGTTTGGCATAAAAATAGAGCTTTCCGATGTGTTTTTTGCGTTATTTCTACCTAGGCAGACCAAGTAGTCTAGGAAATGCGGCTGTTTTTGCGTAACTTTGCGCGCCCAAAAGGGCGACAGCAGTAGGGGAAACACCCAACTCAGAGGAGAAAAAAATTTATGGAAATCAGGAACATAGCTATCATTGCACACGTCGACCACGGTAAAACTACCCTGGTAGATAAGATCTTACACGCCACCCATGTATTCCGCGACAACCAGGAGACAGGGGAGCTGATCATGGACAACAATGATCTGGAAAAAGAACGCGGGATCACCATCTTCAGCAAGAACGCCGCGGTGGAATACAAAGGCGTTAAAATCAACGTGATAGACACCCCTGGTCACTCGGACTTCGGAGGTGAGGTTGAACGGGTGCTCAAGATGGCCGACGGCGTGCTGCTGCTGGTAGACGCCTTCGAAGGCCCGATGCCCCAAACCCGCTTCGTGTTGCAGAAAGCCCTGCAACTCAACCTGAAACCCATTGTCGTCATCAACAAGGTCGACAAGCCTAACTGTCGCCCGGACGAAGTGCACGAAGCCGTTTTCGAGCTCTTCTTCAACCTCGACGCTTCGGAGGAACAGCTGGACTTCCCCACCTTCTATGGCAGCGGCAAAAACGGCTGGTTCAACTCCAAAAACGAACAATGCGCCGATATCACCCCCCTGCTCGACGGCATCCTGCAATATGTCCCGGCCCCCAAGGTAGCCGAAGGTACGCTGCAGATGCAGATCACCTCGCTGGACTATTCCTCCTTCCTCGGCCGTATCGCCGTGGGTAAGGTGGCCCGTGGCACCATCAGGGAAGGTCAGAATATCGCGCTGATGCAGACCAACGGCACCATCAAACGCTCCAAGGTCAAGGAATTATATACGTTCATGGGCATGGGTAAGAAACGTGCCACCGAGGTCCAGGCCGGCGATATCTGCGCCGTCGTAGGGCTCGAGGACTTCAATATCGGCGACACCATTGCCGATGCTGAAAACCCCGAAGCGCTCCCGGTGATCAGCGTCGACGAGCCGACCATGAGCATGCTCTTCGGCATCAATAACTCCCCCTTCTTCGGTAAGGACGGGAAATTCGTCACCTCGCGCCACCTCCGGGACCGGCTGATAAAGGAAACCGAAAAGAACCTCGCCCTGCGCGTGCAGGACACGGACAGCGCCGATAGCTTCCTGGTCTATGGCCGCGGTATCCTCCACCTGGGCATCCTCATCGAGACCATGCGCCGTGAAGGCTTCGAGCTCACGGTAGGTCAGCCCCAGGTCCTCGTAAAAGAGATCGACGGGAAGAAGAACGAGCCCTATGAGATCCTCGTCGTAGACGTTCCCGCCGAATTCAGCGGAAAGGTGATCGACATGGTCACCCAGCGTAAAGGCGAGATGCTGGTGATGGAAAGCAAGGGCGACATGCAACACCTCGAATTCGAGATCCCCTCCCGCGGGCTCATCGGCCTGCGTAGCAATATGCTCACCAACACCGCCGGTGAGGCCGTGATGGCGCACCGCTTCCTGGAATACAAACCCTGGAAGGGTCCGATCCCCGGTCGTAACAACGGCGTCCTCCTGAGCAAGAACCAGGAAAAGACTACGGCCTACTCCATCGACAAGCTGCAGGAACGCGGCACCTTCTTCGTCGATCCGGGCGAAGACGTCTATGCCGGACAGATCATTGCGGAACACATCAAGCCGGGTGACCTCATCGTCAACGCGACGGAAGGTAAGAAGCTCACCAACATGCGCGCCAGCGGCAGCGACGACTCCGTGCGCATCGTGCCCAAAAAGCAGATGACCCTCGAAGAATGTATGGAGTATATCCAGCAGGATGAGTGCATCGAGGTGACGCCCAAAAAGATCCGCCTCCGCAAGTCCATCCTCGACGAAGAAGAGCGCAAACGGCAGGCCCGCTCGATGAAAGCCGAAGAGATCGGGTAAGCAAGCGTCCTGGCCGCTGTCGTAGATTATTGCAATTGTCGTAACTTCGTAGCATGAAGCCGCTAATCATCTTTGCATTCTTTGTGCTCTTCGCGGCAGCAGCCCTGCCCGCTAAAGCGCAATGCTCCATCTGTACGCGGACAGCCCAGCAGCTCGGCGAACGGCCGGCCAAGGCGCTGAACAAAGGCATCATCATGCTGGCGTTTACCCCGCTGGCCATCTTTGGCGTCATCGGCTATCGCTGGTGGAAGAACGAGAAGCAACAAGAAGATACCACGCATGAGTGACGGTCCCAGGCCCAACGACTCCCGGTTGCCGGAGGCTCCGCTGGTCTCCGTCGTCCTGGGCACCTACAACGGTGAGACTTTTCTGAAAGAACAGTTGGACTCTGTTCTCGCGCAGACCTACCCCAACATCGAGATCGTCGCCGTCGACGACGGCAGCACAGACGCCACCGTTGCCATCCTCAACGAATACGCCGAACGCGACCCCCGGATCAAAGTCTACCTGAACGAAAAGAACCTCGGCTTCATCAAAAATTTCGAAAAAGGGATAAAGCTATCCAAAGGCCATTGGATCTCGGTGTGCGACCAGGACGACTACTGGTTCCCCGAAAAGATCGCGAACATGGTCCGCGCCATCGGCGACCAACCCATGGTCTATTGCGACTCGCTGCTCTGCGGCGCCGACCTCCAACCCCTGGGCAAAAAGATCTCCGACATCGTCCACTACCAGTCTTTCGACGACTGCCGCCAGCTCTGCGTGTTCTCGCGGATGTACGGCCACGCTACCCTGGTTACCCGCACGCTTTTCGAAAAGGCGAGCCCATTTATCCCGGAAATGCCCCACGACGGCTGGCTGGCCTTTCACGCCACCCTCTATGGCGGCGTCGCCTATCTGCCCGAAGCCCTGGTGAAATACCGGCAACATGCGTCCAATGTCTATGGCGTCGTGGGCGGCAAAAGCAAAAGACACGATCGCCTTCAGCGCGCCGAACGAAAGAAACGCGAGCTGCGACGCATCCGCATCCGGATGAATGCCTTCTACGAGGCCGTCCCCGATGCTATGATCCCCCAGAAAAAGCTGCTGGGTGCCCTGGTACGATCTTATCGCGATTTTTCCCCGCTCAACGATATCCGCCGCGTAGCCCTCTTCCTCACGAATTACAAATTGCTGCTGGTGGTCAAACGCTATCCGGGCTGGCGTAAAATCCTGTTTTGTTTCAAGATGCTGGTAAAGATCAAATAAGGGCTAAATTTGCACGCGTATGAAATTCATCATCAGCCGCACAGATGCCATCGGAGATGTAGTGCTAACCCTGCCTGTGGCTGGTGTATTGAAAAAGCTCTATCCCGGCTCTTACATCTGCTTCCTGGGTCGCGCGTATACCCGGGAGGTGGTTCAGGCCTGCGTACACGTGGATGAGTTCCTCGATTGGGATCAGTGGAAAGACTCGGCCGATGAGGCGGCCGTCGCCGCCCTGAAAAGCACCGGCGCGGATACTATCATCCATGTCTTCCCCAATAAGCAGCTGGCCCGTCTTGCTAAACAGGCAGGGATATCCCAGCGCATCGGTACTACGAACCGCCTCTATCATTGGTGGACCTGTAACACGCTGGTCAAGCTGTCGCGCAAGAACTCTCCCTATCATGAATCGCAGCTGAACCTCAAGCTGCTCGTCCCGCTGGGCGCAAAAGACCTTTATTCCCTCGATGAGATTGCCGGGTATTACGGACTGACGCGTCTAAGCCCGCTGCCAGCCGACTTAGCAGCCCTGCCGGCGCCGGATAAGTTCAACCTCATCCTGCATCCAAAGTCCCGTGGCCATGGCGCCGAATGGGGCCTGGAAAACTTCCGCCGGCTGATCACCATCCTGCCGCGGGACCGGTATAAGCTCTTTCTGAGTGGCACAGCCGAAGAGGGAAAGCTGCTGACATCGCTCACCCGGGAGTTCCCGGACATCACGGACCTCACCGGCCGCATGTCACTAAAAGAGTTCATCGCCTTCATCGCAGCGGCGGACGGGCTCGTGGCTTCGGGGACCGGGCCCTTACATCTGGCCGCTGCACTCGGCCGTCACGCACTCGGCCTGTTTCCACCGAGAAGACCCATCCATCCGGGCCGATGGGCGCCGGTAGGCCGCCACGCCAAATTTTTCGTCAAAGCCACCAACTGCAAAGCCTGCAAAAAAAGCGGCGATTGCAGCTGCATCCGCGAGATCCCCGCCGAGGCGTTGCGCGACTATCTCGATCGGCAATCACTGCACAAGCGATAACACTTTGTCCATTTGTGGATCATCACCGTCGTTTCGCCCACGACGTGGCATTGAGGCAGCGTCCGCAACGCCATGGTGGTGATCTCGGCCATCGACTGCGAATACCTGTCCGCCAGAACGAGGATAGGCAGCGTCACCGCATGCGCACCGGCCTGCGGCGCCACACGAAAGTGTTGATAAACCGCGTCCCAATTACAAGCAGGAGTAGCGGAACAAGGAGCGAATAACGTTTCATAGGCGCCGGTTTTTTGGTTGCGGCAGCGACCAGGCGGCGCCGATAGAAAAGACCCAGGTCCGGTTATATGCAGGGATAGGACTCACGGGCGCTTGGACCGCACTGGTCAACGCCCCATAGTACCGCGCCGCGGCGGTGAGCCACCAGGTACCGGGGAGCCGGTATTGCAATGCCGGCCCCAGCCGTGCGAAAAACTAACACCGATGGGCAGTTGAAGATAGGTGTTTGTGCACTGGTCGTATTCTCCGCTTAGCGAGTCGGTACGGTTCATGGAGTAGCCCTTCTGTACCAGGCCGGGAGCGGCAACAATGTACAGCCAGGAGCGGACCCTGTACCGGATTGGCACCGCGGCACTACCCCCGCCTCACCGGCGAGCAAGGTTCTGCCGTAAGGGCCGGGCGTCTGCCAACCGGAGTTCGTCAGAAAGCCGGCTTTTGCTTTTCCGGCAAGATCCACGGAATCGGACAGATGGCGTCTCAGTTGCTGTATAAATAAGTATTTTTGTCCCTATGACGAATTTTATCCCTGTGTTTCCCCTGGGTATCGTGGTATACCCCGGAGAGACAGTCAACCTGCATATATTCGAACCGCGCTACAAACAATTGATCAACGAGTGTTATGCCGACGGTAAGCCTTTCGGCATCCCCACAGTGATCGATAACAAGCTCAATGAGATGGGCACGCTCGTTCGCATCACCGAGATCGTAAAGGTCCATGACAATGGCGAGCTGGATATCCGCACCTTTGGCCTTCGCGTCTTCCGCATGCTGGAACTCATCAAATCCGTCCCGGACAAAATGTTCAGCGGCGCCATCGTCAATTATCCCGACAACATCGAAGGTCCGGGCAAACGCGAGCTGATGCAGAAAGTCGTCAACGCCATCCGCGAGCTGCATCGCCTGCTGAACATCGAAAAAGATTTCAAGAAACCCGATGACG
>DASYZH010000408.1:0-29433 GCA_035946435.1 Puia sp. | reverse complement strand
TTAACAGCAATATCATCGTCACCTCCACCGCCGGCGGCGGCGTCCAGTTCTGCACAAATAATTCGACGGCTACCGCGATCCTTACGGCAGGCAACACTATCTCGGTGGGTCCGGGCGGCTTTTCCGCAGGCACCCTGCTGCTGCGGCAATTCACGCAACAGGGCTCGACCCCGCAGAGCCTCACCCTCACGGGTACGGGCAACCTGACGTTTGGCCCGCTGGTGAACCTCGGCGGCAATTTTACCACCGTAAGTCCCTCCCTGTATTTCAACGGCGGCGTCTACAACGGCTCGATGACGGCTACCAAGAACGGCTCCACCAACGACGCCTCCGTCGGGAACAATACCTTTAACGCCCCTTTCGCGGTGACGAACACGGGCGGGGGCTATTTCCTCATGGGCAACGGCAATCCCGATACCTGGCAGTCGACGGCCAGCTTTACGAATCAGAGCCCATCCGCACATATGTACACGGCCTATGGCAGCACGGGGAATGTCTTCAATGGTGATGTCACCTTTACTAACCAGGCCGGCAACAACGGGCTCTGGATCTATCCCAACTCCTATGGTTACAACACCCAATTCAACGGCAATATCTTCGTCAACAACACCACCGGAGCCGGTATTTATTTCGGCTCCTCCGGCGGTACCGCTACGCTGTCGGGCAGCGGCTCGATAAGCGCAGGATCGACGGGCTTTACGGCAGGTACGTTGTATTTGAAGAATTTCACGCAGGCCACGGCCGGAACGACCCAGACGATCACCACCACCGGCACGAGCATCATTCAGTTCGGCCCCGCCGCCACCTTTGCAGGTCCGGTAACCTCTTCCAGCGGCGGCGTACTTTTCAATTCCTCCACCTTTAACGGCGTCGTGAGTGCCACCAAGACCGGCGGCAGCAATGATCAAAGTCCCGGCAACAATACCTTCAACGCCCAAAGCACCTTCACGAACAGCGGTTCGGGTTTTCTGGAAATGACCTACTCGGGGAGCGACATCTACAATGGCAATGTAACTTTTGTAAGAACAGGTTCCGGCGCCCTTTCGCCGAACTACAACAATACCGGCACCTACAATGGCAATGTGACCGTCACTTCCCCTTCCGCTTCGGCGATCACGTTCGGCGCAGGCACCGGCACCGCTCTCTTCACCGGCAGCAGCGCGCAGACCATCAACGCCGGCGCCGGAAGCGCAACACCCGTGTTCACCCGCTTCGTGCTCAATAACAGCAATGGTGTAAGCCTGAACACCCCGGTGAATGTATCGAACACCCTTACCCTGACCAGCGGTCTGCTCAATACCACCATGACCAACATCCTCACGATGACGAATGGTTCGTCCACCACGGCAGGAACCGCGCTGTCCACCAGCTATGTGAACGGCCCTATGCGTTATCAAAAATCGTCGTCCGGCACCAGCACGCTGAACTTCCCGGTAGGAACCGCGCCGGATTGCCGCCCCGTGATCCTCACGGTCAATCACAGCACTAACACCCTATACAATTATACGATCCAGCTGTTCGACGCGAGCGCCGCAGCCCTGAATTACACACTTCCACCATCGGTCAATCTCGTCTCGGCCCACCATTATTATATCCTCGCCCGCACCGACGCCTCCGGCACGAGTCAGCCGAATGCCGGCCTGAGCGGCAACCAGCAGATCCAGATCTTCTTTGGCGCCAATGACGATAGTGTTAGCGACGGCAGCACCCTGACCATTGTCAAGAACACCTATCTTGCACCTACCGCGTGGATCGATATCGGTGGTAGCGGCGGACCCGCCGCCATGGGCGGCGCCGAGCTCAACGGCAGCATCACATCGACCTCTTCGCCCTCCGCCTTCAATAGCTTCTCGACCTTTGCCCTTGCCAATAAGATCGGCGGATCTAACGTATTGCCTACCGAGCTCCTGTACTTCAACGCGAAGCCCGACAACAGCCAGGTCGATCTCACATGGGCTACCGCCATGGAAGCGAACAACGATTATTTTACGGTGGAGAGAAGCGCCGACGGCATCAGTTTCGATTCCGTCCTGCGGGTAGCTACCATGGCACCCAATGGTAACAGCAATACCCCGCTGGATTATTCGGCTTATGACCTGACGCCGCTGCCCGGCGCCAGCTACTACCGGTTGAAACAAACGGGCATCGACGGGTCGACAAAATATTCCGGTGTCATATCAGTGAACTTTACGCAACAGACGCCGCTTGGCATTTATCCCAACCCCAGCAGGGGAACGGTCTATGTCAGCGGTCTGCCGGCAACCACGGCTTCGATCCTGGTCACCTGGTATGATCTCAGCGGCAAGACCCTCCTGCAACAGGTGGCCACGCCGCAGGGAGGCCTGCTGCAACTGAATACACATTTTAACAACGGCGACTATATCCTGAAGTTGCAATCGCCCGACGGTACATGCACCACCCGAACGGTGATCATGATGAAGTAACCCGCGTCGTCGAAAAGCGGTAGACCACACCGGCAACGACGAAGGGGACCGGCGAGATCAACGACTCGTGTACGGTAATAATGAAATCCCGGAACGGGACCGAAAGGCTCTGTGTCCAGAAATCATAGATGCCCAGCAGAAGCAGCACACCCAGGATACCGAGATAACCGATATTCCAGATCTGCACCAGCCAGGCCGGATAGACGCGGGTAAAGACCATCAGGCCGATGCCATAGGTGATCAGAATGGTCGAGAACCGGATCACATGCCGCACCCCCCGCGACGAGGCTTCGAGAAAATGCGGATTGTCGAAATATAGCATGTAGGCCGTATACAACAAGGCACTGGCCACCAGCCCGGCGACAAACCGCCATCGCCTGCTATTATCGTGTAGAGACATGTAAGTTCAGCTTTTTAGATAGGTCCAGATCCCTGGAGAACAGGAACCATAGCCAGAATATGAACGCATAGACCAGGAACGTGAACAGGTAATGATGGGAAAAATCCAGGTATTCGGGATGCGTCAGATAGATCTCCGCCAGCGCTGTGCACCGGATCACGTTCAACACCTCGATGCACAGGATGCCAGGCAGGATAAAGAGCAATTTCCGCCTGGAAGTAGCCGGAAGACAAAGGATCAGCCCCGCGTAGAGCACCATCACCTCCAACCCGTTGCAGACATCTGCGATCGACAGCACCCGCTGCCGGTACAAATTGATATGCATCACGGGTTCCTCTACCCATGTATCTCCGTCCTTTTTGGGATTCTCGCCCGCCACAGTCCAGAAACCTCCGGAGCGGCTAACGGTGTTAAGGGTCCTGGTTGTTCCGACCCCTATGAGATAGGTGAGCGGCTTATCCAAGACCCTTCCCGGTAAAAGAACCAGCAGATACAAGGCCTTCCAGGCAACGAATAAAATAACGGCTTTTAGTGAAAATAACCTGACCGGACCTGGGATCTTTTTCCACTTCTCAACGATAGACATTACTCTGTAATATCGTTGTTGGCCTGTTTAGATGCTTTGCTCTTGCCGATGGCTTTCTTCATGCCCAGGCCGATACCTGCAGCCAGCAAGAGGCTGAGACCACCGTCGAGCGGCGCATTCTGACCGCCACCGGGTGTATTCGGCTGATTGCCCTGCGAATTGTTACCCTGATCATCCGAATTGCCAAAGCGGTCCCCATGGTTCAACTCGAACCTGCGAAGATAGGTCTGCTCTGCATCCAGGCGACCATGATCGGCGGACATGTCACGGTATCTTTCTCTGTCCTGAAAACCGTAAACCGGTCCAGGACGGCCAAAAGCAAAAACCGTTGAAGGGATTAAAACGGGGAGAAAAAATGATGCGGAGATCACGAGGAAGCGTAGTAGCTTTTTCATAACTAAATAAAGTAAGAATTAAAAAAATGGAATCCATCAGGCTCCTCGTAGGTATGTGGAGATTTAGCAGAGGACGTGGAAGATTTCGGATTCTAGCGTAGGATAAAATGGAAAGGGAGGGAGTGATTTCTAATGTAAAAGTAGAAAAAAGCATGCCCAGGTGCAAGCAAAGGCGAAAAAATGTTTACACTTAGTGCCCATGGCGTGCAATATCTACAGATGTAGAAATAGTTACCCATTAAGATACATTTCAATGCATTTTGCTTTCGATGCGCGCAAGATCGATTTGGGACGCTAACCGCCGGAATTCCTGCTGTTGCCGCAGCCGGCTCTTGTCGTTGAAACCTTCATTTACTGCAGTAAGCAGGTCCCCCGTGGCTGCGCGCGCATTGCCTTCCCGCGCATCCAGGATGGCGGAGAAATACCAGGCCTCGCTATTGGTGGGATCAGCCATTTTATAGAGCTCTACAAAATGCCGCGCAGCCTCGTCCTGGTTGCCGTTGATGAGCTGATTGCTGATGGAATAAAAAGCCAGGGACAGATATGCCAGAAGCCGCTGATACATTCCGCTCCCGGCTGTTTTTGCCGCCACCCTGGCCTTAAGGCCGTTGATGGTCGACGTCCAATAGTGCATATCGCCCTGCTGAAAATGCTGCATATACTCCGCCTTCGTATTCTCCTCTGTCGTCAACAACTGCGCACGCGCATCCCGTTGTTTCACATATTCCGGATCCCGGTCGAGACTGGCGGCCTGTCGCTGAAACCAGGCTGTCTCATCGGACAGCCCACCCAGATAGCTAATCGCCACGGAACATTCCTGCCGCGCCGCGATCAGGTCCTTCGCTTGTATATCGTCGTTAACATGCCGTTTGCTCCCGGCGGCAAATGCCTCGATCTCCGATGCATTCCTGGGCAGCAGCCCCGTGGCCATGGCATCGAGATCGAGCCCGGCAAAGGCCGTTCGCATGGTGGCAGCAGGCGCCCACTGGTGTATCCCGGAAAAATAAAGGATCCGATGCCGCGTCCTGGTCCTGTCGAGCTCCCCGTTCAGGCCCGCCAGTTCGGTCATATTCATATCGCCTTCCCCGGCGATAGCCGTAAAGCCAAAAGGGAAATCGCCGGCCGAGACCCCGTCCGGTAGTCCCGCGCCATTCGCGATAACGCCTTTGATCCGGGGATGCTGGATAGCGATATAGCTGGCTACCTTGGCGCCACCCGAAAACCCAGCCGTATAGATGCGTTGCTCATTGATTTTTAATCGTTTATGCGTGTCGGTAAAAAGCCGGTCCCAGATCGTCCCGGTAGTGGCCCAGTCGTTACCATTCTTGGAGTTATTGCTGCCAACCAGGATAAACCCGTAGGTGTCGGCCAGCGCCTTGTATTTCCGCAGGGGAAGCGACCCCGCGCCATGTGAATCGAAAAAATAAACGATCGGCAGCGGCTGCCGGTCGCCCCTTACGGGGATGTACAACGCGTAAGATTGGGAAGCATCGGCCGCACACACGATCCTATCGACAACCTGGCCTGCTGTCTGTCCATAGCCCTGTGCGGCAAAACCCCATAGCGCCACGCCAACGATCAGTTGTTTTAGCATGGCTGCAAGATAACCAAAAGCCGGCGTCCGTGTCGCAGCGGCCGGCGTCATTTACCCGCCGGTCCCGGTCCGGTTTTGGTGGGGATCACCTTCCGGATCGTGCCATCCGCATTGTAGTAAAGTTTATCCACACAAATGGACCGCAACCAGTCGAAATGGGAGAGTGCGCTGGTATGATAGAAGGCGTACCACTGCCCCTTATATTCGACGATACTGCCGTGATTGGTATAGCTGTCCGTGGGATCCATAAAGATACCCCGGTAGGTCCACGGCCCCAGGGGTGAAGTGCTGGTAGCGTACCGCATCCGGTTGTGCTTACCCGCAGAATCATGATTGTCCGAATAGGAAAGGTAATAAAGTCCTTTACGTTTGTGTACCCAGGTCGCTTCATGAAAATCCTCCAACCCCGTCATCTGCTGCATGGTTCCATCGATGGTCATCATATCGTCTTTTAACTTTCCGCCCTTGCAAACGCCACCGCCGCCATAATACAAATAGGCCTGGCCATCGTCATCTACAAAAACGCAGGGGTCGATCATCGACTCCAACCCTTCGATGTATCCTTTCACGGTAAAATCACTGGCAGGTTTTGTGCTCGTGGCTACACCGATCTTCCAGGTCTTGTTCCAGTCCGTCCCGCTGGGATGCGGAAAATAAAAATAATAGACCCCATTCTTATAGGCACAGTCCGGAGCCCACATAAAACCGCCTTCTTTGCGGCCCCAGGGTACCTCGCTGGCCTGCAGGATCATGCCATGATCCTTCCAATGGACCATATCGTCAGTGGAATACACATGGTATTTGTCCATCAGATCGCAACCCCGGGGTGGAGCAACATCATGCGAAGGATAGACATAAAGGCGGCCGTCGGCCCAGACATGCGCCGATGGATCGGCCGTATAGATGTCGGTAACAAAAGGATTCTGCGCATGGCAGATGGCGGTAAAAGCTATCGCCGCGAGTAAAAGGCAAGTGGTCCGTTTCATGTCCGCAAATAACGATTTCCCGCTTAATTTGCGCTTAACAGGACCTTAATAAACTGGTTAATGAGAGCCAAGTAACGGTCAATGAGCGTCGTAGTAGCGAAGAATATTAAATTTATAACCCCCGCTCTCCCCCTTGCTGAGGCTATATTGTACAGTTCGTGTGCCCCCGGTGGGCGCATCGTCCTTATCGCCAGGCTTAAAAATGGGAAACCGTTGCAATAGCGTCCCTTCCAGCATCTTAAAGACATCGTGGCCCTTATATCCCGTGTTGATCTTCCCGTCGAGCGCCGGATCGGGCAGCCCGGCGGGTACAATGGTTTTGTTGTCCTCCGAGACCAGCACGTATACCGTACCATGTATCGCCGCCGAATCGGTATAGATAAAGAGGATGAGATCGGCAAGTCCGTCGCTGTTCAGATCGTCGACCATCGCGGCGGATACGCGGCCCCGAACGGGCATGTTCATGGTCTCATTGGCAGGACTCTCGAAACCAAGGGGCCGGATCGACAGCGAATTGGATTTGATATCCTTATTCCGGCAAGTGACCTTATACCCGTATTTCCCGATCTTCATGGTGGTGTCGATCTTTTCGAACGCGATCGGGGTCGGGGTCGTTTGTGCACGGATCTTTCCGATGAAAAGCACACCGGCAAACAGCAAAACGTATTTCATCCCCTAAAGATAAAGGGTTAAATTTAATCCATGATCAAAAACCTGCTGCTCGTCGCATGGCGCAACTTCAAAAGAGACAAATGGTACAGCGTGCTCAATCTCCTCGGCCTTACCATCGGCATCACCTTTAGCATCTTCCTGATATTCTATGTCCGGGATGAGCTCAGCTTCGACCGTTTCAACAAAAAAGCGGACCGGATCTACCGTATCGATGGGTACATAGAAGAACAGGGCAAACCACCGTTCAAAGTGGCCTATTGCCAGAAACCGCTGGCCCCTACCCTGCAACGCGAGTATCCCGAAGTAGAAGAAGCCACCCGGTTCATGCCCGCGGGCAAGAACATGTATAAACACGGCGAGCTGCATCTCTACGAGGACAAGGTCTACTATGCAGACAGCAACGTCTTTCGCGTCTTTACCTTCCCCTTTATCCAGGGCGACCCCCGCACGGCCCTCAATGACCCCAAGACCATGGTGCTCACGCAGTCCACCGCACAGAAATTCTTTGGCAGCGCGGCAAATGCCTTCGGCCAGTCGCTGGAGAATGCCAGCGGGGATGTCTTCAAGATCACCGGTATCGTCAAAGACGTTCCTGCCAACTCCCATATCCGCTTCAACATGCTGCTCTCGGCCAACACCCTGCCGCGCAACGATAACAATTGGGGGAACTTCAACGTCTACGACTATGTGCTGCTGAAACCGCATACCGACCCGGCCGCCTTCGAAAAAAAGCTGCTGCCCATGTACGATAAATACATGGCTTCGATCTTCCGCCCGGTGAATGTCAAGATCCATTATGTGGTCCACCCCATCACCTGGATCCACCTGCACTCCGATAACCAGCTGGAACCGGAAGAGCTCGGCAGCATGTCCTATGTCTATATCTTTTCGGCCGTGGCGTTCTTCCTATTGATCATCGCGTGCATCAATTACATGAATCTGACGACGGCAAGATCCGCGCGGCGCGCCAAAGAGATCGGCATCCGCAAGGTCACCGGGTCCACGCAACCACAGCTCATCGGGCAGTTCCTGCTCGAGTCGACGCTCACTGCCATCGTAGGGCTCCTGCTCAGCATAGGTCTGATCGCCCTGCTGCTGCCGGCATTCAACAACCTCGCCGGCAAAACCATCCCCTTTTCCACCCTGCTGCAGCCCGGCACCCTGGGTATCCTACTGGCGATCGTCGTCTTCGTTGGCTTTCTCGGCGGCAGTTACCCGGCGCTCTATCTTGCTAAATTCGACCCCATTCATATTCTTAAAGGAAATCTGGCCAAGAGCTCCAGCAACGTGGTGCTGCGACGCATCCTCGTCGTTACCCAGTTCTCCATCGCCATGGTGATGCTGATCTGCACCATCGTGGTCTATAACCAGCTCAATTATGTACGCAGCAAAGACCTCGGCTTCGACAAATCGCAGGTGATCACCATCGTCGCCAATTCGAACAAGGACATCAGCAGCTCGATCCTCGCCTTCAAGAACGAGGTTCGCAAGAACCCCCATGTCCTCGCCGCGGCAAGTTCCGAAACGGAACCCGGCGGCCCGCACATCAGCTATAGTCTCTTCCATATCCAGACCAATACCGCCTATACGGACAAGGCCGTCGAAAATTATGGCGTGGATGAGAACTATTTTAAAACGCTTGGGATGCGGATCACCACCGGTCGCCCCTTTACCGGTCTCGGCGATACCCTGCACAGCATCATCGTCAACGAAAATTTCGTCCACTATTTCGGCTGGACGAATCCCATTGGGAAACATGTAAAGTATCCTGGCGATACTTCCAGCTTTTATATGGAGGTAGTGGGCGTCGTCAGGGATTTCAACCAGCAATCGCTTTATAATCCCATTGGTCCGCTGATGCTGTATTACCGGCCCAATCCCAATCATATCCAGCTCAAGCTGGATGGAAAGGACATTGCGGGAACCATTGCCGCCATCCAACGTACCTGGCGCCACACCCTCTCCGAGCTGCCTTTCGAATATACCTTTCTCGACCAGGGTTTCGACTCCCAATATGCCGCGGACCAGCGGCGCGGAAAACTGTTCACGACCTTTTCCGTGCTCACGATCCTGATCACCTGTTTGGGCCTGCTGGGCCTCATCGCCTTCATCACCCAGCAACGGCAAAAAGAGATCTCCATGCGCAAGGTCCTCGGTGCCGGCGTAGGCACACTGGTGACGCTGATCACCCGGAATTTTATCTTCCTGGTGGGCCTCTCCTGTCTCATCGCCTTTCCCGTGGCTTATATGGTCATGGATCATTGGCTCAGGGACTTTCACTACACACCGGGATTTTCGGCCCTGCCCTACCTGCTGGCCGCGTTGACGGTCTTGCTCATCACGATGGCTACCGTTATCTATCATACGATGCGCGCAGCCTTGGTAAACCCTTCCAGGAGTCTGCGCAGCGAGTGAGGTTGCAGGTTAGCTTGTCAGCGGCTGAAGATGCCGTTGAAAACAGCATACGGGACCAGGTCCTGGGCGAAGGTGAAGCGGCCCTTGTCGTGGATCTCTTCGGCGGCCCTGAGAAAAGCGCCATAGGCGGCGCGCGCCAGCGAAGAACCCAGGCTGATCCGGCGGACACCCAGGTCCGCAAGCTCGTTGATCGTAAAAGAGCCCTTGCTCAAACCCATGACCACATTCACGGGCTTGGGCGCCACAGCCCGCACCACCGCGGCGATCTCTTCCCGCGTCGTCAATCCGGGCGCAAATAACACATCGGCACCCGCGGCGGCAAAGGCCTCCAGCCGGCGGATCGTATCGTTCAGATCGGGACGTCCATGGATCAGATTCTCCGCCCGTGCTGTCAACGTAAACGGAACCGCCAGGTTACGTGCAGCGGCAACGGCGGCCTTCACGCGTTCTACGGCCAATTCCAGCGGGTAGATAGGGTCGGCGGGATTACCCGTCGCATCTTCGATCGACCCGCCCACCAATCCCGCGTCCGCCGCCAGCCGGATCGTCTCTGCACAGGCCTCGGGCGCATCGCCGTAGCCATTCTCCAGATCGGCCGTCACCGGCAGTTCCGTTGCCTCGACGATCGTCCGCGCATTGGCAAGTGTCTCCTCCCTGGTGACTACCGCAAGGCCATCGGCCTTGGCCAAGGAAAAAGCCAGCCCCGCACTGGTCGTCGCCAGCGCCTCGAAACCCAGATGCGCCAGCAGCCTTGCCGAACCCGCATCCCAGGGATTGGGAACAACAAAAATGCCCTGCCGGCGATGCAGCAACTGTAAAAGTTCTCCCCTCGATCTTTGTGTATGTATTTGTGTATTACTCACGGCTGGCTGATCGGTCATCTTTATCTTCGTAGATTTTTTTTGCTTTCGCTACTAAAGATAAATATTCCCTATCGATAAAATTGTTGCCGGGAAAGACCATTTTGTTCAATTTCTGCACTTCACCCCAACTCGCCGCCCCGGCATAGCTATCGCCCCGGAGCTTCATGCCGAATAAGGTGACCCCGACCGCCCTTCGCTCATATAGCGTAGCACGATCCCAGGTGACCCATTTACCCGGGCAATCATAAGTGATCCGCTGCGGGACCGTTCGGCCCGGCAGACAGTAGTCGATGTGTATCTTCGCAAAAACGCCGTTGGTATCCCGCCTGGGAACGAACTCGAACAACGCCATCAGGCTCTGGCCCGAAGCAACACTACGCCGCAACAGTGCAGTATCCGCCGGAACACCCGGCTTGTTGTCAAACCCTATCAACCGGTAATCGCTTCCCAGCGTCGTATCGAACTCCGCCGTGACCGACACCTCATCGGCAATGCTTCCGGCCGCCACCTCTTTCAACAGCGTCCGTTCCCCCTGCTCTTCCTCCACCACAGGCACAAAACGCCCCTGGCCCTGGCCGGCAAAATAAGGCAGCTCCCTGCTGCTGCTATCATCCGTGCCGACGCCGATGCAGGAAAGCAGGATCCCATTGTCACTTTGCTGGGCGATATAATCGCCCATCGCCTCCACCTCCGTCTTGTCGTTGCAGACATCCCCATCCGTGACGAAAATGATCCGGTTATTGCCATCCGGGATGAACTGATGCCGTGCGACGGCATAAGCCAGCTTTAGCCCCTCGCATCCGGGCGAAGCCCCATCGGGGTGCAACTGCTCGATGGCACTGGCAAGCACATCCTTGGCCGAACCCGGTACGCCGGCCATAACCCGCATATTCGTGCCAAACTCGACAATGGAGACCGTGTCCGTCGCTCGTAAATTGCGGATCAGCGGACGCAGGCTGGCCTTGATCAACGGTAATTTGTTGGGCATATCCATGGAACCGGACACATCGATCAGCAGCACCAGGTTATTGGGAGGTATCCGCTCCATATTCGATTTACGCCCGCTGATGTTCAGCAGCAGCAGCCGGTGGTGATTATTCCAGGGACAGCCGATTATCGCCGACGATGTGTGAAAACAGGTCGGTGAATCCGGTAACTCATAAGTAGTATTGAAATAGTTCACCAGCTCTTCGATCTTGACAGCTTCGGCCGGCACGGTATTGCCCATTTGCAGGAACCGCTTCACCAGTTGATAGGAGATCCCGTTCGAATGATCGGCAAAAGAAACCTTCGCCGGCCCGTCCTGCAATGACAATAACGACACCTTTTTGGACTCCTCCGCGGAAGCGACCGGCCGGTTCAGGGTAACCTTCAAAACCTCCGTGGAACGGATCGTTGTTGTATATGGTTCATAACCATCATATTGGAAAGTCACAGTGTCCTCAGGTAAACGCGAGGTAATGGCGAAGTCGCCATCGGCACCGGTGTGGTAGACAGCCCCGGTGGACAGCACCGTGATCAGCACGTGTTGTAGTTTATCGCCGTGCAAACCCTCGACCTCCCCGGTAAAATAGTACTGGGAGAAAGCAGGAACATGCGCCAGCGCAAGCAGCGATATCAGGGCGGTCAGTCTCAAAAATGGTTTTTTAAACTGTGCATCCCCTTTAAAGGTACGTGTTTTTTCCAGGGAACGCAATAGCACCTGCAATTCCCGGGCCCACCCGACCTTACTCGCTGCGCAGCGCCCGCACCGGATTCGCCATGGCGGCCTTGATCGGCCCGTGGCCGATCGGCCGAAGGCCAGACATTAGCCCTCGGCCGGCCGTTCGCGGAATCTCAGTCACTCCGCAAACTGGCGACCGGATTCGCCATGGCGGAGCGAACGGCCTGATAGCTTAATGTCGCGAGCGCGATCAGCGCGATCCCCGCTCCGGCCAGTGCAAAGATCCACCAGGAAAGCTCGACCCGGTAAGCAAAATTCCCCAGCCAGGACCGCATGGCCAGCCAGCCTAACGGCCCGGCAATGAGAAAGGCCAGCAACACCAGCTTTAGAAAATCCGCCGAGAATAACGCGAGGATCTGGCCGAGCGAGGCGCCCAATACTTTGCGGATGCCGATCTCCTTGGTTCGCTGCTCCGCGGCAAACAGTACCAGCCCCAACAGCCCCAAACAGGAGATGCCGATGGCCAATGCGGCAAAAAGCACCGATAACCCGGCCGTAGTCATCTCGCTGTTGTACATCTTTTGATACTCCTCATCGACGAACTGCCAGGCGAAGGCGAGATCGGGTTCTATGGATCTATAGACCGTCGCCGCACTGGCAAGCGCCTCCCGGGTCTCACCCGGCTTCGTTTTGATCAGGATCAACCCGAAATATTCGTATTCCTTGACATCGAGCAGCAAAGGACGGATCGCATCCCGTAAACTCCGGGAGTGATAGTCCTTGATCACCCCGATGATATGTCCCCGCTTTTTCCAGGCCTGTACCCATTTCCCAATAGGGTCTTTAAACCCCATCTCCCGGGCCGCCTCCTCATTCACCAGGAAAGCATCCGAAGAATCGGTGGGGTTCAACCGCGAAAAATCCCGCCCCTGCACAATGGAGAGCCCCATGATCCGCACAAAATCGAAACCCACCGATGCCGGCTCGACATATACATTCGCATTCAATGGCTTCCCTTCCCAGGAGATATCGTTGTTGTTCACATCGAATTTCATCGCATACGGCGCCTCGGTGCAGCGATCCACCAACGCTATCCCCGGCATCACCGATAACCGTTGTTTGAAGAGTTCGTAGTTCTTCATCTCCTGCAGCTTTCCCTCGATGCGAACAGCTACCAGGTTTTCCCGGTCATAGCCCAGGTTGGCGTGTTGGATATAATAGGTCTGGCGGCTGATGACGATCGTGGCGATCAGCAGAAAAACGGATAACACGAATTGAAATACCGTGAGCCCCTTGCGGAAAAGTATCGAGCCACGCGTGAACCGTAGTAGTCCCTTGAGCGTGCGCACCGGTTGCAACGAAGAGAGGTATAACGCCGGGTAGCTTCCTGCCACAATGCCGGTGACCAGCGCGACGAGGACCAGGCCGCCCCAGAAAAAGGGTTGCTCCACCGGAAGCTGGATCTGTTTCCCCGTAAACCGGTTGAAAGCCGGTAACAGCACGACCAGCAGACCAATGGATAACGCCAAAGCAAAAAACGAAAAAAGCAGGGACTCACCCATGAACTGGCCGATCAATTGTCCCCGCGAAGAGCCGATCACCTTCCGCAAGCCCACTTCCCTGGCTCGTTTCACGCTCCGCGCCGTACTCAGGTTCATGAAATTGATACACGCGATCAGCAGGATAAAGAGCGCCACCCCGCTGAAGATGCGCACATATTCGATGCGCCCCGTCGCCGGCCGTCCATTGTCGAATACACTGTACAAATACTCATCAGACACCCGCTGCAGCCCAAGCCGATAGCTGACGCCCTTTTGCGGCACGACCACCGTATGCAGGTATTGGGTGAGCTCAGCAGCCACCTTGTCGGGGTCGCTGCCGGGCTTCAATTCCACATAGGTCCGGACCTCGTTCCCGGAATATTCCAGCAACTTCCGCTGTGCCTCCCAGTTGTTGAGGAAATCGAACTGCATCGTGCTGTTGGCGGGCATATCCTCACATACCGCCGTGACCACGAACTGCCGGGTATTCATGAACCTCACCTGCCTGCCCATGGCGGCATGCGGACTGCCGAACAAGGCCGTCGCCGTCTTTCTCGTCAACACGATCCCATACATATCCTTCAACGCCGTAGCCCTATCGCCTTCTACCAGCGGAAAAGGGAAGATCTTGAAAAAATCTTCCCCCACCCGGGCGCCATTCTTCTTCAGGATCTTGTCGCCTGCCTGCAGGGATTCGGGATACCCCCAGGGAAGCTCGTAGCCGACCAAAAAATTGGCAAGATATTTTATTTCGGGGACGGTACGAGGCGCGTCTTCAATATAAAAACGCATATGATTGGTGTCGACAATATGATACTGCGGCATATACATCCCTGTGGTCTGGCCATCGGCCGTGATCGTCGTATAGGCTACATAGATATCCTTCTTGCCGAAATTGTCCATTTGCTGTTCGTCCCTCACCCAAAGAAAGATGAACAGACAACAGGTGATACCCAGGGTCAGCCCCAATACATTGATGATGGCATAACCACGGTGCCGGGTCATATGACGCCAGGCGATCTTGAGATAATTCCTTATCATAAACTATCGGTTATTCGTTACGCAAACGGTCACTCACTACGCAAACTGTCGACGGGATTCGCCCGCGCAGCCCGAACCGCCTGGAAGCCGATGGTCGCCAGTGTGACCACCAGCGCAGTCAGTGCGGTGAAAACAAAGATGTCCGCACCTATCGTCGTCCGATAGGCAAAGGCGTCCAGCCAGCGGTGCATTCCCACCAACACCACCGGGAACGCGATCACGATGGACACGGCGACGAGCACCAAAAATTCCCTGGTCAAAAGATAAGTGATCCGCGTGGTCGAGGCCCCTACCACTTTCCGGATGCCGATCTCCTTTTTCCGTTTCTGCGCGGTAAAAGCCGCCAGTCCAAATAACCCCAAACACGAGATGAGGATGGCCAGCCCCGCAAAATACCTGCTCAGCTCTCCCGCCCTTATCTCCGACGCATACCAATGCGTATAGTCGTCATTCATATAGGTGTATTCGAACGGCATTCCCGGATTGAACTGCTTATAGGCCGCGCGGATCCCCGCAATTGCCCGCTCCTCGCTGCCGGACCGCAACCGTACTATGACACTTGGCCCCAATGGGTGAACCCAAAAAAAGGCCGGCTTCACCTGTTGATACAACGACTCGAAATTGAAATCGGCCGCCACGCCTATGATCTCCTTTTTCTGATCCCAGTACTTTATTATCGTGCCAATGGGATGCTTCAACCCCATGGCCCGGATCGCCGTTTGATTCATAATGATCTCGTGATCAGCATTGGCGTTGGGTGAGTAATAGCGGCCGGCAACCAGCCTGATCCCCATCGTCTCCAGGAAATTGTAGCCCACTTCGATATTGGCAAAGTGGATATTCAACGCCGGATCCTTCCCGGCCCATTGCAATCCGTCGATGTCTCCATGATCGCCCATGAGATTATGCCCATAGCTGCCGGCGTTCTCCACACCGGGCAGACTCTTCAGTTCGTTAACGAACGCCATTCCCGCCGCCGTCTTTGCAGAATCCATCGAGAAGGGGATCTCGAAATGGATCACGTGCTCCCTGTCATACCCCAGATCACGGGACTGGATATACGAGATCTGCCGGTAGATGACCAGTACCCCGGCAATAAAGATCACCGAGAGCGTAAATTGAAAAACCACCAGTCCTTTGCGCGCCAATAATTCGCCCAACGAAGTCTTCACCGTGCCCTTGAGTACGGCCACCGGCCTGAAACCGGAAAGATAGAACGCCGGATAGCTGCCGGCAAAAAGCCCCGTGACCACCGCGACACCGATCGCCCCCACCAGCATAGCCGGCCCCGGATGAAGGCTCAGGCTCTTGCCCGTGATGGAATTGAACACCGGCAGCAGGAGCCAGACGATGAGCATCGCGCCCGCCAGCGACAGCAGGCTCAGCAGCACCGACTCGCCCAGGTATTGCAGGATCAGCGCCCGGCGGCTCGCGCCTACCACCTTCTTGATCCCTACCTCACGCCCCCGGTAAGCCGCCTTCGCAGTACTCAGGTTCATGAAATTGATGCACGCGATTATCAGGATAAAGAAGGCCAGGATGGTAAAGACGCGTACATAAATGATCCGGCCGCCGCTCTGCACGCCGTTCTCATATTGATTATATAAATAGCGGTCGGCGAAGCGGGTCAAAAAGATCTCGGGCGCGGGGTGACCGGCCTTGAGCGTCCAGAACCGCGCGATCTTCTTGTTGACCGCAGCGATATTGGTCCCCGGCCGCACCAGTACAAAGGTATTCGGATCGGAGTCGTTCCAGCCGCTCAACCCGGTTCTCTTCTCCAGCACCACCGCATAGTTGAACAACAGATCGAAATGTTCGGTGGCATTCGCGGGATTGGGCTGAAAAATGCCCCGCACCACAAAATCGCCGCTGAAATCGTAATGATCGTAATGGATGCTTTTCCCGATTACATCCCGGGTGGACCCGAACAGCCTGGTCGCAAACTCCGAAGAAAGCGCTACGCCCTGCTTATCGGCAAAAAGCTGATCCCTGTCACCCTGGAGCCACGGACAGGTAAACAGCGCAAAGTAATTGCTGTCCACATATTGCGGTCTTGCCTGAAGCTTTTTATCGGCATAGCCGGCGACCCCGCCATTGCCAAACCACGAGGCCGGCAATACACTCGAGGCATCCGCGATCTCCGGAATATCGGTTCGTAAGGCCCTGGCTAAGCCGCCCGGCGTCCCCGAACCCGTGAGTATCCCGTTGTTTTCAGAAAAATTGCCCATGACCTGGTACAGACGTGCATCGCCCGCATTGTATTTTTCCATGCCCTGCTCGTCGACGACCCAAAGACCGATGAGGAGCGCACAGGCGAGACCCACCGATAGCCCAAGCAGATTGAGCAGGGTGAACTGGCGGTCCTTGATTAGGTTCCGCCAGGCAATTTTCAGATAGCTTTTGATCATGAGGAGTAGTTGAAGCGGCAGTAGCCGCCGTTGATCCGCCGCCAGCAGCATGCCCATTTTGCCGCGAGTTGATGATCAGCACCTTGCCAATCCCGGCGCCTCCTGCACTGTCCGAAATCGATACAGCGGGTGTCCGCGCACGGCAGTTCCGCCTCCTTCATATAATTTTTTAACTTATATGTTTTGCTATACAGAACCTTTCCATTATCTTGATACCAAATTCAATTCCTAATGCCAAACCTCTACCCTGGCATCCTACCGCTTTTCCGTAGTGGCCAAAGGCTCCTGTGTCTCTGTGCCGTGCTGTTTTTCCCTTTGCTTCTTTTCGCACAACCTTCGATCAGTTCCGTCACTCCCCTATCGGGTCCTGTAGGAACAACGGTCACTATCAGCGGCAATAATTTCAGCGCAACGCCTTCCGCGAATATCGTTCGTTTCGGTACGGTCACAGCCACTGTTACCGCCGCCACCGCGACCTCGCTTACCGTTACGGTACCGGCCGGCGCCAGCTACAAACCGATCACCGTAACCACCGGTGGACTAACAGCCTACTCCTATACCCCCTTTATCGTAACCTTTAGTGATCCGGGAGCCTTCACCGCCTCCTCCTTTTCACCGGCGAAGAATTTTACCACAGGCGCCTCCTTGCCCATGGACATCACCGCCATGGATTTCGACGGCGATGGGCTGGCCGATCTGGCCGTAGCCAATGGCGACATCAACACCGTGGCCGTTTACCTTAACACGAGCACAAGCGGGTCTCCTTCCTTCACGCGACAATATAATGTAAGCGGACCGAGCGGGGCCTGGCCGCAGGCCCTCGCAGCAGGCGATCTGGACGGAGATGGAAAACCCGATCTCGTGATGATCGACAACCTCGGCTATGATTTCATTGTCTTTCAGAACACCAGCTCGCCAGGAAATATCTCTTTCGCCCAGCTTCCGCCCTTTGCGGAACCGAATACCCCCTACTGGGTAACGATGGGCGACTTTAACCGTGATGGGAAACCGGATCTCGCCATCCTTGAGCCGAACATCAATACCATCGAAGTTTTCCCCAATACCAGCTCTGTGGGAAGCATTTCTTTCGGCACCCCGGTGCCCGTTTATTTACCAAACGGTTCCAATCCCTGGGCCGTCGCCGTTGGCGATTTCGACCAGGACGGCATGCCTGATCTTGCGGTAAGCGACTGGAGCTCGAACTTCGTCTCGGTATTCCGCAACAAAGGCACGGCCGGTGGGTCAATTTCTTTTGGCAGCCATATCGATTATGCCGTCGGCAACGAACCGACGGGCATCGCCGTGGGCGATATCGATGGGGATGGGCTTCCCGATATAGTCGTCGCCAATGATGGCGACAACTCGCTCTCCATCTTACGGAGCACCAGCGCCCCCGGCTCCCTCTCCTTTACTGTTTACACACACGCGACCGGCGTCGGTCCCTATTACGTAGCGATCGCCGATCTCAATGGCGACGGACTTCCGGATATCGCCAGCGCCAGCCAGAACCCCACCGCGGGCAGCGTTTCTGTTCTCCGCAATGCCAGCACACCCGGGTCGATCGTATTGGCGGCCAATGTAGACTATACCACCGACTTCTCGCCGGTAGCCCTTAACATCGCCGACCTGGATGGCAACGGCACCCCGGATATGGCCGTCCTCAATCAAAGCGGGACCTCCCCCAATCCGGATTTTTCGGTGCTCCTCAACCAGAGTCCCGGCGCCCCCGCGATCACCTCCTTTACGCCCGCTACCGGCGGTACAGGCACGCAGGTGACCATCACCGGTGTGAATTTCACCGGCGCCACAGCCGTGAGCTTTGGCGGTGTGGCCGCAACTTCTTTCAGCATCATAAGCGCTACCACGATCACGGCTATCGTTAGCGCCGGCGCCACCGGCGCCGTACAAGTGACAACGCCGGCCGGAACCGCATCCCGCTCGACCTTTACTTTTGGCGCCGCCGCCACTCCGCCGGTGATCACGAGCTTCCAGCCGACCTCGGGTACCTATGGCGATACCATCACCATTCAAGGCACCAGCCTGACGCAGGCCTCATCGGTCATGTTCGGGTCGGTGGCCGCACTCAGCTTTACGATCCTCTCCGACACCGTGATCACCGCCATCGTAGGCGAAGGCGCCAGCGGCAACGTCGCTGTCATTGCCTCATCGGATACGGCATTGCTCAGCGGCTTTACCTATATTCAACCTCCGGCCCTGGCAGTCTCCGGTTTTTCGCCGGCATCCGCTGCGACGGGCACGACTATCACCATCACCGGCAGCGGATTCCTGAATACGCCCTACGTGACCTTCGGCGGCACAGCGGCCTCCAACGTGCATGTTGTCAATGATTCGGTGCTCACCGCAACCATTGCCGGCGGGTCCACCGGCTATGTGGCCGTGCAGGCATTCAATGGTACCGATTCGGTATCGGGCTTTACTTTTATCGCCTCCAATGCACCGCCACCGCCCGTACTCACCTCCTTTGCGCCGCTTACCGGCGCCACCGGAACGCCCATCACCCTTGACGGCCGGCATCTCAGCAGTGTGACCAACGTCACCTTCGGCGACGTCCCCGCCTCTTCGTTCCAGATCGTCTCCGACTCCGTGATCATCGCGGTCGTGGGTAACGGTGCCTCCGGCGAGGTCTCCGTCACCAGTGGCAATACAGGCGACTCCCTGCCCAACTTCCTTTTTGCCACCGACACCACCCAGACGACATCCACCGGTACCTTCCAGCTGGTAACCTTCAGCGCTTCGCTAATGTCCAACCAGCCGTTCCTGCAATGGACCACGGTAAATGACGGCGGCATTGCCAATTACGCCGTAGAACGCGGCGTGGACGGCAATAATTTTACGACGATCGGCACCCTCAAATCAAAGAAGGCCGGAGGCCTGGGCGCTACCTATACCTATACGGATTCATTCCCCAAACCAGGAGTCAACTATTATCGCATCAAAGCGCAGGATACCGCCGCGAACTACTACTATAGTACCATCCAGGCCGTACAGCTGCTGAGCATGACGATGCCGGTCTACCCCAACCCGGTGAAATATGGATTTTTCCTCGTCGACCTGCCGTCGATCACGAAGCCCTCCATTTTCCGGTTGGCCAATACCTGGGGTATGATCGTGCAAACGATCTCCGTTCCGGCCGGCGTGGCCCAGCAACGCATCAATGTCCCGGGGCTGCTGCCCGGAACCTACCGGCTCAGCTGGACAGATGGTACGCAGATCGCGTATCAGACCATCCTGGTCCTGTACAAGTAATCCGCGGAGACCGTTAGACCCGGTTACTCCCATGTCCAGTTCAGGATCTCCGGCATGTCGATGCCCTGATCCCGGATATAGGCCCTGTGACGGATCAGCATATCCTCCATGTCCTGTTTGAGATAGGCCGCACGCTGTCCCAGCTGCGGCAGCCGCGCGATGACATCCATCACCAGGTGGAAACGGTCCATCTCATTGAGAACAGTCATATCGAAAGGTGTCGTGATCGTCCCCTCCTCCTTGTACCCGCGCACATGCATGTTGTCGTGATTGGCCCGCCGGTACGTAAGCCGGTGTATCAGCCAGGGATAACCATGATAGGCAAAGATCATCGGTTTGTCGCGCGTGAACAGCCCATCGAAATCATAATCGCTCAACCCATGCGGGTGCTCGCTTTGCGGTTGCAGCTTCATCAGGTCCACCACGTTGATCATGCGGATCTTCAGCCCGGGCAGCCTTTTTCGCAGGATCGAGATGGCACCGAGTATCTCCAGCGTTGGCACATCGCCGGCGGCTGCCATCACCACATCGGGTTCCGAATCCTGGTCGTTGCTGGCCCAGCCCCAGATGCCGGCCCCCTTGGTGCAATGCAGCACCGCCTCCTCCATCGACAGCCACTGCGGTGCAGGATGCTTCCCCGCAACGATCACATTCACATAATGCCGGCTGCGCAAACAATGATCCATCGTCGACAGTAAACAATTCGCATCGGGCGGCAGATAGACCCGCACGATCTCCGCTTTCTTGTTCACCACATGATCGATAAAGCCGGGATCCTGATGCGTAAACCCATTGTGATCCTGGCGCCACACATGCGAAGAAAGCAGGTAATTCAGCGAAGCGATCTTCCGGCGCCAGGACAGCCCCGCCGTGACCTTGAGCCATTTTGCATGTTGGTTGAACATCGAATCCACGATATGGACAAAGGCTTCATAGCTGTTGAAGACCCCATGCCTGCCCGTGAGCAGATACCCTTCCAGCCATCCTTCGCATTGATGCTCGCTCAGCATCTCGATCACCCGGCCGTCAGGGGCGAGGTATTGATCGTTCGGTTCGACCACGGGTAGCTCCCATTGTCTATTGGTCGCTTTGAATACCGCATCCAGCCGGTTTGATAGCGTCTCGTCGGGACCAAAAATGCGGAAATGACGCTGCGTCTCGTTCATCCGGACCACCTCCGCCAGGTATTCGCCCAGCACCAGCGTGTCCGCTGCCTTCACCCGGCCGTGGCCTTCCATCTTTACGGCGTATTGGCGGAAGTCGGGCAACGACAGGTCCTTTAACAACATCCCGCCATTGGCATGCGGATTGGCCCCCATCCGCCGCTCCCCCTCCGGTGCTATCGCCGCGATCTCCGGCAACAAAGCCCCATCCGCATCGAACAGCTCCTGCGGCCGGTAGCTCCGCAACCAGGACTCCAGCTCCTGCAAATGCTGCGGGTTGCCCGCAGGATCGGACAAGGGGACCTGATGGCTCCGGAACGAACCTTCCACCGGAAGACCGTCGACCATCTTGGGGCCCGTCCACCCCTTGGGTGTCCTGAGCACCAGCATCGGCCAGCGCGGCCGCTCCCCATTGCCATGCCCGGCAGCTGTTTCCCGGATGATCCGGATAGTCTCCAGGATCGTATCCAACGTCGCGGCCATAGCCTGGTGCATAGGCGCCGGTTCGTCCCCTTCCACGAAATAAGGCTCCCAGCCATACCCCATCAACAGCTGCTCCAGCTCGGTGCGGCTGATCCGGCTAAGGATCGTAGGATTGGCGATCTTATATCCGTTGAGATGCAGGATCGGCAAAACCGTCCCATCCGTAACCGGATTCAAAGATTTATTGGAATGCCACGCCGTCGCCAGCGGCCCCGTCTCCGCCTCACCATCCCCGATGACACAAGCCACCATCAACCCCGGATTATCGAAGACCGCGCCAAAAGCATGACTCAACGAATACCCCAGCTCCCCGCCCTCATGGATAGACCCCGGACATTCCGGCGATACATGACTCGGGATGCCGCCGGGAAAAGAAAATTGCCTGAATAATTTCTGCAAACCGGTGACATCCCTGGTGATGTGTGGATAGATCTCGGTGTAGGTTCCCTCCAGATAGGTATTGGCAACAAGCGCCGGCCCGCCGTGGCCAGGTCCCGCAATATAGATCATGTCGAGATCATGCTCTTTGATCAGCCTGTTGAGATGCACATAGATAAAATTTTGTCCCGGCGTCGTCCCCCAATGGCCTAGCAGGAGCCGTTTGATGTGCCCCGGCGACAGCGGTTGCCGGAGCAGGGGATTGTCCCGCAGATAGATCTGCCCCACGGATAAATAGTTTGCCGCCCGCCAATAAGCATCCATCTTGTGCAACTCCTCGGGCGCCAGCGGTTGTTGCTGGTTTGGTTGACCTGGTTGCACTTGTGGTTTGGTTATAACTGTCATAGCACCTGATTTACAATTGTCGCGATCATCCACTCTTCGTCTGTGGGAATAGCATAAACACGCGTCCGCATCTCCGCCGTGGAAAGCGCCACCTGACCCGCAGCATTGGCCCGCTGATCCAGCCCGATACCCAAATAACCCAGACCGGCGCAGATGCGGCTCCGGATGACGGAAGACCGCTCGCCGATACCGCCGGTAAAGACCAGTGCATCCAACCCGCCCAGCACCGCCGAGAAAGCGCCGATGGCCTTCCTGACCTCGTAACAGAACAAGGCTACCGCATCGGCCGCACGGCTGTCGCTGCTTTCCAGCGCCAGCAATTCCTGCATGTCCGAACTCGTCTCCGACACACCCAGCAATCCGCATTGATGATTGATAAAATGGTCGAGCTGCTCCGGACTATACCGCTCCCGGTCCAGGATCGCCCACAGCACACCCGGATCGAGATCCCCGGGCCTGGTACCCATAACGATCCCGCCGGCCGGTGTAAAACCCATAGTCGTATCGATGCTGACGCCATCCCTGATTGCCGCCAGACTGGCGCCGCTGCCTAGATGGGCCACGATCACCGGGCCCATTGCCACCTCGGGTCCCGCGATCCGCATGAGCTCCGTGAGAATATAGGCATACGATAGTCCATGAAAACCATAGCGCTGCATGCCCGCCTGCGCATATCGACGGGGGATAGGCAGCATCCTGGCCACCGGCGGCAGGGTCGTGTGAAAAGCAGTATCGAAACAGGCGATCTGCAAGAGTCCGGGATATTGCCTGCGGATCAGCCGCATCAGCTCGATCTCCCCGGGAAGATGGTCGGGGTCATAAACGGTAAGCCGCTGGAGGTCGTCTAACAGGGCCTCGTCGACGGCACTGGCCTCGGTACGCGAACCACCATGAACGACCCGATGCCCCACCGCGGCCAGGGGGAAAACCCCCGCCTGCTTCTCCAGCCAGCCCAGCAAAAAAATGCCGGCGGAGGAGAGATCGGGTGCCTTCACAGGCAACTGTCCCTTATTTTTATTTCGGCTATTAGTGTACGTTAGTGCGGCGTTGCCCTCGCCGATCCGTTCGATCTTTCCGGATAAGGTCTTCCGCAGCGGCTGCCCGCCGGTGTCAGGACGGGCTTGCGGCCCGGTGTCATACACAGAAAACTTAATACTGGATGACCCGCCGTTGACGGCCAGAATATTTTTATTTCCCGGGCTCATTATTCCTTAACTTAGCTAACTTTACAACTATACCGGGAAAAGGTTCAAGGCAGCGCAAAAGCGATATACTTTCCGCCCCATTTGCCGCCCCTTCCACCGCCATCGGCCAGGGCGACGTATTGTTTTCCACCGACACTATAGGTAATGGGCGTGGCATAAGCGGGTACAGGTAACCGGTACTCCCATACCACTTGGCCGGTACGCTTATCGAAAGCGCGAAACTTGCCGTCGCGCGTTCCCGCGATGAACAACAAGCCGCCCGCGGTGACCAGCGGACCACCATACGATTCCGTGCCGGTGGCAGCGATACCTCTTCGAGCCAATTCAGGATATTCGCCCAGGGGCACCCGCCAAATATATTCTCCCGTGTTCAGATCGATGGCATTCAATGTTCCCCACGGTGGTTTGGTCGCAGGATAGCCTTGCTGATCCGTGAACTGCCGCCATACCTTGATAGTGAAAGGCGGTTCATAAGGAAAATCAGCCGGCGTCGGCAGGATCGCAGAATGTCCGCGATCCGTCGGTGCGATTGCTGAATGTTCACCTGTCGCCGCCACAGCCCAGGGCCGCAGCAAAAAATCGGCGATCGCCTTCCGCTCTTCCGAACTCAGCCGCGAAAAAGAAGGCATCTTCCCACTACCGCTCCCGATGATCGCCGCGATCTCCCCCGCCGTACGTCGCGCGCCAATGCGCGTCAGATCGGGGAACTGGCCGGGGCTGCCTTTCCGGTCGACGCCATGACAAGCGGAACAATTCGTGACATACAAAGCATGGCCATGCGATAAATTTGCGATCTCCTTATTCCAGCCCGCCAGCGTGACCATCTGCAGATCCCAGAAAGCTTCGTTGGCATTTTGATACAGGATGCCGCCCGGATCACCGGCATTGCCGCCCCATTCCGCACCACCGCTATAACCCAGCAACAGCGTACCCGTAGTATCCGGGGGCAGGAATTTGTTATACGGTCTGACCGTGCGTCGGAACCGGCTAAGGGCATAGGCATGCGCTTCAGGTGAAAGTTCGGTAAGATCGGTGTCCGCCAGTGTCTGCCGGCTTAACGGCGCGGGCTTTTCCGGATACCGTTGCGTGGCCCAGGGATGCTCCCCCGGCAGACCATCCGTCGGCACGGCCCTTTCCTCCACAGGGAACAGGCTCCGCCCACTATCCCGGTCCAGCACATACATCAACCCATCCTTGGTGGCTTGCACCACCACATCTACCATCCGGCCCGCATGTTTCACCGTCATTAAATTCGGCGGACAGGGGATATCGCGGTCCCACAGATCGTGATGAATGGTCTGATAGTACCACCGCAACCGCCCTGTTTCCGCATCCACGGCCACGATACAGTTCGCAAAAAGATCTTCTCCCCCGCGGGCCCCTCCATAGAAATCCACGGAAGGGCTGCCTGTTCCGAAAAAGACCATCCCCCGTTTCTCATCTACCGCCAGCCCGCCCCAACAGTTGGCGCCACCGATCTTCCGATAGGCATCCTTTGGCCAGGTGTCGTACCCCGGGTCGCCGGGAAGCGGTATCGTATGAAAGACCCATTTTAATTTTCCCGTGACGATGTCGAACGCCCGCACATGTCCCGGCGCGGCATCCCCGTCTTCCGATACGCTGCTGCCGATGATCAGCGTATTCCGGTAGATCACTCCCGGCGTCGTCGCCGTGACCATCAGTTGCTCCACGGGATGACCAAGCGCCACTCCCAGCCCCTCATGCAGATCGACCATCCCATCATTGCCAAAAGACTTCACCGGCCTGCCGGTACCGGCATCGAGGGCATACAAGCCGGAGCCCGAACTATAAAGGATCCGTCTGTCGGAACCCTGCTGCCAATACAACACACCGCGATTGGTATTGAAACGTTGTCGTATATAAGGCGTTTCGAATTTCCATAGCAACCGCCCATCGGTAGCATCGACGGCAAAGACATGCAGTTCCGGCGTCGTGCCAAACAGTACACCGTCCACCACGATTGGCTGACATTGTATCTCATGTCCATTCCCCGACGTGTCGGTGTTCTCTCCTGTATCGAAGGTCCATGCGACTGCCAGCCGCCCGACATTGCCTTTATTGATCTGGTCCAGCGGCGAATACCGGTTGCCGGCCGGGTTTCCGCCATACGCCGGCCAATCGGCGCCAACGCTTCCATCATACCGGTGTGAATGCCCACCGCATCCGGCCAGCAAACTCACCGACAATAGCACCGCAAGTAACATGGCCCCTCCCATTACACCCTTCCTTCTTTCATTCACCGGTGGTCGCCGGTGCCAATAGGAAGCTAATAGCGACCCTGTGATATTCATCAACGGTCCAAAGATCGCGGGCGCCAGCCCTACCGTGGCAATCTTTCCCATCCCCTTGGCCAATCCGCTCGCCAGGCCTCCATTCTGCATACCCACCTCGATCGCCATCGTACGGCAATCCCGCTCGTTCATCCTGAACAACCGGCCCGACCAATACCCCAGACAATAACCCGAAAGATTATGCACCGTCACCAGCAGGATCAGCAAGGGCCCGATAGTGAGCAGGCTGCCCCTTCCCGCCGCCGTGATGATCGTAATGATGATCGCGATGCCGGCCATCGACACCACAGGCATCGCCTTATCCAGCCAATCGGACCTGCCTCTGAACAGTCGGTTAAAGATCAACCCAGCCGCAATAGGTATGATGACCATTTTGATGATGTCCCACATCATCGCGCCGGTATTGATGGCGATGAACTGTCCCGCCAGCACCTTCATCAACAAGGGGGTCATCAACGGCGACAACAAGGTGGAGACGGCCGTGATCGTGATCGACAAGGCCAGGTTGGCCCCGGCCAAAAACGAGATCACATTCGAAGCCATGCCATTGGGCGAACAACCGATGAGGATGATGCCCGCGGCGATCTCCGAAGGAAGCCCGCTGATGCTGGCCAGCGTAAAACCCACCAACGGCATGATGAGATAATGACTGATCACCCCGATGATCACCCCTTTGGGCATACGGATGACACCCGCGAAATCCCCGACACTCATACTCGTGCCCATGCCGAACATGATCACCTGCAACAGCGGCGTAATGAGCCCGGTAAGCCTATACCCGTGTATCTCCAGGAACCATCTTGGGAAACAAAGGGCTATGATCACCGCCGCTGCGATGACCCCGGTATAGATCAGATCCTTTTTTTTCATCAGCTGAATATTCTGTCATGCGAACGCAGATCATCCCACTGGGGCGTCGGCGCGAAAAAAGTCTTGTCGTTGGCCGTTAAATGCTGCTTCACCACCTCGTCATCCAGTTCGATGCCCAACCCCGGCGCGCTCAACGGGACGTTGGCAAATCCCTTGGTGATCAGCGCCCGGCCATCCGTGGTTTTGACGAGGCTTTCCCACCACGGCACGTCGATGCTATGATGTTCCAGCGCAAGGAAATTCTGCGTGGCCGCCGCGCAATGCACATTAGCCATAAAGCTCACAGGCGTACCGGCCTGGTGCATCGCCATGGCGATCCCATGTTCTTCGGCATAATCGCCGATATGCTTGGTCTCCAGCAAACCGCCCGAAGTCACCAGGTCGGGATGGATAATGTCGACCGCATGCGTGTCGATCAGCGGTTTGAAATTCTTCAACAAATAAATATCCTCGCCGGTAAGCGTCGGCGTCTCGAGCGCGTCCGTGATCGTCTTCCATTGATCGGTGAGCTCCCAGGATATAATGTCTTCCAGCCAGGCCAGCCGGTATTTCTCCAACGCCCGTCCCAGGCGGATACCGTTGTTCAGATCGAAATGCCCATAGTGATCCGTGGACAGCGGGATGCTGTAGCCGACCATTCCGCGCACATTGTCGACGATCTTCGCCAGCTCTTCGAACCCTTTGTCCGTGATCTGGATCTGTGTGAAGGGATGCGCCGTCTCGGCATAGGACATATAGCCGCCCTGCCACTGGCTAAGCTTAGGTCCCCAATACTCCGCATTCACCAGGGTCCCGGGAATGCCTTTGATCTCTTCGATGCCGAGATCCATCTTCAGCCAGGTATATCCTTGCTCCTCCAGCCGGTAACGGATCAGCTTCCGCTGCTCTTCCGGCGAGCTGGCCTCCGGCGTATCGGCATACAGCCGGATCTTATCCCGGTATCTTCCACCCAACAGCTGCCAGGCGGGCACATTGTACGCTTTCCCACAGAGATCCCATAGGGCCATCTCCACTCCGCAAACGCCGCCGGCCTGCCGGCTCGGTCCCCCGAACTGCCGGATCTGCTTAAAGATCATCTCCACATTGCAGGGATTTTGTCCCAGTATCCGGCTCTTCAACATCAGCGCATAACGCTCATCCGCGCCATCCCGGACCTCACCCAGGCCATAAATGCCCTGGTTGGTATCGATCCGGATAATGGCCGTACGGCCGACATTCTGAACTACCGCATACCGCATATCCGTGATCTTGAGATCCGAAGGAGCCGACGCCCGCCGCACTCCCGCGGTCGTGGACGCGATCCTGTCCTCGAACGAAAGGTTGAACAGCCCGCCCAGGGCCATTCCACCCAATGCCGCCTTTTGCAAAAAGCTCCGGCGGCCGTTATTGTGAGCCATAATCTTGGTTTTAATAATTTCTTTCCTTGAGATAATCGTCGAGCTCTTTTTTCGTCATCGGCAGCTTTCCGGGATAATGGTTCAACCAATCCAGGAAATCTTTTTTGATGTCTTCCGTCCACTGGCTGTCGATCTGCCCGGTGAGGTATTTCTTCTCCCGCAGCCGCTGGTGACCGAACTCATCGCGCAGCTCCGTGACCTCGGATGTGATGACTACCTCCTGTAAAAGATACGCGGGTATAAAGATCACTCCCCATTTGTTGGCTAGCACGGCATCCCCCGGCAGGACCACCGCCCGGCCGATCCGGATCGGTGCATTGATCGAGGTCAGCATCATCTGCTGAATATAGGAAGGATCGGACCCCTTGACCCAGCCGTTGAAACCCTTGATCTCGCTGAGCCCGGCCATATCCCGCACCGAGCCATAAAAGATCACGCCGCGATGCGAATGCGCATAGATGGAATTGCCCAGGTTATCACCGATCAATGTGCCGTCGGCCATCTTCTCATAGCCGTCCGCCACATAGACATCTCCATCCGTGAGGATGTCGATAGGCCAGCTGTTCGTGCCGCCATGCTGTCCCCGTCCTTCGGCCTTCCCCTCCTGGTTGATCACATCGATAAGATCAGGCCGCGATGGCATGTATTGCGCAGTCACCACCCGTCCCGTCATCACGCTGTCTGGATCGATCACCTGCCAGTTGCCCTCGAACTGGTTTTGAAAACCCTTGTTCCGCAAGACTCCCCAGACATCTTCGAGCGACAGCGGTTTTAACCGTTCGAGCAGATCGTCCGGCACCTTCGGCCTGCCATCCGGGAAGCGCTCGCCCTTCCATTGCGACGTCAGCGCCCTGATATACTCCGGGGAAGAGCCCACCTGCTGGGCGCTGCCGGAAATACAACCGCATAAAAAAAGGACAAAAAGCAAATGTTTTCTATTCATAT